>CAXHBG010000023.1:0-14461 GCA_964015055.1 uncultured Thermoplasmata archaeon
ACACACTAGCAGTAAATCCTGCTAAAAAACCCTGTAGGTCTCCATACTTTTTGTTACATTCTCCGATTAGAGGGTCAACGAGTGAGGCCATTATGATAGTTGAAACTGCAAATACTTCAGAGAAAACACCTACTTCATAAAAAAATAAAATTGTGCAAGTTCCGGTTGCAAACCAAACGAAACCGGCAACCCTACTGCTTTCATAATCTCTCATTCCATCTAATGCAAAGACTCCAGACAGTCTAAAATATTCAATTAATACGATACCAAGCCAAAAAACAACAACAAGATATATTCTATCAACACCAAATATGTATTCTGGAAAAAGAAAATATATTACAAAACAAGAAGCAACAGTGTGATTGAAACGTCTGTAGATAGCTTGATCAACCATTGAATTAGATATGTATATCTATATTCAAAAATTGTGCCATTTCCTTATATCTACTTCTAATTGTAACTTCAGTTAAATCTGCAGCTCTTGCAACATCTTTCTGCTTTCTTCTTTCATTGTTTACAATAGAAGCTATGTAAACTGCTGCAGCTGCAAGGGAAATTGGAACTGAATTGGTAAGCGGAACATCTTGTGCAGCCCTTAACAAATCTCTAGCAGCTCCTTCAACCTTAGGAGACAATTCTAATTTAGAACAAATACGTGGTAAGTAATCTTCAGGTAAAGGCGGCATCGAATGCATTTTCAAAGCTTTAACCATTACCTGATATGTTCTGGAAATTTCTTTTCTTGAATAACGGCTGTGCCTACTAATTTCGGTAAGAGTCCTAGGAACTCCTTCTTGCCTACATGCTGCATATAGAGCTGCACAGGCTACCATTTCAATTGCCCTACCACTCAAAGATTGTTCTTGTATGGCTCTTCTGTAAATGAAAGCAGCAGTCTCCTGAATTCTTCTTGGTAGCTTCAAATTCGTGGCTACAGCCTGCATTTCACGCATAGCTACTGCCATGTTTCTCTCAGCCGACTTGGATGCACGAGCCCTTCTTTGCCATTTTCGCATTCTGAAAAGCATTGATTGATTCTTATTCGAAATTGATCTTCCATAATAATCTCTGTTAGTTGGAGAAATCTCGGTTGACAATCCTTTATCAGGAAGTGTTGTAGACATTGGAGGTCCAGCCCTTGCAAGAGCATTTTCTTGTTGCATGTCAAATGCTCTCCATTCAGGACCTGTATCAACAATATTATCTTCTAAAACCAAACCACAATCTGCACAGACAATTTCTGCGTGATCATAATCACGTTTCAAATGCGTTCCCTTACAATCTGGACAAGCTGTTATTTCATCAACACTACCATCTTCGTTTTTGTCTGCCATGGTTAAATCCCTCGGTGAGAGTTTGTTGATTTAGGGGTGTATAAAAAGATTTGCTTACTCTTGAGTATGGCTAAATTTGCTTCTCCATCACTATTCCGTCGCAGCCATCTTGATAATAACATGGTAATACATCTACACTAGAAAAATTTAATTTACGATAAAAATATATTGCAGGTGAATCTTTTCTCACTTCTAGTGTCACCTTCTTTACACCATAACTAAGGCTTCTTTCAATCATCATATTTAAAAGTTCACGACCGTAGCCTTTCCTCCTAAAATCTTTTGCCAGAGCAATAATAAGAATTCTTAACTTAG
This sequence comes from uncultured Thermoplasmata archaeon, assembly GCA_964015055.1. Lineage (GTDB taxonomy): Archaea > Thermoplasmatota > Poseidoniia > MGIII > CG-Epi1 > CG-Epi1. The sequence continues at coordinate 1,650 of CAXHBG010000023.1, forward strand.
AGTTGGGCTGGATAGCACCGCAAGCCACGCCGACAATATTATCATCAGATCTCATAACTAAAAAACCCTCTGGCCATCGTTTCATGATTGTAAGAAATACTCCCTTTTCATAATTTTCAGTTATATTATCATCTAAAAATAGCATCAAATTGTCCAAATCCCCTTCTAAAAATCTATTAACTATCATAAATCCAGATCTAGTTCTGTTAGCTTAATCTCTCCTTGGACTTCACACTGTGAAACATATGAATTCTCCAAATAAGCTGCCTGTGAATTGATTCCTTTACTACTAAAAAGATAATAGTACGAATCTAAATCATCTCCATTACCGTTATCGACCCAATCGGATATCCGGTATGGAGGTAGCCACATGAAATACGAATTGGCAATATCAATATTTACAACGGTAAAAGTCCCATCATTGAGAGGTACAACCGCATTAACCCAGGCATGCCCGCCCCAATCTCTCAAATCACAACTAGAACTTGCATCAATAAATGCTGGAATTATCCCCAGTTCAAGCCAAGCAGGTATGCCTGCGGCTCTAGCTATAGAGCTGAAGAGGATCGAAAAATCATCGCAATCACCCACTCTTCCTACTATGGTGTCCGGACAACTTTTAGGAACAGATGATTTTTGATACTTGTAATTATTTTCAATGTAATCAAAAATATTTTTTAATATCATTATCACGTTTCCGTCGGTTCCGTTAGATAATTGCAATGCCAATTGCTGAACCTGTTCGTTACTAGGTTCAATCAGCCAATCATCTTCCAAATAGTTGCCAAACTCAGCGGGTATATCACTCACTTTACCTGAATTAGAAATCTTAATGTCTGGACGTATAAGATTAATTGTTGCTGTATATTCCAAACTAATGTGGTCTCGTTCAGAACCTGTTAAGTTATTTTTCCATTCCATTCTCCCTTCTGGAGTGAGATTATACATAGGACTAACTTGTAAATTTTCTATAATTTGCCAATCTGTTGCGCCTAACTGAGAACCTGAAGGGCGATTTTCTGGAACGCTGAGTGTTAAAGTATACTCAGCTGCATCGCCTTCATCTAAGAAAATTTCAAAATTTCTTACATAAGTCAAAGTTATCTGCTCTGGTATTGTGTAATATGGAGTATTTATCTGATCCCAGTAATCCATTCCATCGCTCACCAAAACTTGAGTTTGCGGCGAAGCAAAAAGGCCGGCAACAAGTAAAAGAGCTATTAACTTCCTCGGAATATAACTCGAAATGCCTTGATATGGCAACACTGATTTAGACTCCAGTTTCGGCATTTCAACTTTAGGCGGAGTAAGCATGGCCTCCCTTCCAGGTACCATCATTCTACAATTAGAACACTTCGAGTCTTGGTCTTTTATTACAAAACCACAGAAATCACAAAGCTTCATAATTCCTAACTTAGAAAAACATTAATAAAATTATACAGAACCCGAGCGGCTATTTCGAATCTCATTTAAAATCAAAACAACCACACCTACAGCAAGAACGTATGCACTTGTTTCTCGACCTACTGCTTCTGCCAACTCAACTACGATTATAGCAAGCAAACAGGCCAGCATAACCCCCCACCGAGAAATCTGAATGGCATTACTGTCTTCTGCATCAAAATAACGAATTAAACCTGCTGCAGACTGAAAACCTTGTGTCTTCTTTTCTTTTGCCATAATTTTTCGACTCGATAGTCTTATTTAAAATTAATCAGCATAACTATAATAGCACATTTCCTGTAATTAATATGGTATAACATGTATTGTAGAATGTGTGTCGATGTTCACGGATTAACTCCGACTAAACTAAATCAGCCTTCCGAAGCTGAATTTTTAGTATCGCACTGCTATGAAGGAGATTTAAGACACAAGCATGATGAAAACCAAGGTTTTATACAACCAATGTGTAGCTCGTGTGTCGAAAGAATAAAGAAAAATCCTGATTTGTTTATATTTTCAGTATACGACATAAGTCTTAAGGAAAAGAATGTTATAGAGGAACATAATGAGTGATTTTAAAGAAAATGTTGAAAAATTAAACGTTAGGGGCATTGTTTTGTCCTCTGTAATGACTGCTTTTGGTCTTGTGGTCGCTTTGGTATGGAAGGACACAATAATTGCAACTGTAGAATATTTACTACCCAACACCGACGATGGAACTCTACAAGGAATGTACATAAGTGCAATTGCTGTCACTGTATTGGTAATAGCCTTAGCTAAATTTGCAATTACTTTGAATGAAAGGGTTGAAAAAGAAATTGATAGGGTACAATCTTATTTTGATGATGACGAAGTAAAATAATCTTAGAATATGATAGTCTCGTCCCTGCCAGGGCCTAGCGAGACAATACCAATTGGAATACCTAAACATTCGGATATAAAGTCTAAGAAATTTTTCATTTCTTCTGGGATAATACCTTTAGAAATATCAATTCCAGATGATGACCAACCTTTGAAATTTCTGTATACTGGCTCGCATTCAGCAATATAAGATAATGAAGAAGGAAAGTGATTGATTTCCGATCCTGATTTATCTTTATAACCTACGCACACTTTGACTTCTTCCATATCTGACAATATGTCTAACTTCATTATTGCTAAGGATGTAAAACCACAAATTCTATTGGATAGCTCTAACATGACTAAATCCAGCCAACCACATCTCCTTGGCCTACCCGTAGTTGTACCAAATTCTTGACCTTTGTCTCTTATCATTTCACCAACTTCATCATCTAGCTCGGTCGGAAAAGGTCCTGAACCGACTCTAGTCAAATATGCTTTTGTGACTCCTACCACATCAGTAATTTTTGAGGGAGCAATACCTGAACCCAGAGCTGCACCGGCAGTGGTTGGGCTGGAAGATGTTACAAAAGGATATGTTCCATAATCAATATCGATGTGAACTCCTTGAGCGCCTTCAAGTAATACATTTTCACCGTTAGAAATATGTTTGTTAACTAATAGTGAAGTATCTGTTATGTGTTCGCCCAATTTATTCCTCCACTCCCTACACAAGTTCAGCAAGCTATCAATTGTCAAATCGTTGGGAGCACCATAATGATCTAAAAGAGCTTGATTACGAGGGAGCGCTTTTTCTAAACGCTCAATTATAGTGTCGTCATCTAGAATATCTCCCATTCGAATCCCAATTCTCGACGCTTTATCTGAGTAACAAGGACCTATTCCATTCCCGGTAGTACCTATCATCGATTTACCCTTCGAGCTTTCTTCTACACCGTCAAGTAGCTTATGATAGGGCATTATTACATGAGCCCTATCAGAAATTAAAAGTTGACCTCTTTCGCTTTCGAGGTTATCTAGCTCTTTAAGCAAAACATCAGGATTAACAACAACTCCGTTTCCAATTACGCTTACAACATCTTTTCTAAGAATACCTGATGGTAAAAGATGTAACTTATGTTTTTTGCCATCAACAACAATTGTATGGCCGGCATTATTGCCGCCTTGTGATCTAGCCACAACTTTAGAATTATCAGCTAGATAATCTGTAACTTTACCTTTGCCTTCATCACCCCATTGAGCACCTATAATTGTTGTAACTTTCAAGACAAAGTTCCACCTGATTTAATTATTAAAGAGTATAGAGCAGGTAACAAGAACATAGCCGAAATCATAGAAGCAATTAGTAATACAACAATAATAAAAACGAACCACCATAAAGCACTGATTTTTATAGCGAAAGCTGCAGTTAATCCCACTAAGGTTACCAATGTAGCCTCAGCTAAAGTTTGAGCTGTTTTAGCTATAGCGTTGTAAACACTAGGCATGTTCATTCCACCTTCAATAACTCTTTGAGTTATATGTATCGAAAAATCAATTCCAACTCCTATGACAATGGAACCTATCATAACTGTAACTAAACTCAGTGGTTGACCCAAGGCTACAAATGTTAGAGGTTCAAGAGAAATAACCCAAACAACAGGGAAAGTTGTGAGGAGGCCAAGCTTCCAATTCCTTCCAAAGGTTAATGTTAAAACAAAGAAAACAAGTACAATACAAATCACCAAAGTAGTAATTTGAGAGCTAATTAATTGTGCATTTACACTTGTACCTATAGCTGCAACACCTGTAAGAGCTGAAATTTTTACTGGAGCGTATTCATGGTCATCCCGAATCTCATTAACGCCGATAACTGCAACTTCCATACCTTTGATATCTTTCAGAGGCATGTCAACATAAATTAAGGTTTTAGAGAATTTACAGGCAACCTGACCTGTATCATCTGGAGAGCAATCCATAATCATGCTAATTGCCTCAGGAGTTATACTATCATAAAAAACATTTAGCAAGAACTTTTGCAGGTCTCTTCCTACAAACTGATTATTAGCTACTTGCTCATTATGTAATAATTCCCAAAATGAGCGCTCGACGCCGTCTTCGACGCCAACAACATTCAATACGGCATCTAGTGTAGAAGATTGGTTAGTTGAAAACTTAACTGCTTTCATAACTTCGGTAAGCGATATAGCAGTTACATCTTCGACATCGTTAAGGCCATCGCGGTTACTATTTTCAGAGCCCGCCACAAGCAAATCAACTTGGTCAAGATGGTCCACGGCATCATTAGTTCACTCATCATAATCCTTTTGAACATCTCCTCTGGCAATCATCATTCCAAAGGCCCCAGCATTAAACTCAGTCGAATATTTAACAATACCAATTAATGTAGGTTCATCGTCTGGAACCATATCAAGATAATCAATATTAGTTTGAAGCAAAGGCAATACTCCAACTGATAAAAGTGTTGCAGTAGCTAATATTGCCAAAACTGGCTTATTTCTTTCAGTAACTACCTTAGCTAATTTGTGCCATTCACCTTCAACTTTTTTATGATCATAATTTGTCAAGACCGCAATAGCTGGCGACATAACAAAAGTGCATAGTAAACAGACCATTATTCCTAAAGTTAAACTCAGTCCGACCGTAAATACGGGACCTAAGTTAGTGTACATCAAACTACCAAAGCCAATCATAGTTGTCATTGCAGACAAAGCTATAGCTCTACCTGTGGTAGACATCGCTTTCATCATTCTAATTTGAGCCGTTGCTCCTTCCTCTTCCGTGAATCTATTAGACAAATGCAGCCCGTAGGCCACACCTAGAGCCATTAGAATAGGACCTAGAGCAATAATCGTAGGAGTGGCCTCAAGGCCTCCCCAGCCGATTATACCATAAGTAATAAAAATTGAATAAAGTGTTGGAATACCTGCAATCATTACAGCCCTTAACTTCTTCTGAATCAAGAACATTGCAACACCACACATTACAACACCTATAGGAAATACTCTCCAAAATTCTGAAAAAGATCTTTCAGTAATTGCTTGTGTAACTGGAACAGGACCAGTTAGCATCATTCTACTGTAAGTTTCTCCATTAGGTCTGTTGCCATTCTCTTCATGAAGACCTTCACCTCTTGTTTTCATAGCAATATCAACCTCTTCAATGATTATAGGAGGAGGAACATCGCTAGTAATACCAAATAATATAACGGCAGTATCCCAGATTCCGTCTTCATTAGTATCTCTCAAAACTTTCTCAACTACTGCAGGAGGCAAATCGCCTACAATATCATCTATATCTGATTGACTAGGGATTTCATAGTGATTAAGTGTATTCGACTCCACTGCACTGTCCTTTGCAATTTGAGCGGCTTGTCCCAGCAATTCAGCAACGCCTTGACTAGCTCCGTCCGAGTTAGCTGCAGACCATTCAGCAGAATTTTCAATAAGTGCATCATAAACCCTGCTGTTAGTACTGTGTAATTCCTTAATCAAAGTAGAAATGCTAAAAGACCAAACTACATTATCTGTAACACCTCCGTCAGAAGGAACTACTCCAGCTCCACCTTTCTCGGTTTGCCCGTTCTCGTCAACCGTTCTCTCAATGTAATCCAACTCAAGTAACACTTGGCGATTTGTGATATTTGCCTTGTTAGAGACATCATATGCATTATCTGTCTCCACATAAATTACAATAATATCTGTAGAATAATCTTCACGAACTTCTAAAAGTAACTCTTCTTCAACAGACCCTTTAGGAAGGTAAACCTCCATCGCTCCGTTAATATTCATTTTTCCGATTCCAATTAACATGAACAACGTAATAACCGTCATAATTCCAATAGTAATTGGAGGGTAATCTGTAGTTACTCTGATGAAACTTCTAGCTAAGGGACTTATCTCTACTTCTTTGGCATTAGACTTGGTTATGGATCCTTTGGATTCTTTAACTTTGTGAGCCTTAGGTTTAGCACCAGATGATTTCTTGCCACTAACCTTAGTTTTAACTTCATCCCAAGAATCCTTAATAGATGTACCACCTACTTTACCTTGAAGCAAATTTTGTTGCTCCTTTGCTTGCTTATCAAAGAAACGGTCTATGCGACCTCTAAACCCTGAATCTTTTTTGTCATCGGACACAGTAACTGTTACACATTAAAGAGGTGATAATAAATAGTTCTTCTCATGTAAATATCAAACCTTTATAATAGATATGTACATAATTCGAGACGTGAAATGGGTAAAAAACCTTGTTGCTGTAGCGATTTTCGCCTTAGCAATTACATTTTACATGCCAACTTCTGAAGCTCAGGAAGACCCTTACATTGAAGATGTATTATACTCAATTGGGTCAGAAGAGAGCTCCACAATTGTTCTAAGTGGCAGAGATAATGCTACATTTTACAGATATTTAATTTTAGATGACTATTCACAAGCACCCACAAACTGGTTTGAATCTGACTTTAATGATTCTTCATGGAGCTTTGGTGCAGCTCCTTTCGGCGATAGATCAGTCAGTGGAGTTGAACCTAACTTAATTTGGAATACTCAGGGAAGTTCTCCTTACCAGGATGATGTCATATTAGTACGCCATAAATTCCAAATGAGTGGAATCGTAACCTCTGCACAGATTGATGTAGCCTTTGCAAACTATTGTACACCATACATTAACGGAAACTTAATATATGATGAACGAGGCGGAAGCAGCCACGCACAAGAATATTGGAATGATGATGGAACAGAAGACATAAGTGCGTCATCATTCGAAGTTGGCCAAAATGTACTAGCTGTTTTCGCCAGAGACACTGGTCAAGGTACTTACGGAAGCAATAACAGACAGTGGGTTGATCTTCAAATAACTGCAAGTATATTTCAGCCTACTAATGATTCAATCATATTTGGAGATACTGTAACAGTTGCTGTTAATGGAGGAAATAAAGGTAATGCAAGTGCCAATAATGTAATTATCGAATCGAATTCTAACGAGGCGATTATTAGCTCAACCGAGCTGAATACAATTAACCAAGGTTCAGAGAGCCTAATATTTTTTTCGTGGAAGCCTGAGTTAATTGGAGACAACTTTCTTAATATTCAAATTTCTTGCGGTTGCAATGATTCCAATTTATTAAATAACAACATAACACTAATGGTTACGACTAAGATCTACAAACTTAGAACTGATTTTGAGGATAACTTGATGTACGTAAATCAAAGTCGAATCTTACTAAAAGTTGTCACAATTACAAACGATGGAGACTTGACAGATAATGTGACGATTATTCCGTCCAACGGGCAAATTAATTCACAGCTATCATTCAGCCCTAATAATTTCCTACTAAATCCTGGAGAATCAAAAAACGTAACAATCAATGCTTTATTACCTTCAGTAATTGAGGAAGGTTTTCATAATATTTCGTTCCAAGTTAAAACTCAACATGAGTATACGGCAAGCGAATATCTTGTCAATAGCGGAGTAAACAATGAAGTTGTTTGGAAATGGATAGAATCGGACGGATATGAAGAATTATATGAAAATGCTAACTGGACTGACCTTGGATTTAATGACACAAATTGGTTGAATGCGAGCACGCCTTTTGGAGATAGTTCAGTCGACGGAGTTAATTACAGGACTTTTTGGGATGAAGATAATTATGCCTACTTTAGATATATTTTTAATATAAATGATGCTAACGTTTACAAAAATGGCGTGATGAACATTAATGTTGCCAGTAATAATTTTGGTGACCACTATATCAACGGAATTTTTGTTTTTGGGGATATGGATCAAGGTAATGGACATGGTGCAGAGTACTGGAATGATGAAGTACAAATTTTCACAGATTATCTTTTAGAGGGTGAAAATGTTATTGCAAGCGTAATCGGAAATCCACAAAATACACAGTGGTTTGACCAAGAAATAGTAGTAACATTTCCCCAAGCAAACCTATGGGGCTATGAAGATGCTACATACGATATTCCAATATTTGTCGACACAACGCCACCTTCAACTAAAGTTAACGAAAATGGATTCTATAAGAATACAACAAACATACCTTTAACGTGGAAAGAAATATCTAGTGATGGAGATCTTGAAGGATTTTATTTGTACTATCAAATGAAAGACGGAAGTGAATTAGGGGATTGGATGCTTTACGGCTATTACGATACAATATTTGCTACTAACTTTTCAGCAGAAAATAGAAAGATTTATCGGTTTAGGACCATTGGTGTCGATATATACGGAAACAAAGAGATAAAGGGAACTTACGATACGGAAGTAAAAATTGATATGGATCCTCCTAGATCAGAACTTTGGCTAAGCGAAGGAGATATTCAATATACAAACCTGGATGGAGTAACTATTAATTGGAAAGAAAATGAAACTTCAGATATTCAAGGGTATTTCATCGAATATAAGAAAATTGATGATAATTCTTGGGGAAACTACGGGCTATTTACTGGAATAGGTGAATATTGGTTTGAGCCTGAATCTGATGGAACATACCAAATAAGGTCTAGGAGTATTGACTATTCGGGCAACAAAGAGCTAAAAGAAGTCCCAGACATAACGATATCGTTTGACAGAATGAAGCCTTTAGTAAACTTAAATGATATTAATATCTTAAGAAATTCTGAAGATTTAACACTATCAATAAAAGAAAAATCTGAAAATTTATCTTCATTGGGAATTGAGTATGCCAGACTAGACGAGAATAACGAAGACATCTTAGAATGGAAGTCATTCGACGAGGAATGGTTAAATGAGGAGTTCATAATCAGAAATCTTGTTGACGGATATACTTATTATTTTAGAATAAACCCTGAAGATTACGCCGGAAACAATTACCCTAGAGAGGAATTTGAGTTTATATTCAATTATGAAGATAATAATACAAAAGAAATATTACTTCCAACAATACCCCTTAAACCTGTAATGACGGGTAAGATAAAAAACGTCGAAATCACTGTAGACGAAAATTCAAACGGAATCTACGATAAGATTCTCCAAGAATACAATGGTAATGATTTATCTGGAATGAAAGCAAATCAATATTGGATTGATTATGATGAAGGGAAGCTAGTATTTGGAAATGGAGATGTTGGTTACCTACCACCTGTAAACTCATCTATATCTATAATTTACTCAGGTTATGACTTGGTGACTACAATCGATAACAATCCTCCTATGCCAGTTCAAAACGTTGAATACAAAATCAACGACGAAAATAATCTGACTATTGAGTGGAATGAACCAGAAGATGCAGTTTCTTACATAATTGAGAGTAGAGATAATTTTTCGAGACCATGGGAAATATTAGAGAATATTGACAATACAAAAAATAAGATGGTTTATGAGATTTCCAATCTCAGTGGAGGATTTCATTATTACAGGATTATTTCTGTCGATCGAATGGGGTATCAGAATGCAGATATGGAAGGCGATTTTTTAGAAATATTCATAGAATATGAAAATATTAACAGTGCTACAAGTACTGGCAGTAGTTCTACTGTAATTAACAATTACATAATTGTCACAAGCCTTCTAGTTTTAACTGCTGTAGCCTCAGCTGCTTATGCTTTCAGAAATAAAAAAGAAGAGGTTGCAATTAATGTAGATAATTCAAGTATTCTTGTTCCTGTTGAATTACTAAATGAAGAGCAAATTAATTCTGCTGAAGAGGAAATACCTACTTTTAGTGTTGTCCAAGGAAGCCAGTTTTCACGCACGACTGTTTTTGTGTGTGTTGGAGGATGCCAAAGTGAATTTGAAAACGTGAACGACGGCGAAGATGGAAATGAAATTATGTGCCCACATTGTGGATTAATCGGAGATTCACCGCTGTAGAACCAGTTATCTTTAATTTGTACTCCTTTAACCATACATGACAAAAAGCTCAGAAGCTCCAGGTTTTTACAAAAAAGACCCATCTGAAAGATTAGATTTTGTTAAGAATTTTGCAAACTTAACTGAAGACGAAATGAAAACAATTAGCGGATACGGAGCTCTTGGAAAGGAAACTGCAAATAGAATGATTGAAAACGTAGTCGGCACATTTCCACTTCCTCTAGGTTTTGCTCCTAATTTTCAAATTAATGATAAAGACTACATCGTTCCGATGGCAGTTGAAGAGCCATCAGTTGTAGCTGCAGCTACACATATGGCTAAGGGTGCACGTAAAATGGGAGGAATTTCTGCAAGTTCTGATGAACCTGTGATGATAGGCCAAATTCAACTTGTAAATCTAAAAGACCCTTTCAAGGCAAAAGAAGATATATTAAATAAAAAAGATGAAATTGTTAATCTTGCAAACGAACAAGACCCTATCTTAGTAAAATTCGGTGGAGGATGCAAGGGTATTGAAGTAAGAGTATTAGATTCACAGACTGGACCTATGGTGATAACTCATTTGTTAGTTGATTGTAGAGATGCAATGGGTGCTAATGCGGTGAATACAATGGCTGAAGCTGTTGCTCCAAGGTTAGAAACCATAACTGGTGGAAGAGTTTACTTGCGAATTATTTCAAACCTAGCAATATACCGCAAGACTAAGGCTACTGCAACTTGGCCAGCTGAATTTTTGGGCGGAGAAGAAATTGTTGATGGAATTATAGAAGCTTTTGCGTTTGCTTGCGCTGATCCGTTCCGTGTAGCTACTCACAATAAAGGTATAATGAATGGAATAGACCCTGTTGTAATTGCTACCGGAAATGATTGGAGAGCTATCGAAGCTGGTGCACATACATATTCTAATTGGAAAGAAGGGCATTCCTCTTTTACTGATTGGGAAAAAACAGATGATGGAGACTTAAAGGGAACAATCGAAATTCCTATGGCTATTGGACTAGTTGGAGGAGCTACAGCTACACATCCAACAGCCAAAACTTGCGTTAAAATATTAGATGTTAAGATTCCTGGAGGTGCAGCAGAGTTATCTCAGGTAATCTGTGCAGTAGGACTATGTCAAAACTTAGGTGCACTTAGGGCTCTTGCGTCAGAAGGGATTCAGAGAGGACACATGGGATTACACGCAAGAAACTTAGCAGTACAAGCTGGTGCTGAAGGAAATGAAATTGATATCCTAGCTGAAAAACTAAAGCAATCTGGAAAAGTAAGGGCTGACATAGCTGAAAAACTATTAGCTGAAATAAGAAAATAAATGACTGTACTATCTGATAAAAGTATTGTCAAATTAATTGCAAATAAAGAAATTATTATTGAACCATTTAAGGAGACAAATCTCACTCCAAACGGATATGATTTAACAGTCAGTGAGATTGAAATACCTAATAGAGAAAAAATATCCAAAGGGAAACTCAGAATTCCTCCTAACCATAGATTTGCAATTTCAACAAAAGAAATTATATCTTGTGGACAGAATCACTGTGCGCAATTATGGCTAAGGACGAGTTGGGCTAGGAAAGGAATCATTTGCAGCTTTGGAAAGATAGACTCTGGCTTCAAAGGTAACTTAACTCTTCTAGGATTAAATTCTAGTGAAGATGAAGTAAATATTGAGATTGGCAATACATTTGCACAAATTGTTTTTGAAAAACTCTCTACACCTGCTGATGAATTGTACTCCGATAGAAGCGGAAATTATCAAAATCAAAAGGGAGTTACTTGGTCGAAAGAATAGAATCTACTAAATCTTCAAAGCCTTGATTGCCATCTCTCTCAGTTACATATGAGGGGTAATCTTTAATAAAATCCGAATAATCTAAAACCGATTTGACACCAACTGAAATTGGAAATTTTTTAAACATTGGTGAATCATTTGGTGAATCACCTACATACACACATTCATCAATCTTTACATTCCAATTATCCAGAATTTTTAAGGCCATATCGCACTTTGTGTACTCACCATACCAAACATTCAAATGAATATTGGAGATAGCTGCATTAGCACCTCTACTTATGCAAAAATCATAGATTTCTCGGACTTTGTCCATAGACAGACTTTTCTCCTCAGATATATCCAGAGCTAAATCCCACTGCCTGAAGGGTTGATCGGCAGCTAAGTAAATCTCTCCAAACTTTGCCTTAATCTCATTGAAAAGTGAATCTAAAAGTTCTTTAGATTTCTCTAAACTGACTGAATCATCATAAAATTTTCTATCCATCTTGCCATTTAGCATTGAGTAAGACAGCGCGCCGTTTTCGCCAATTACTGAATTAACTGGCCACCATCTAGCGATTAGGTCGCACCAACCTGCAGGTCTACCTGTTACAACCACTGTTTTGATTTTATTATCTCTCAATTTTTCTAAATATCTGTACGTTGAAGATTTAAGGCTATCATTACTTATAAATGTCCCATCTAAATCGAAGAATAAAATTTTAATTTTTCTCAGATGTTTTTCTTTCAGTTCCGACAGAGGTTTCATTAAACTTCCAAAAAACCTAATTTTAAATACGCTTCGGCAAATTACAAGTCCCAAAAAGGTAAACATGCCATCCTGTCTCTTATACACATCTGACGCTGCCGACGACTTCGACTGTGTAGA
>CAXHBG010000024.1:0-13545 GCA_964015055.1 uncultured Thermoplasmata archaeon
AGTGGTAAACATAAGTCATTCTCGGATAAATACCGCCTTGCATTAAATTCAATAATATTTAATCCAACTGCTTGAAGATCGTTTTCGATTTCAGTAATCGCAGACTTTCTCTCTCCTAAAGTTCCCCCATATAATGCTACCAATGAAGGCGGATTTGCCTTACCAGCTTGTGAGATTATTTTTGCTGTGGTTGCAGTAGACATTATTATTTTCCTAAACTTTGGCTAACATTTTTACAATGAAGCTCTCTTTAAAGGTTCTCTACATGGGTTCTAAACTGCGGGGGTCGCATAGCCTGGCCAATTGCGCCGGACTTAAGATCCGGTCCTTAGTGGTACGAGGGTTCGAATCCCTCCCCCCGCACCATCTAAATATTTGTAATTAGAACGTTTACTCTCCAAAGAAATACTGTAATTGCTATAATCGCAAAGACTTGCCAGTTATTTCTCATAGCCTCTGTCCAGCTTATTTTTCTTGATTCTAATAAAGGTTCAATTATTGTAAATAGTCCCAAGAAAAGAATTGAAGTGCAGATTAAAATTAAATAAAATGCAACTCCGGGGCTAAAAGTAAACGTTTCAGAGTAAATATTTCCTTCATTATCAGACCCTACGCAGTTTCCGTCACCCCATATAACTGGCGAAGACATCCAGCAGCCACTTCCACTTGATTGTTTAGAATCAATTAAAGGCTCATCAGCTTCCAATGCATTATCTATTAGTGCAGTAAATATCAACAAACTTGACATCGTAACTATTAGTGTCAATGAAAATACAATAGCTATAATTCGCCTGTATTTTTCAGCACGAAATGCGAGCATGATTAGCATGAAGCAAAATATGATCGAGACAGAGAGAATGCTATCTATGGTATCGAATAATGAAGCTCGGTAATTACAATTATGAATTTTATCAATATCGCTAGTACATTCTGAGCTAGTATATCCTAAAAAGTTAGTCCCGTTTTCAACTAATGGATAGTTATGTTCAAGAATTAATGAATAATGTTCGATTTCGAAATCTCTTTCGGATCCATCATTATTAGTTCGAGTTCCCTCAACATTTAACCATGAAAATTCGGGAATTAAAATAAAAGATATTATACAAATTAAAGCCATCAACTGGATGCTATTGTTAGCTTCAGCATTTAGTTCAGCAAATGAGAAGCTTAGTCTACTCCGTTGTTTATCCTCTTGTATATTCACCTCGCGATTTTTCCCCAGTTCATCATAGTCTATTGCCTCGGAAACAGTATCATCGCCACTAATTTGTTTATAATTCTCAGCACTTAATTCGTCTTTGTCTGTTAGTATGGCACTAATCCTATCTCTTTCCCAGTATATTGCTGTTGAGAAAAGTGAAACTACTGCAAATATTATGTACTGACCAATGTTAATTTTAGCCAATCTTTCCAAATAATCCACTTCTTCTTTAGTAATTTCAGAATCTATACATCCATCCTCATCAATGTCTTTTTCGCTTGCATCTTCTTCAGGGCACTTATCTTTGTCATTTGGAATGCCGTCATTATCTTCGTCAGAATATGATAAATTTTCATCTATTCCATCATCAGAATAAATAGGGTAAATAGCAATTAAAAAGAAAGCGAAAATGATAGCAATTAGTGGTGCAATTTTCATTTAAATTTCGCATACAACAGCACGGTGTCTGTTTTTTGCGATCCACCTATAGACATAATCCATAATATTCATAGTTAACGGCAAGTGAGCTAAAGCCCATATTGGCCACGCCCACCAAATCTTTCGGCAAAGAAATACAATACCTCTCGCACCTCCATAGACTTTTCGATCATCACCGATTATTTTCAGTTCAGGTAATTCGTCTCCATCATTAATGCCTAGAATTTTCATTACAGTTTTATCCTGAAGAGGTTTTATTTTACAATTCCTTTTTTCAAGGCTTCTTTCAAAATTACTTACGCTACTTTTACAAAAGGAGCAAATTCCATCATAAAGAACCCATGTCGTAGCCATCAGAAAGAGAAAGTCGGCATGAACCAATAAGCGATTGCCAGAGTAATAATTCCTCCAACAATTCCAAAGTAAGCTGCCTTGTTCCATACAATTATTTTTGATCCGTCTAAAGGTTGAACTGGTATCATGTTAAATCCTGCTAAAATTAGGTTGATAATAATTAGAAATCGTGCAAGTTCTCCAACTATCCAAATATCTATATTTGCAGTGAAAATGTAAAAAGGAAAGGCCATAATTGCAATAGCTATGTTTGTCAATGGTCCTACAGCTGCAATAATTCCATGTTGTCTGTTAGTAATGTTTCCAGACACCATTACAGCACCTGGTGCTGCCAAGAGAAAACCGAAGACTGACATCATTAATGCAAAATACAAACCGTTTCTGTTTCCTCTATATTCAGCCCAACAGCCGTATTGCTGTGCCATCCACTTATGAGCCAATTCATGCAGTAAAAATCCAGTCATCACTGCAGCAAATGCTAGAGGTAGTTCAGTTAATAGAATACTTGGTTCATTCATAACTGGAACTAATCCGTTACTAAGAGCTAGTGTGAAGGCAATAGTCAATATTCCTATTGATTCTTTTAGTTGTTCTTTTTCGTAGTTTGAGAACGACATCTTAGAAGTCGGTCTTCTATTAATTTGAATAGGATCTCCCCATCCATCAGATACAACATATTTAATCTGATAATTTTGATTAGTCCTTGAGGGGCCTTTCCACATTATAGAATCAATACAATGCGTATTAAGATAGTTGTGCAACTAATTCTTTAAAGTGCATTATAGTAAGTGTAGTGTGAGTGAAATAGATTCTCTTAAACAAAGAATAAATGAGCTTGAAACGTTGTTAGAAAATGAAAGAGAATCACATAAACTAAGTCTTGAGAAAATGAGGACTGAAAATTATGATGCTTTAGAAGCTTCTCAGACTAGATATCAGGGAGAGTTAGCAATTCAGAGAGAAAATTTTCAGAGGCAGATAGAAAAGTTAAAATCTCAACTTCAATCATTCCAAGTATAGAATACTACAATAACATTAAATCCTAGCTTTGTAAGATGTAAATTAGCTCCCGTGGTGTAGTCCGGCCCATCATCTCGGCCTTTCGAGCCGAATACCCGGGTTCAAATCCCGGCGGGAGCACCATTTTTTTCTAAAAATTTAATTGCTAGACCATTTCATATACGGGCTTTCCAATGCAGAAAAGCATGGAATTGTCTAGTCTCCAGAAAACAATGGGTATTGCGATGCTTGGAGGTGTAGTAGTTTCTTTTGCTCCAATATTATATGCATTATCAGATGCTAATCCGTTAACTGGGGCTTTCTTCAGAATGGCTTATGCGATTCCCTTTCTTCTATTGATTATATGGTTCAGAAAAGCCAAGGATCCACGTACAATAAATACAAGACTGATTGCTGTAATTGCTGGTTTTGCTTTCTCATTAGATTTCCTCGCTTACCACAGTACCGTAGATTGGATAGGAACTGGAATAGGCACTCTAATCGGCAATTCTCAGGTCATAATTGTTACGTTAATGAGCTGGTGGCTTTTTGGCGAAAGACCAAATCTATCAATATTAATTTCTTTGCCAATTGTGATGATTGGATTGGTCCTAATCTCCGGAGTTTTAGACGATGACCCTTATGGAGAATATCCCGTTCGGGGAGTAGTAGCAGGTGTTTTCACGGCAATATTTTATTCAGCTTTTTTGATTATTTACAGATTTGCTAATAAGGAATTAGCACCTGCAGTAAATTTACAGTTTGATTCAACAGTTGGGTGTGCTATTGGACTTCTAATTCTTAGCTTCTTACCTTTGCAGTCAATTTATGTAGAGCCTATTGATTTTGAACCTAAATTTCCCACACATGGGTGGCTGTTAGCTCTAGCATTTTTGAGTCAAGTTACGGGTTGGCTAGCGATTGCTTATTCGTTGCCAAGATTACCTGCAGCTTATACCTCATTTGCAATCCTCCTTCAGCCCACTTTTACAATAATTTGGGGAATAATATTGCTATCTGAATCTCCTTCTATGCAGCAAGCAATAGGCATGTTTCTTATCTTAGGTTCAATCATAGCTGTTAATACCAGCGGTAGTGTAAAAGATGGTGAAAAATAGAGATTATATTTGGGAAATTAATCGTCAAGTTCTTATTAATTCTTCAATTTCAAAAGTTTGGGATATTATTTCATCCGAAAGCCATTTGGAAAAATTCCACCCTTTTTGCAAAAAAAACGAGATTAAAGAATGGACTAGTGATTCACATAAGGATACTGTAGCCTATTACAATAATCGCATTCTACATAGGATTTTTTACAATTGGCTTGAGGGAGAGGGATTTGATTTAATTATTGGTGATTCTGAAGGAAATAATTCTCTTGTTTTTTGGAGACTCTCAGATAAAGGCTCGAAAACGTTAGCATCTATCACAATTAAACCTTACATTTATAACAAAGGTAGTAAGTTAATAAATTTCATACCTTTTTTTATCTTTGTAAGGCCGAAGTTAGCTAACTACCTTTATTCAGTTTTAATGGGATTAAAGTATTATTCAGAAAAGGATCAGGTTGTTGTTCGAGATCAATTTGGTGTTCATACTTGGTTTTCGTAGTCAAAAGCTTTATCAAAACCGTAGATTGATACAATTTATGTCAGAAGTGATGTGTATGATTTGTAATGCAAAAGCATTTGAAATTGAGATTCAAGAAGATAGTGAAGAAGTCCCTGAATTGAAAAAAGGTAACAAATATTGTTTAGATTGTTACGGTCCTCTCCAGGAGCAATTTAAGTTAACACTTGAAGATGTTGCTGAGATATCATCGGTTAGTAGAGATTGAAGGTTGTATCTAGATGTATAATTTTTTTCCAGGGCTGATTGTTGGTGCTATCATTCTTCAGGTAGCTATTGTAGCTCCATCAATGTTTAGGACTCTTAACATGGATGATTTTGGTAAAGCCATAAGGGCAATTTGGCCTAAGTTTTTTGCTATGATTGCTGTATTAGGAGTTTTCTCTTTTACGGTTGTTTATTTAGATGGTGATCTTTCATTTTACCATTCGATTATTGCTATTTCCTCAGTCGTTCTAGCGTCGATATGCTATGCCATAATACCCGCAACCAACAGAGCTACCGATAACGGTGACCATAAAACGTTTAAAATTTTACACAGGATTAGTGTCTCTTTCACTATTATTCTTCTTGTTATTAACATAATTTTTCCCTTTATACCTTAAATTATATTAATCCACATACGTGTCTAACTTATGTCCAAAATAGGTAAAATCATAAAAACAATTTTGCCTAGATTTGATGAAAATCTGTGTGAAGAGTGTAGAAGAAAACCTTGGGAAGTTGAGTCTCTTGGTAAGAAATTCTGTGACGATTGCTACGGATCAAATTTTCGCCAAGCGCATGATAGTTGGTAATCCATTTTTTATATATTTAAGTCGCCATGTGAGTTCAAAAATATGTATTTGTCAAGTAATAAATTATTTAAAGTAAAATGGCGCCGAGGGCGAGATTTGAACTCGCGAGGGATTGCTCCCACGGGCTTTCCAGGCCCGCGCTATACCAGGCTAAGCGACCTCGGCTGACGCCTTGATACGTTGGCGGGGGGTTTTAGAATTAAGCTAAGGCATACGTTTATTACGACACCTTTCGGCTGAATACACAGCTATAGAGGTACATTTGGACGAAAAACAGAGAATAGAAGCCGAGAAGAAAAAAAACTTCAAGATTCGCTTAAAATCAGTAATTGAGATGTTACAAGAGACATATTATCCTGGCCATGCCACTACAGCAAAAAGAGTAATTGAGCGTCATTTAATCAGAGAATTCGGCCTCAAGCCTCGTGAAGCAACATACCACGGAGGCAACATTATTGATGAATTACAAGTACTGGGGATCTTGCAAAGAGTGCCTGAAGATGTAATTCGAAATGCTCTTCTTACTATAGATATTAGAAAATTACAAGCTCACAAAGCTTAGATTTTTTTAGAAATTTCTTTTAGTATTGATTTTGAAGCATTAATTTTCGTGTCTTCAATCCAAATAGAATCTTTTTTGGTAATGATAGCTAGTTTTGTTTTTTCATTGCCTAAAACTTCAGAATGATTGGCTATAACAAAATCAGAATTTTTCAAAAGAGTTTTTCCTTTTTTAATTAAATCGCTATCTTTAAGGCCAGATTCAAGTTTGAAAGCACACAGTATTCCATCGTGTTTCTTTCTGATCATTTCGATACTTTTTTTAGCTTTTTTTAGTTTAATTTCAGGTATTTTATTAGAACTAATTTTACCTTTATTTTTTGTTGGAATAAAGTCAGATAGTGCTGCAGGAACAAGTATTGCATCATACTTTCCAAGTTTTTTTATTTTTTTATTTAAATCATCAGTTGAACTAAAATTTTCCTGTGAAATCCATTCGCCAACTTCTTCAGTTGCGTTCCCCATCCAAAGTTCGACCTCAGCACCCATACTGAATGCAGTTTCTGCAATGTATTTTGCCATTTTACCCGTTGATTTGTTAGTTATTACCCTAACATCATCAATTTCTTCACTACTTCCACCTCCAATGACTAGAATTTTACTTTTTTTTAAATCGTTTGAGCCTGCGACTCTGCATGCTTCTGCAGTTATTCTAAATTTTGAAGGTAATTTAGCCTTACTTTCAACCATAATTGGCTCTAAAACGGTTGCAAATTTACGTACATCTTTCAAATTTTGCTTAATAATTTTAGAATTTGCCATATTTTTGTCCATTGCAGGTGCTACAATCATCGGTGTTTTTGCACCAATACAAGTTAGTGCAACTAACATTGGTGGATTATCTCCAATTCCATGGACCATTTTACCTAAACTAGTAGCACAACATGGCGCGATAATCAATAGGTCAGCGTCATGTCCGGCAATAACGTGTTCTACTTGTCCAGTTATTTCTTTGATTATAGGCTTGCCACAAGCAAATTCCAACGCCTTTTCCCCAACTAATTCAAGAGCAGCTTTGTTAGCTACAATTGTAACATTTGCACCATACCTTAGTAATTCTCTAGCAATTCCCACACTTTCAACACAAGATACAGATCCAGTCACGGCTAACCAGACATTCTTATTTTTGAGATAATCTCCTTTAGGAGTTACATTGTTAGCAGGATGATGTTTATTCATTTGTTTCAGATATTTGTTTAATTATTTTCTTATATTGGTCTAAAATTATTTCAATTTCAGTCTCAATCTTTTGCCATCCTTTCTTCAGCGATCCTTTTCGTAAATGGAAAGCACTGGTTGGAGGCCCTCCGTCTGCAGCTCTGCATCTTTCGATAAGTCCTAATGAGATGAGTTTGTTCAAATGCCTGTATGCAGTAGGTCTAGTAGTTTCTATCCAGGCAGCTACTTCTTCAGCAGTCCATGCCCTATCTGGTCTCTGTAAGAAACATTCATCGATAATCTTGTATGGCATAGATTCATTGTAAGGATAATGGTGATTAGAGAGTAATCCGATGCCTCTTCCCAGTATTCCTAAGTCACTTTCATATGTTGCTTCCTCCCCTCTCTTAACTTCTCTTAATTTTATTTCAAAATTTTCTTCTTTCCCAACATTTATCATATCATTAGGAACTTCATTTTTTGATTCTTTTAATTTTTTATTTAGATTGTCAACTATTTCACGATATGCTTCCAAAGAGATTCTAGCTCTATTTTCAACACCACCCCATGCTTTATTCAAATCATAATGCCAGAGTCTTACTTTCTTTGGGTCCTCAGCTTTACCTGGAAAATCTTCAGTTAAAAATCCAACTTCTCTCAACCACTGCAAGTGCCTGTATATTGCTTGCAGTGGAACACCTAATTCTTTTGCAATTTCACTGGTTGTCCATGACTTTTTAGGATGAGGTATAAGGCATTTGGTAAAAAGTAAAATTCCAGTTTGAGACCTTTTTGTAACTTTATTTCTTCCGCCGTCGTTTCCTAAAAATCCAATAGCTCTTAGAAAATCAGTAACCAATTGCTCAGTTGTAGTTCCATAATCACTGTTCAAACTTCTTATTTTTAATTTGAACATTAATCCCACTCCCTGGTATCGAGTTTTTCTAGAATTTTAGCCTTAAACTTTCTAGCTTTCTGATTACCTGGGTTTAGAGCTAATAATCGGTGAATGTCCCCCATAGAGTCTCCTAATTTCTTTTCTTCAAAGTGGCATTCAGCCCTTTCCCATAGAGCAGATTCATCTTCAGAATCAATCTCTAAGATTCTTGAGAGTGCCATGATAAGTAATTCTTTTTTATCCTGGGAGCGATAGACTTTAGCTAATTTTCTCCATCCATTTTTCATGTCAGGCCGTATGTTCACTGCTTTTGAATATCCTTTAGCATCGGCTCTCTCATAGTCTCCAATACTGTAGTAAATGTCACCTCTAACCATGTAAGGTCTGTAATCCTCTTTGAGCAACGCAATAGATTTTTCAATAGATTTTAGAGCTTCTTTCACCCTTTCTAATTTTGATTGTACTCTTCCTAATCCTAAGTATGCAAATCCATGGTTACTATCTAGTTCCAGAGCAATAACATAGGCATCTTCGGCTTCGGTCAGCTTTTCTCTTCTTTCCTTCATTTGAGCTAATTTTAGCCAAGCTTCACCGTGTGTGTACCTTATTTCAGTAGAATTTAGATAACATGATTCAGCTTCTTCCCATTGCTTAAGTTTTCTATGTAATTCTCCTTTTTCAAACCATAATTCTTCATTATTCTGATCTATTTCTAAAGCCATAGAGTAGTATGTAATTGATCTTCCGTATTCCCTGTGCCCTGTTAGTGCTCTAGCTTTGCTAAGCCACATTCTTGAATCTTGCATTAACACACCGTCACGTTGCGCTCTTCTAATCAAACGATTAGAAGCATCCAATGCTTTACTTGGGAATCCTTTTTCCAAAAAGTTCTGAGAATCAGACAATATTTTCTCTCTTGCTTCTCGGTCAGTTCTCCTTAAAATAAAAAGTAACCCTGAGCCAGTCATAGGTAATCCACCTCCGAGGAATCCTCCTGAAGCTAGATTTGGTTCAATTAACCATCCAATGCCTGCAAGTCCAGTAATGTAACATCCAATAACGAATCCAGCAAGTTGGTATCTTCTATGGTGTAAACCTGCGAGACCCATACCAAGGAAAAGTAAGGGAATCAGTAACAACCACACAGATTCTTCGATCCAACTGTAAACAGACATAAGTAAAACAATAGTTAGAATTAGTGATCCTCCGAATGCAATAGCTACTGCATAAGGTACTAAATTTTTTTCCAGTAATCCTAGTCCGTAAATGAGCATTACTATTCCCATGCTTCCAGCATAAACAGAGATTGTGATTACAGCTCTAAGCGAAATGTCTGCGTCACATTTAGCCTCTGAAAATTCAGTTAAACAATCGTTATTCTGAATTTGATAAATCATGAAAAATAGTGTAACAAAAACACTTCCTACTGATAGTATCAGTCCAGATAATCTAACATCTACATTTTTTTCAAGGATTTTATTATAAACATTGTAAGATATCAGAGTTCCACACATTGCGGAAAATAGAAGCATAGTCGAAAGTAAAACTCCAGTATATTTCAAAAATTCACTTTCTACAAAATTCCATGCAATGAAATTAAAAGTACTAATTAAGAAGATAGCTAGAGTCCACAGAACTACCTTTCTGCTTCTCCCATCTAAGTATTCAATACAGTTGTCGATAAATTGTGTAAATGGGCTTTCCTCTTCTTCCTCTTCTTTTTCAACGCCAAATTTTTTTGTATATTTTATAGGTGCACTTTCTTCATCTTCTTCTGTAGAACTAGCCCCAACTTCAGGTTCATTTTCAACCTTTTCTTCCTCTATGGAATTATCTTCAATTTGCTCTTCTTCTGCCATTCAACCTTGTAAAGATATTATGGGTATATAATGCAAGTATTAAAACTGACGCTTAGAAAATTAATGACAACCGCATCCGCCGCCACCACCTTGGCTTGGGCCTGCATCGGTACTGCAGCAACCGCCACCACCGGATTGGCTTGCTCCGGAGCTGCAACCGCAGCCTCCTCCAGTTTGGCCAGCCTGTGGTAAAGATTGACTGTAGTATGGATTTTCACCTTCAGAGTGATCGGTCATATCTACAATTTCATTTACACCGTCTACTTTTGCTACAATGTAAGATTCTACACCTTGCTTCAAAGTAATACTTGATGCTGAACATCCTTGACATCCGCCACCCATTGTGACGAAAGCCTTTCCATCATTTACGCTGTGCAAGGTAATTACTCCACCGTGGGATGCAATACTAGGATTAACATCATTTTTAATCAATAAATCTACTTGAGTGAATAAGTCAGCGTCTCCAATATCCATGACTTCTTCTTCTACAGCAGGTTCTCCGGTTTTAATTTGATCACGAATAACTCCACCAATCTCTTTTCCAATTGCTGGCCAACTTTCAACGTTGTCACCAGTTAATGTAACGGCTGAACCGCTAATACTTACGCCTGCAATATATGGCAAAGCTAGTAATCTTTCGGCCAAAGGAGCCTTACTTGTGTCAGACTCTCTATCAAAGCTAACAGGGGAACGAGAAAGTACTTCAGCTTCTAGTACAAATCTACATTTTTGTGGGTCTGCAGTTGGTTCGCCGCGTATTCTGATTTCCTGCGCTAACATAAATTACTAGTCCTATTGTGATTAATAAGAGTTATTATACATCAAACGATGCGTTTTCCTTGGCATCCTCACCAAGTTTTCTTAGGAACGAGAAGGTATAGATTCCAGCTCCTGCTCCAGGACTTGGATCCGTGAAATTGAATCGGACTCCGTATCTACCTACGGGCACAGACTCTGTAATTTTGATATCTGGTGGAATTTGGTGCTCCTTAACCAGTTTCTCTCCAGTTATTTCATCAACACAGTGCGCGCATGGACACATGAACCTAATGTTAAAAGCTGAGATAACATGCTCCACACTGTCCTGCCACTTGATTACTAGGGTTTGTCCATCATTAGCTAAATTAATTTCTCGTGGTGCAAACGGGGATAATTCTTCATTAGTAACCACAGCCATTGCTTCGACAGCAATTAAGGATGCAATTGAATTGATGTTATCATTTATGAAAACAGTACCATTATCCATAGCTTCACGGAGGTTTTGATTTATAGGAATCTGTCCTAGCATAGGTAGCTCAAATTCTTCAGCTGCAGACCTACCACCTCCCTCTCCAAATATGTGGAAAACTTCATCAGAACCTGGTGGGGTGAAACCAGACATATTTTCTACAATTCCAAGGATTGGAATTTTAACTTGCTGAAACATTCGTAACCCTTTTTCAGCGATTGTGTGAGCCACTTCTTGAGGAGTTGTTACTATTACAGCTCCTGTCAACGGTACAGTTTGCGATAGTGTAAGTTGAATATCTCCAGTTCCTGGTGGCATATCAACAAACAAATAATCTAATTCTCCCCAGTCAACAGCCCCTAAAAATTGCTGTACTAGCTGAGAAGCAATAGGCCCTCTCCAAACAACAGGTGTATCTTTTGTTGCTAGAAATCCCATTGACATTACTTTCATCCCATGAGCTTCAATGGGTTCTAAAACACCGTCTTGAGCCCCCCCAAGTTGGTGTGATCCTAATCCCACCATATTTGGGACACTTGGTCCGTAAATATCAATATCTAAAATTCCAACCCTAGCACCAGCGTTAGCAAAAGCCTCCGCAATACAAACTGTAACTGTAGATTTTCCCACACCTCCTTTTCCGGAAGCAATGGCGATAATATTCTTTACAGTTTTTAGTGCCTGTGGCGTATTTTGGGCGTCAAGGGAAGGTAATCTTTGAACTTCCCAATCATGTTTAATCTCGATAGTTTCAAGACCTTCCACATCTTTTAGAGCTTCTCTACACTTTTGAGCGAGTTCTTCGTGATTTGGCATTAACGGAGCAGGTAATTTTAGAGTAAACCGTAGTTCATTTTCTCCTATTGACATTCCTTTGATGTAACCTAAAGTTATCAAATCTTTATTGAAATAAGAATCCTTCACGTTTGAGAGAATATCCGTGATTTCCTTACCGTCCATGATAGATGTTTACTGAGTGAGGGTATATGGAATTAATCTCATAAAAAAGTTGACGGCGTACTCAAGTTCCCGTGGGCTCGCGCACCACAGTACCATTGAATACGCTGGCGGGCTTAACTTCCGTGTTCGGAATGGGAACGGGTGATCACCGCCGCTATGGCCGTCAGACAGCTCTCGATTTAGAGGCTGTATATATTATTTGACTTCAAGCCTGATTAGTATCATACCTAGCGCCATCAGTCCACATTGTTTCATGCCAATATGTGTCATCGAAATTAGTGTTTGTTACTGTAGCTCCAGAGAACTTTGCAAATTTTAAGTCAGCTTCAGTTAAGGTTGCACCTTCTAGATCAGCATCTTGGAAGTCTGCATTTGTTAGGTCAGCATAGTTGAGGTATACACCTGTTAGGTCAGCATCTTGGAAGTCTGAATTCGTTAGGTCAGCATAGCTGAGGTATGTATTGTAGAGGTCAGCATCTTGGAAGTCTGCATTCGTTAGGTCAGCATAATCGAGGTCTGCACCTGCTAGGTCAGCACCTTGGAAGTCTGCATTTGTTAGATAAGCATATCTGAGGTCTGCAAAAGTTAAGTCAGCATTTTGGAAGTTTGCATTCGTTAGGTCAGCATAGTTGAGGTATGCACTCGTTAGGTCAGCCTGTTCGAGGTCTGCATTCGTTAGGTCAGCCGAGTAGAGGTATGCATTCCTTAGGTCAGCATTTGTGAGGTCTGCATTCCTTAGGTTGACTTGGTCGAGGTCTGCACTCCCTAGGTCAGCCTGTTCGAGGTTTGCATTCGTTAGGTCAGCATATTCTAGGTTTGCACCCGTTAGGTCTGCATCGTAGAGGCCTGCAGCAGTTAGGTCAGCAAATTCTAGGCCTGCATTCGTTAGGTCAACATTGTAGAGAATTGCATTCGTTAAATCAGCATCGTAAAGGTATGCCCCTGCAAGACTAGCGTCTTCGAGATCGGAACGTGATAAATCTGCAAATTTGAGATCTGCATTATCTAGATTAGCTCCGTATAGGTATACATTTTGGAAATTTATTCCAGTCAAATCCATTCCAGATAAGTTTGTATTATTGAAATCTGTACCGGCACAATTACTGTATGGCACTAATCTGCAAGAGGTCATATTTTCTAATTCATTAATTCGGTCTTGCATTTCTTCCATTTCGGAGGTCATTTCATCAATCTCTTCAGTCATATTATCCATATCTTTTTGCATTTTGTATACGAATTCCCAAAGATGGCCTAGATCGTCATATAAATATTCGATATCATCAGACATTTCAGAAACACTATTGTTCATATCATGAATCATTTCAGACATATTGTTTATATGATTATAGAGTTCCTCGTCTCCATCTTCTAAAAATTCTACAATTACGTTCATATCTGCATAGATTTCGTCTACTGTATCATTCATACTCTCTTCGATATAATCGAATTCAGACCATATGTAA
>CAXHBG010000025.1:0-13195 GCA_964015055.1 uncultured Thermoplasmata archaeon
CCCAAGTATCGCAGCTGCCTCTATCAAGGCTATAGAGATAGCAAAGAAATCAGACAGCCTTAGAGAAGCGAATTTTTCAGGAGCTAGTTTAACAAACACCATATTTGTCGTAACTTCCGATAATGTTGCTAACCTTGACTTTACAGATGCAAACCTTTCCGGAGCTTTTTCATTTTATCCAGTTAATCTAACCTCTCCTAATTTTGAAGGTGCAACATGCCCTGATGGAAGTATTCAAAATGTAAGTAACAATTGTGAAGCTGGGTTCAGTGAAAATCCAACTCCGTTATTATTTCCCGTTTATTTCCCAGCATCTTTTGAAGTTGAAGTTACTTACTACCAAACATCCATGAGGTACATAGGAATTCACGAATTTATACCTGGAGTTGCTACTAATGAAATGAATAATTATTTAATAATTAATGAACAGGGATATCGTAATTTAGTAGGTGACCAGGAGGTAAATAATCTAACTGCAACAACATGGATTGTTGATGTAGATGGATTGGATAACGACGAGCTACAGGTTCTAGCTTTACTAATAGCTGCAGATTCAAAATTTGAAGGTGCTGATGACTGGGAGACCACTCATGAGAATGTAGAAAGGAATGGGGGTATTATATTTGGAACTCAAGGGCTATTCACGCTACAATATCTAGTAGCAAGTGCTGCAGCTATAGCCTCGGCTTTTGTTTTCTTATCTTTAGTATTAAACCAGAAAAAGAAAGAATTGGCTATCTTACAAGCCATTGGAGCAAGTCCGGGTCAGATAATTAGACTTGTTTTATTTGAAATACTCTCGATTGTATTCTTTTCAATGATTCTGGGAATCATTTTAGGCATGGGATTGTCTCTTGCATTTAATGGGTTCTTTAACATATTTGGATTCTTATTCCAACTATTTTCCGGAACTGGTGAAGAGGCTGTAATTAGCAGAATATTACAATGGCCTTGGTGGGTTATTACACAAGTTACCTTAGGTGTAATGACAGTAGTTGTTATAGCGCTAGTATTTACGACTAGGAGAGCCTTACGAGCCGATTTAGCTGTAGTGCTAAAGGGGGAATAGAAATGCCTGAAGAATTATTTGAACATACAACTGGTCAGGGAAAACAGGAAAACAATTCTGATGAGGAAATAGAAGCCCTGAAGTTTACTGAAAAAATGATGGATGATAAAATCGATAAAGATGCAATTCTCCAAGCAATAGCGCTTTATCATGTATATTCATCTACTGCTGAAGATGGAAATGTTGTTGCCTTAAGAGGACTAAACGTATCAGTTAAGAAAGGTGAAGCTGTTGCTATCGTTGGCCCATCTGGCTCTGGGAAATCTACTCTGTTAAAATGTCTTGGAGTTTTAATGAAACCTTCAGCAGGCGGAGTTATCCTAAACGGAAAGTCAACCACTAGAAGAACTGGACTTGAACTAGTTAAAATGCGACAAGAAACAGTTTCTTTTATTTTCCAAGAGGGAAATCTACTCCCAGATCTTAGTGCAATCGATAATGTTGCTCAAGCTTTACGTCATAAAGATATAAGACCTTCTGAAGCAAAAAGAAAGGCTATGGATATTTTAGTAGAACTTGGTCTTGAAGATCGTGTTAACAGTATGCCGGCAACACTTTCTGGAGGAGAACAACAAAGAGTTGCTATAGCAAGAGCTTTAGTAACTGATCCAAAACTAATTCTGGCTGATGAACCCACTGGTGCCTTAGATCCAATTACTAGTCGAGAGGTTTTAGAATTATTTGGAAAATTACATGCAGAAAAAGGCGTCGCATTCCTAATCGTAACCCACAGTGATGAAGTTGCTGCTTTCTGTGATCGCAGTTTAGAATTGCGTGATGGGCGATTTGTAGCTGAACACGGAACTAATCTCGATGTAGACGACTTAGAAGGAACAAGAGAGTTAATTGTAGACGAACTTGGTACGGTTTCATTCCCCCCTGAGGTTTTAATGAAAATGGGAGGATCTGGAAGGTACGAAATTGCTCATAACGAGAAAGGTGAGGTTACACTTGTTACGGCTGAAAAAAATAAATCCATGATAAAAGGAAAAAAGGTTTTAACAAGTATATGTCCTGCGTGTAATTATGAGTACGAGGACGAGAGCCAACTGTGTCCTGAATGTGGTTCTAGTCGGCCTATGGTAACTGAAAATTAGAAATCTAGAGTAATTCTAGGAGTTTTTTGATTAATGTCCGGAATTTTATTGTCAAATATTGGATTAATAAATTCAGAATAAGATTCCAAATAGGAAACAATATCTAAACCCATAAATTTTGAGACTCCAACACGGGATAATAGATCCATTCCTGATTTTGAGAGAGTTCTAGCTCCAATTAAATCTTGAATTTCAAAGCTAGCCATTCTAACTTTCAATAGAGCGGCTCCGGTCTTAATTAATCCTTGGATAAACATATGTTCACTACTTCTTCTTACTGCAGCTAGCCACAGCCCTTCCCAAGCTTCATGAGCTTCCCAATAGAAATGATAGTTATACAAATCAATACCATAAAGATAGTCTTCATTATACTTCCAGTCGTTGGGATTCCATTTTTCTACATCTTCATCCTCCAAACCATAACTATGGCCATCAGGACTATTGACTGGATGGGGATGAATTCCAGGAATAAATCTGTAAGATGGAAAATTAATTTTTGTATATCTACTCACACTATGATTCAAAACATATTCAGAGGATGCCAGAGGATAATCAACCATTACTGATTTACAATTTCTTCAATCGCTGAAGCAAATGAAATAACATCGGCCTCATTATTGTATAGGTAAGCACTAGCTCTTGCAGTGCCCTCAATTCCTCTTGAATTAAACCAAGAGTGAACACAATGCATTCCACTACGGATTGCAATATTGTATTCTTCATCAAGATGCATTGCAATTTCAGTTGGATCCCATCCATCAATGTTAAATGAGCAAATTCCGCCTCTCTTGGAGACATCACTTGGTCCAACAATAGATACTTTATCGAGATTTAGAAGCTTATCTGACATGATTCTATTAAGTCTGTTTTCATGTTCTTGAATGTTCGCCCTGCCTACCTTCATTACATACTCTGCTGCCGTTCCTGAGCCAATTGCTCCTGCATAATCTTGAAGACCGGCCTCAAAACAAGAAGGTGGTGGCAACAATTTATAATCCTCATATGTAGAATTGATAACTGTAGAACCTCCAACATATGTCGGAATTAGTGAGGACAAGGAATCATATTTACCATATAGAAAACCCATTCCACTAGGCCCACAAAACTTATGAGCACTAGCTGCAGCAAAATCAACATCTAAATCTACCACATCAATCTCTTTATGGGCTGCAGATTGGGCTATATCCATCAATACTTTTACACCTTGATCATGACATATCTCAACTATTTCTTTAGCTGGGTTTGTATGCCCATCTAAATTAGAAGTATGAACAAAACTGAAAATTTTAGTATTCGAGGTGATAGATTCTTTTAGTGCCTCCAAGTCAAAAAAATAGTTATCTTTAGGTTCAAGGACATCATACTTGATACCGTTATATTTTGATAAGTGATGCCAAGGAACAACATTGGCATTGTGTTCTTTATCTGAGGTAATAACATGATCTCCTTTCTTTAATCTCAAACCGTTCGCTACAATGTTCATTCCTTCAGTAGCATTTTTGGTAAAAACAATTTCGGAAGGTTGTTCGGCCCCGACAAATTTTCTTAGGCTATCACGTGCCATTTCAAATTTTTCAGTTACATGCCAACTAAGTTTATGAACTGAACGGCCCCCACACGCGGGATAATCTGTGTAGTACTCAGTTATAGCATCAATAACTTCCTGAGGTCTAAGTGTCATACAAGCACTATCCAAATATATTGGAGAATCTTCCTTATTCATCAAAGGAAAATCTTTCCTGTAATTTGACATGCTCATGAAACTTTATTGGACAGTATGATTTAAAGACCTGCTTAGCAAAGATGTTTTATACTGCTATTATGGGGATAAATTATGACATGTTTGGAAAATTTCCCGAATGACTTAGAACCTACAATTGCTTGTGGAACTCAAATAATAGAATTCGGGCCAGTTACGGCACTATTAACGATAATTATTGGCGGTCCACTTGTTAGCTATGTACTAAGAATAGTTAAAAAGTTAATGAGCAAGTATGACTATGTAGATTCAGGCGTAGAAAATTTCCTCTACAGAATCATAAGTACTGCTTTATGGTTGTATGTATTTTTAGTAGCTGCAAATGCCCTAGGAATTAATGTTACTGGAATTATTGCCGCATTAGGTATAGTTGGGTTAGCAATGGCTTTTGCTGCACAAGATACAATTGAAAATATTATTGCAGGTCTATTTTTAATGGTAGATAGACCTTTCAGAGAAGGAGATAGAATTTTATTACCAAAAAAAATTGGCAGCTTATATTCAAGTTGGGGTGACGTTACTGAAGTTGGATTAAGAACTACTCGTGTTCGTTCCACTGACGGAGTATTAATGTCTGTGCCTAATAAACTATTTACTCGCGATGTTATTGCCAACTTTAATCATAAATCTGACAAAAATCTTCGTGTAAGGATACGCTTAGGACTAGTACCTACATGGGAGAACGTTGTTAAGGGGGAGAAAATTGTTACTGAAATTGCAAAAAACAATGAAGATATTTGTCAAAATAAGCCAAAACCTCCGCAAATTGTGTTGAGAGATTTTGGTGATCAGGAAGTTATAATGGAAATTAGATATTATGTTCCTAATGCTCCTTTAATGAGATCAACCAAGTCATATTATGTTAAGGAAATTTTGAAGCAGTTTGAAGAACAAGGTGTAAACTTAGCATATCCTACTAGATTGATTATGAAAGAGGATATAGAGTAGAAATTTCAGAGTGAATTTAATATAATGTCTCCAACATATTGACTCATGTCATTTGAAGTACCTGATTTACCTTACAAATATAGCGCATTAGAACCATACATAGACGAAGAAACTATGCGAATACACCATGATAAACATCATGCAGCGTATGTAAATATGCTAAACGGAGCTGTTGAGGCAGCTGGAATCGAAGGAAAAACCGTTGAAGAATTAATAACTGACTTAGATTCTGTTCCTGAAGCTCAGCGCGGAGCTGTGAGAAATCACGGTGGAGGACACTACAACCACTCCTTATTTTGGGAAGTAATGGGGCCTGTAAATGGTGAAATGAGTCCCGAACTAAACGCAGCATTACTAGATGCATTTGGCTCACTCGATGAATTTAAGGCTAAATTCCAAAATGCAGGAATGACAAGATTCGGATCGGGATGGGCCTGGCTATGTTCCAACAATGGCAAGCTTGAAATTTGTTCAACTGCAAATCAAGATAATCCAGTTATGGGCGAAAAATATGGCGGATGTGGAATGACTCCGATACTTGGAATTGATGTGTGGGAACATGCATACTACTTAAATTACCAAAATCTAAGGGCCGATTACATTAAGGCTTTTTTCAATGTTGTTAATTGGGCTGAAGTTTCCAAACGTTATTCAGAGACTCTTTGATTACCTAGCTCAGCGATTAAGTTACCAACAAGCAAGCAGGAACCACCAATAAGTAGCCAAAAGTTAAATTCAGTGACACCAGTTCCAACTGCGAAGATTGTAGCCCAAACAGGCTCTAAAGCATATAGTATAGCTGCCCTAACGGGATCAATATATTTTTGATAGTAATTGACTAAAGAGAGAGCAACAAAGGTTCCAAAAAAAGATGATAATAGTAAAGGTACTAGAAAATCAATATTCATGACCATCGAATAAATATTAATCTGAGAATCATTAGCAAACATAAAGTAATTTAACAAGAAGAGAGCCATTAATGTAGAGACGGCAATCGATGTAAATGTTACAGTCATAGGATCAATACGTTTTGTAATAATATCTGTAAAAATTATATGACCCGCAAACATAATTGCACAAAGAATGGTTAACCATTCTGCAATATCATAATGCAACTCTGGCGGACCTTGAATATAACCCGCACCGAATGTAGCTAATATAACCCCAAAAAGGAGGCTTTTACTCTGAAATCTTCCAGCCAGATAAGCCAAAATTAATGCAGTAAATATGACATACAAACTTGTTAAGAATGCTGAAACTGCAGGTGATATGCCTTCTAAACCTATCATCTGAAATACAAATCCCCCAAGCATAAAAAATGCTAAAATGGAACCATCATACCATGAGCGATAATCGCCCAAATTTTTCCTTATACTAGGTGTAAAGTATAGAAAAATGGGCAAGGTTAGCCCAAATCTCAAAGTTACAAAAAGTGTTGATACGACATTAGTTTGGGAGGCTGAAACTGAATCTGCGCTATCTAAAGCACTTTTGAGCCAGAGGAATGTGCATCCCCAAATAATTGTAACTATGAATAATGCAATTGTAGCTTTTTGCTTCACACAACGCCCTGATCAAGCATTGCTTCTGCTACTTTAATGAAACCAGCAATATTAGCCCCAACAACAAGATTACCTTTCTGATTGTATTCTTCTGCTGCATCTGCACATTGCTTGTGGATACCTGTCATTATTTGATCTAATTTTGAATCGACCTTTTCACTAGTCCATTCATCGAATGCTGCATTCTGTGACATTTCGAGAGCTGAAACTGCTACACCACCTGCATTAGCTGCTTTGGCAGGACCAAATAGAACACCAGCTTTACTCAAAATTGAATAAGCTTCTGGAGACGTAGGCATGTTCGCACCTTCAGAGATGGCCATACATCCATTTTTAACTAAATTATTAGCTCCTTTTTCTTCAATTTCATTTTGAGTAG
The DNA here is from genome assembly GCA_964015055.1 of uncultured Thermoplasmata archaeon. Taxonomy (GTDB): domain Archaea; phylum Thermoplasmatota; class Poseidoniia; order MGIII; family CG-Epi1; genus CG-Epi1. The sequence continues at coordinate 6,815 of CAXHBG010000025.1, forward strand.
CACTTGGTAATGCAATATCGCACTTTTCACCCCATGGTCTTTTTCCTTCATGATACACAGCGCCTGGATATTCTTTAACGTATTCTTTAATTCTCCCTCTTCTATTATTTTTGAGATCCATAATCCAATCAAGTTTTGATTCATCTATGCCATCTGAATCAAAAATATATCCGCTCGAATCTGACATTGTGATTACTTTTCCACCGTAGCTAATTATCTTTTGAGCACAATATTGAGCTACATTTCCACTCCCGGAAATTGCGCAAGATTTACCTTCAATACTTTCACCTTTTGAAGTTAGCATTTCTCTAAGGAAATATACTTGGCCGTAACCTGTAGCTTCTGGCCTAATTAGAGATCCTCCCCAACCATAACCTTTGCCAGTTAGAACTCCTTCCCATTTGCCGGTAAGACGCTTATATTGACCGAACATGTATCCTATCTCTCTTCCACCGACCCCGATATCACCAGCGGGAACATCTACATTTGCACCTATATGACGATAAAGCTCTGTCATAAAAGATTGACAAAATCTCATTACTTCAGTATCAGATTTTCCTTTAGGATCAAAGTCACTACCACCTTTTCCGCCGCCTATTGGTCGTGTAGTCAGGGCATTTTTCAATATCTGTTCGAAACCTAAAAATTTAATAATTGCTAAATTTACACTTGGATGAAATCTCAATCCACCTTTGTAAGGACCAATTGCACTGTTGAACTCCACCCTCATTCCTCTGTTAACTTGGACAGTTCCGTTATCATCAATCCAAGGAACTCTGAAAGTAATTATCCTTTCGGGCTCTGTGAGTCTTTCTAAAATATTCGCATCCTTATATTCTGGATGCTTATCAAATACAGGTTCGAGTGTTTCTAACACTTCCCAAACTGCTTGATGAAATTCAGGTTGATCTGGGTCTCTAAATTTAACTCTATCAAATGCTTCTTTGACATAGCTCATAGGTACTCTATTTGATAGAACTGAGTCTATAAAGATATCTACTGTTTATGCACAATTTACTATGCTTTAAAATTAAAAACTTACCTATTTTGCGAGTGAACCCATCGGATCCCACGGAGGTAAACTAATTGGTTCAGCTTTATACAAATCGATTAATTTCTTGGTTAAGTGCTTTTTATGAATCACAACTTCATACATGAATTGATCGAACCATGGATCTGTCATAATGTCAAATCCTTTCTCACCGTGGTCAGGTCCCCAACTATTTTCGACTCTCCACTTTAATGGCTTGTTATTCTTTAGATCAACACCAGTGAAAAGCATAGCATGAGTCATCACGCTATCTCCGTATTCCAACCTTTCTGACTTTGACATTCCAAAGGAAGTACCGTAGAATTTATCAAATTCAAACAAACTTGTGTCCATAACTCCAAATTGTCTTGTAAAAAATTTACCAACATCACAACCAAACCATACAGGATCATCTGCCTTGATAGATTTGATTGTATATTTTTTTAAGTCTTCATTTTCTAAGTTCAAATAACGAATTATATTTCCACCATAAACATTTCCTAAGTAATCAACTGTGTAAGTTTTGTTATAATCGGTAAATGGCCTTGGATCATTAATTAAACAAACAAAATCGTTTAAATCAATATCAACGTGTTTTTTGAAAAAAGATTGTGGTGTTAAGTCTGTAAATCTGTGAAACTTTTCCTTCTTATCTCTAATCGACCAATCAAATTTCTCAGGAGGAGTTCCAAGACTAATGCAAAGCATTTGGTAAATTTCTGATAGCATTCCGTCCTTAATTTTTGAAACCTGGGCTGAAGTTTTTCCGTTAGAAATTGCCAATCGTAAATCTTTAGCAAATTCACGAAGTTTCCTTGTTATTAATTTATTCATCTGCGATGAATTACTACTATGGTAACTTTCAGCCATTACTTTCTTAGGAACTGTACCATATTTCATAAGCAAATTAACGAACATATCCCATTGCCCCCCGTCTTGAATTGGACTGTCAAGTAAATGCATGATTAGCCGTGAATCTGTAGGCTTATCTGAAGTCTCTATTATGTTTTCTAAAAAATAATTAGCTTTTTCTAACTTATCATAAAACATAAAATAGTTTTGCGAAAATTCAAAATTTTTAATTTTATACTTACGCCCGAGATAAATTCTTAATAAGTTTAAACCTGCAAAACCCCAACATCTCCCGCTACGTTTTTGACTTGTAGCTTTCATTTCACCACTAACTTTTTCAGAAAATGTATGATCTATCTCTCTAAAAGACTCCCAATTCATTGCTACTCTTCGAACATCTGTACGGGTAGCTGCATTCATTGAAATTCTAGCTTGTGGATCTGAAGTAAATTTTTTCAGATATTTGTTAACATTTGACAAGGTTATTTCCTTTCCCATATTGATTCATTATATGCCCAATAATAAATGTAACTAGTCAAAATTGGTCAAACGAGGAGTCATTACTTTCCTCCAAATAGGAGTTATGACGCACGGCCACCAAGAAGCGTAATATCCCCACTTAAGTGTTGGCGTGTTTCCTAGAGGTCGCAATTTCCAGAATGGAACTCCACCATCTAAATGATGATCTGAATGTCTGGTCAATTCCAGAAGACTCCATCTAGACCATCTTGCTTCGGTATTCCAAGCATGCTCTGCTTTGAAACGTCCTTTACCTCGGCGTAAACCCCAGTGACGTATGTAATTTACGTATTCAAGAGTTAGAATTGAAATTAGTGACGAAATAATCCAGCCTACTGCTAATGGAATGCCATCGAAATATCCCAAGAAACCGGGAATGAAAGCCAAACTTAATAATGTGATTATTTGTAGAAATAGTCCCCTGTAAGAAGGATTGTTAAAACCAGTCTTTCCTTTGCTATTGTGAATTTCAACAGAGGATATAAATTGACCAGGAATAGTTCTAACCCAAAAATACCATAAACTTTCATCCTTTGAAGCGCTGGCTGGATCTTTATCAGTAGCGACATATCTGTGATGATTATAATTGTGCTCTGTAGTAAAATGTAGATAATTTACACTAAAAAGTAAAATTCTCGATAGCCACCAGCTAGGGCTACGAGGCCTTGTGTGGCCTAATTCGTGGGCCGTAACTATCGCTGAAGCTGCAGCACTAAGACCTGTAGATAAGGCACCAACAATTAGCCAACCATTTAATCCTGTATTATATGCAAACCAAAAGAAAGTAGCCATTACAATTAATTGTAGTATTCCATGAATCCACAGCAACACTTCAAAAGGTGTTCCTGATTCCCTAGGTGGTCGTGGTACTTTTGTTTCTCCCATAACAATGTCTAGAACTGGCCCGACTACCCAAATGAAGAAAACACCCATCGCAGCATAAATTGGCTCATATACTCCTAACAGATTTCCTGATATTACTAAAAGCGGAGATATCAAACCAAGGAGGTGAAAAGCCCACGGTTCGGGATCGAGATTTACCTGCTCACTCATATTTTGACTATGATCTGGGGTTTAATTAAATAATTGCTAAATTATTTTATTTTATGCCTACTCAACTCATAATATATTTTAGAACATTCTTCATACAAATCTAAATACTTACTTGGAACTTCTTCTTCTTTTTCCTGGTAACTATTAAACCCGGTAGAATTTATAACGTTATTATACCAATATTCAGCCCATATTCCGTCAGTATCTCGCTTTCCTTTAGACCAACTGAGCATTTCTTCAGAAAAAACTACATCAATTTTGGTACATAATTTACTCAGAATATCTCGTGGATTAAGCAAGATATCTTTAGAATCTACAACCGGAGGAATTTCACCTGTAATTTCTCTGACATAATTAAAAATTTCATACTGCTCATTGAGTCCAAGCAGATGCATATTCAAATCAGAATGAACTTTGCTATAGGAAATAATCATATCCTTAGGATTTCTTATTAAAAAACAATTTGTAACATCCTTCATCCATTCTCTGTCGACAGAGGGTAAAAGATGATGAGTTATGTGCTTTTGAAAATATATTGAACAATTACCTTTAGTTTCAGATATTAATTTTTGACCTACAACCGTCTCATCTAGTTCTCCAGATGCAATTATTTTTTCTCTGCCTGGATGATCAACATCAGTTTTACTAAGATAATATGGATAAAATGGTTCATCAATAACGAAAGTGTCTGATCTGCTTTCCCATGAACGCATCATTGCAGTGGATATATTGCGAGGGCCAGACCACATAGCAATTCGATTCATGCTTTGCTCTCGGACTCAATTAAATCGTGATAATATTTTTGTAAAATTGTAACAACTGAATCAGAAGGAAGGATATTGATGTCATGATCATCAATTTCGTATATTGGAATTATACCTGCAAAAGTACCTGTAACAAAGGCCTCATCTGCCTCATAAACCTCAGATAAGGTAAAATTCTTCTCATATATTGGAATAGAATTTGAATTACAGATATCTATCACGTTTTGCCGAGTAATTCCACCCAAACAATATTTTCCCGTAGAAGTCCAGACTGCTCCAGATTTAACAATAAAAAAGTGTGTAGAATTACAAGTAGAAACATATCCATGTGGATCTAACATTAAACCTTCATCACCACCTTTTCTTTTAGCCTCTATACAGGCTTGAATGCAATTAAATTTGCTCAAACTATTAATCCTGTGGTCTTGAATATTTTCACTTCCACGAATCGTATTAACTGAAACTAACTTTAGACCTGTCTTTTGGATGTCTGGAGAGGGCAACTTATATTCAGGAATAACAACTATTGAAGGTTTCGAGATAGTAAAACTAGGATCTTGATATGGCGTAGATTTAATTCCTCTTGAAACTACAAGCCTCAAGTGAACACCATCGAACATTTTATTCTTAAGAATTGTATCATATAGTATATCAGTTATTTCTCCCAGAGTTTTACCCAGATCCATATCTATCTTGCTAGCTCCCCAAAATAATCTCTCTAAATGTTCAGCCAAAAACAGCAACTTCCCGTTATGCAAACGAATGCCTTCCCAAACCCCATCGCCAAGAAGAAACCCACTATCAAATACAGAAATCTTGGCATCTTGCCTCGGAACAAAGTCTCCATTAACGTATACTAATACTTCAGAATTTCTAGGATCATCAAGATAATCATGTGTACCTTTAGAATGTTTATTCATTAATTATCTCCACTATTTCTTCTGCACATCCCCAGGAAAGAGTAACACCAGAACCACCATGCCCATAATTATGGATTACAGTTCTTCCTGAAATTAATTCTTTTTCAAGGCGCACCTCGGTTCTACCGGGCCTCAAGCCTACAACATCCTCTATTATTTCTGCATCTTTTATTCCAGGAATAATCTTAGAGGCTTTATCAATAATAAAATTTCTGTCCTCAACAGTTGCCTCAGTATTCCAATTACCTTCCTGAGCAACCCCTCCAATAATCATGTCATTACTTCTTGGTACAATATAAGCCAGTGTAGGAACTTGCTGATCTAAATGCATCTCACCAATCAATGGTTTTATTCGAATTATTTGCCCACGAACGGGATATACTTCAGAGTCATCACAAAGCTCTCCAGAACTTAGGCCCGTACAATTAATTATTACAGAAAAATCATCAGATATTTCAGAAAAATTGGTAACAATCACTTTTTCCATTTTTCCGCCTAAACCTTTGAATCGTTCCATCAACCAACTCAAGTATATTGGCATCTCAATAACTTGAGTCATAAATGAAAAACATTCAACATAATCTGATGGCAAATTTTCTGTAATCCTTTCAAATTTATCTACCGTATCCATCCAAGAAGGATCTTCCTGTTTACTTCGGAAATATTCAAACGTCTGAACCATCTGGATTCCTGCTTTTTCGTCAGCAGTCAATAGTTTCAAAATGTCATAAGTTCTAGAACCCCATGCATCTGTCTTTTCAACTGGAGCTGAAAGAAATGGATACCACAAAGCTGCAGCGACGTCTGAAGTAGTATTTGGAGAAAATTCTGCAGAATGAATTGTAACATCCCATCCATCTTCTAGAAGGCATATTCCTGAGGATAAACCTATTACACCTCCGCCAATAACTAGTAACTTTTTCTGCACAAGTATTCAGGCAGAATGTACATATTATAATTACGTTCAGATCTTTTTTTGTGTACCACCTTTTTGATAATTTAATGTATTGTAGAACAAATAATAATATATCCTCTAATAATTAAATAAATTATATAATTAAAATAGCGTTAACTTTATATATAACTTTTTCTAGTTAATAATATGATAGGCTACATTAAGGCTGCAATTATTTTTCTTCCTTGGGAAATAATTGTTTTACCTTTCTTGGCCAACATAATCTGAAAAACTAGGTGAAAAAAATGTTTATTTTATACAACGTAGCTAAGTTGAGTTTGGATATAT
>CAXHBG010000026.1:0-12903 GCA_964015055.1 uncultured Thermoplasmata archaeon
CTACAATGAATTCCACATCATTTTCATCTGGTTTTATCGATAAATAATATCCTGCTGCGGCAAAGAGATGCTCTCGTGGTATTCGGTCCATAAAATGCTTACGTGTGAAACCATTGACACCATCTGCACCAATGATGTATTTTGATTTATATTTACCATTAATCAACCAAATATTATCAACTAATTCTAATGATTTAACTCTTTCAATGATATGACCTGCACCTGCCTCTTTAGCTCTGTTAAATAAATAAAAGTCCCAATCGTCTCTTCGAATTAATTTACCCTTATTTACTGGAATTTTTAATTTAGTATCATTGTAAGTAAAGGAAATAGAAGACATTTCGCATTCAATCGACTCATCTGGAGCATCCATCCATTCAATACCTTTAACAGGTAAACCTCCTCCACAGGCCTTTCTTCTGGGGTGAGCATGATCAAATAAAAGTACAGACAAGCCACGTTCTGCCGCCTCGCGGGCTGCTGATGAACCTGCAGGTCCTCCTCCTACAACTGCAACGTCTACGATTTCCACAATTATCTATCGCGAATGCTCTAAATTAAGGTTTACGACTCGGTCTGAATTTTGGAATAGGACAACTGACTTTCGCTTCCTTCTATAGATTTAAAAATACAACCTTGAAGAATCAAATCTTTCTGTCCTAATCTAGAAACTACATAAATTACTCTAGGTTCTTCAAAATCTAAAATTGTAAATAATGGGTCATCTAGATTTATAAGATTTAAAGAAGCTGTGCTATTATTGTAAACAACGAATGATTCGAAATCAAAGCCCCTTCCTTCAATAAATATTCTGTGTCTTTTGCCTGAAAAACTAAAACTAGGCAATTCCTCACTAACATTTACTGAATCCATGTTATCACAGTTTGCCTGCATTTATAGAACTTATTATTATAAATGAGAATTTAATTTTAGAAATGCTGGACCCCATTTAAAAACCGACATGATTTTCTGAGCTTGTTTTAACTGCCCACAAATTAGTAAAGCTGATGCAATTGCTTCTGCTGTAGTTAGTTTACCTACCTTACCGGAGTTTACAGGGTTAGCAGGAGTTACTAAAGGTAAACTTCGAGGCTCTAGACCCATTAAGCGTAATCGGGAAAACGTTTCTGGAGCCCTGTTCCATGAGCAATCTACACCAACAATTCCACCAACTTCCGCAAGAGGAATATCTTCATTACTGAGTACTTTTTCTGAAAAAGGATCTAAAACTATTCCCATGGGTGGTAATGTCTTGAAATTTGAGTGATTATCTGAAAGATTAAACCTTTCTAACCTTTTGGCAGTACATTTTTTAGGATCGTCTTGATCGAAGCATAAAATTCTGATATTAAATGACATGTAACGAAAAGTCGATCGGTAATGACGACATTGTCAAGCTTCCTAAACTTATAAAATCTGCATTTTTTGCATATTCTGCCACATTTTCAATAGTCACTCCACCCGAAATCTCAATTTCTATGTTTGAGATTTGTCGCAACTTTTTGATAGTTTTTGCTGCGTCCAGAGGAGTAAAGTTGTCAAGCATAACTCTATCGGCCCCGCACTCGGCTATTTCCAGAGCTTGTTCTTCATTATCTGCCTCAACTTCAAGCATTAAGTCTGGATACTTAGTTCGAGACAGAGATATAGATTCCTTTATACTCTTAGATAACTTAAGATGATTATCTTTAATTAATATTGCATCATCTAAACGCATGCGGTGAGTCTGACCTCCTCCGTGAACAACTGCCTCTTTTTCAAGCTCTCTAAGCCCGGGAAGTGTTTTCCTTGTAGCTAATATTTCCACGTTAGAATTTGCGCCTTTAGCTATTTTTACAATTTTATTAGTGTGTGTTGAAATTCCACTAAGGTGACTTAAAATATTTAATAAAAGACGCTCAGTTGCTAAGACATCATAAGCTCTTCCCTTAAGTGAAAGAATTAGAGGTGAATCTATTGTGTCTCCATCACTGTAGTCTGTAGTAAAATAAATACCGTGACGCTCTAGAAGATCGAGACATACCTTAAGGCCTGAAATTACTCCCGGACCGCCCGTTACTTTGGCTTCACATGGTTCATTTTCAACCACGGCCTGAGATGTAAAGTCACCTTCGCCAAAGTCTTCAGCAAACCACTCATCTAATTTGTCTTGCATTGCGACTAATGTTTAGATTGTTGCTTTAAGCTCTTCTACGTAAAACTACCAATGTAGTTAGTGCTAATAGTGAAGCTATTAATCCAAAACCTGGTGTAGAACTATCGTCTTCGGACTCAATCTCTTCTACTTCAACTTCTCCTCCGCCAGTTGTCTCTTTAACTTCAATATTTGCTGAGAAATCTGGACTGGTATATTCACTACCATCAGATGAGGTTACAACTACTTGGAATGTATAATCTCTTCCAGATAATGCTGCTGCATCAGGTGAAAGTGTTATTGTTATCGCTTGTGTTTGTCCTCGACCAATTTGTATGGTTTCAACCCCTAGCGAAGCCCAACTTGGTGCATTAGTCATGGCCAAAGATAGAGTGTCTATTCCATTACCATTATTTGTGACATTCAACTTCAAAAGAATTTGAGTTTCTTGAGTAACTGAAACTGTGCCATCTGACCCGCTGACATAGCCTAATCCTATGTCATAAACTTGAGAGGTAGTTGCTGAAACTGTAGAATTCGCCATAGATTCACCATCTGATGAAATGACTGTTACTAACATATCACCACTGGTTGCTCCTGCATCTCTATCTGAAGGAATTGTAACTGACAAAGTGAATTGAGAACCACTAACAGCTCCAACTGTGATATTATCCTGACTCAAGACTGGGTTCCAAACTGCTGGGCCTTCTACAGATATGCTATAAGTATCTTGCCCGTTACCTGTATTAGTTATGTTGAAAATGAAATCTACTACTTGATCTGGCTTGTTCTCTTTAGATTCTGAATCAACTGATAAAGAGACTCCATAATGCTGATTTACTGTTGCCGTAAAATCTTGTGTAGCTGTCTGCGTACTATCTCCGTTACTCGAAGCACTCATAGAAAAAGAGGCTGTGGATCCTGCCAAAGCATCACTTGGTACGCTTAAAACAACTCCAAATTGGTAAAAACCATTCCAACTAATAGAATCAGTAACCATAGGGCCTGAAGTGTCTACGTTTAGACTCCAACCTGATGGAACTCCTTGATCATCCCAAGTAATTGTAAAATCATCGTCTGTATTTCCGAGATTATTGACCCTAACTGTCCAATCGGCCACTGATTCACCTGCACTAAGATCTACGTCTCTACTGCCAGATCCGTCTAGCTTAATTCCGAACATTTCAGAAGCTGAAACTGGGATACTAATCATACCGAATGGTTGATAATATGGAAAGCCAAAAGGATCACTAGGATCGACACTAAAAGCTTGAAAATCCAAATCTGCACTTCCTGCTTTAACTTTACTGCTTAATTCAACTGTGATATTCCATGTGTAAATTTGACCTGCTTGAAGCCCATTTAGAACTCCTCCTTGAAATGAATCCCAAGCCGGATCGTCACTGGATATTGTCCAGCCACCTAACCCCCCGAATTGCACTGTAATTGAATCCATGATATCTGCAGCTTGTGTGCCGCCACCGGGTAGCCTATCTACTGCAATATTTTCTATCATAATTTGGTAATCAAAACTATCACCAATATCGTAGGTGTTTACTGCTGGAGAACCTGGAAACTCGGACTGATAGGCTTTCCAATTTGAAACTACTATCACTGTATCTGCAACATCAAAGTCTAATCCATCTGCGGATACCTCAAGATTCATATAAACAAATTTAGACATGTCTATTTTTGCGCCATATCCGACTAACGCCTCTACTGTAACCTGAGCGAGCGCCCCTGAAGCTAAACTACCTAAGTCCATTCCACCCGTAGAATTATCACCTGAATAGGTAAAGGTTACATTATCTTTCATCCAAGTTTCATCATCAAATGAAGAATCTATTGCAACGTTTGTGAAATCATCATCACCATCATTTGTAATAGTGACAACAAAAGAGGCAGTTCCATTAACTGAAGCAAACGAGTACTCATTGTGATCTGCATCAACTGATATGCTTAATGAAGAAGCTGCACTAGCTGGAATGAAAACCAAAGCTGAGGCTAGTAGCAAAGAAATTGCGAAAAATGGCAGAAATTGCCGACTACCTAACATTCAATTTCTCCTTAAAGCCTGCGGCGTAGCAATAATACAGCACCAATGGCTGCTATTGCTGGGAGGAATCCAAAGCCTGGTAAGCCACCTTCATCATCATCGACTTCTTCAGTTGTTGGACCTGAACTATCTGTTGATTGCTCAATAACAGTTACTGTGAAATCTCCAGTAGTTGAAGTTGTTGTTCCATCTGATGATGTTGCCATCACTTGGAATGTATTTGAACCTAGACCTCCAGAGACTGGAGCCATTACATCAATTGTAACTGTAGAAGATTGGCCGGGACCTACTAAGACAGTATCTTGAGATAAAGTTACCCAAGATGGTGCGTTTGCTAGCGCAACACCTACATTGTCGTTTCCGTTACCGTTATTTGTGACATTAAATTTCAACTGTAAAGCCATTCCCTCTTGAACTGAAGCACTTGCCATTGATGCATTGTAATAATATCCTGCACTAATATCGAAGACTTGGTTTGAAGAAAGTTCGACTGATACATGAGCTTCATAATCACAATCAGATGTATCATCACCACAGATTTCAGAATAAGCATGTACCATGGCCATACCGCTTTTAGCAGCTGCACTTGAATCTGCAGGTACAGTTAGTGTGAAAACTACTTGACCTGTTTCTCCTGAAGCTATGGTCGAGCTCATTTCAGAAAGGCTTGGTGCCCATGCTTGAGCTCCCATTGTCATGTACGAAACTGTATCTTCGCCGTTACCATCATTAGTAACTGTAACTGTAAAATCAGAAGAAGCGCTAGGATTTGCACTATCTGTTGTTTTATCAACAGTCATTGAAATTCCGTAACATTGTACTACCGTTGCACTAAACTCTTGTGTCTGAGTTTGTGATGAATCTCCCACGGAGCTAACCGTCATAGTGAAACCATGTTTGGTTCCTGCAGCTAATCCACTTGGAATTTCCATCTCTATGTTGAAATCATAAACTCCGTCTTCAGCTTTAGGAAGAATATTACTAATTGTCATGTCATCAGCACCAGTAACACTCCAGGCTGCGGCAACTGCATCAGAGGTATCAAATGAAACTGTGAAATCATCTGGCAAGTTACCAAAATTCTTCACGCTAACATCCCAATCAACTTTGAAGTCTTGGTCTGAACATCCATTGTCAACATCTTGATTACCTGAACCTTGAGCGCTAACTGCGAAATTGTCTTCTACAACGGCTTCAAATTCTACGAAATCAATAATTTTATCGTCTGAGACTTGGAAAGCCAAAACGGAATTACCAACATAGGACGAAGCTAAAGCATAACTTCCAGATAAAGACACTTCTATTTCGAAATCATAGCTGGAATCTGCGTCTATGTATCCAATAGTTGCTTCCATTTCCATTTCATCCCAAGCTGAGTCATCACTGTCGATTCTCCAGCCAGGTGTAGCTGAATTATAACTAATTTTAACAGAATCACTTAATGCAATGGGAGTGCCCTCTTCATCTAGCTTATTATTGTGGATTGTAATTGTGTATGTGTGACAATTAATTGCAGTATCGCAGTCTTCTCCGACTGCATCAGATTCTGCAAAAGTTTTTGCATCTGTATCTGCTGTACTAAATGTCCAGTCTGAGACAATTACTTGTGCATTGGTGTCCAATGCTGTTGAACTTGATGAGCTCACAGAAACTACCATTTCTGCAGAATCTCCGTTGCTTACATCTCCTTCAATCTGAACCTGAATACAAAAATCTAAAGTTCCATCAAGAGTTCCAAAATCGTGACTTGCAGTACCTTCAACAGTGCACGTGGAACCGTCCCAGGAACCGATTGATGCTTGATCATCTGCCCAACCTGCTTCAGAAAATGATGTTGTTATAGTTACATTATCATCTGCGTCAGCTGAAGTACTTGTTATACTTCCTGTGAAGCTTGCATGCCCGTGCATTGGGCCATATGAAGTTAGACCTTTATCTCCTACTAGTGTTACAGATAAATCTCCTTCTCCAGCACTTACATTAGGCATTACTAAAACAGATGCAATCAAAGCTAAAGTAGCTATAAATGCACCCAATTTGTTTATTTTTTGTTCCATTTTTTCACCTTTTTTTCGTCCTATTACACCTTTAACCATTGGTACAAGGTAACTAAACTCATCGTAGCACGTATTTAAAAAGCTTCTGAAAAAAAATAATCTACTTGATAGTTTAGTTCTTTTACATTATTGACTTAGTAAGTCTTTTATACTTGGACCACTAGCGAATAATCTAATTTCTTAGTAACTAGGAAGGTTAAAAATGAGAGAACATTCAAGATTTGAAAAAGCCAGAGTTATAGGAGCAAGGGCGTTACAGATTTCAATGGGTGCACCTGTAGACATTAAAGTGCCTGAAGAAATAATCGATCCAGTCATCATTGCACAGATGGAATACGACACAGATGCTATCCCAATTGATATTGTTGATCGAGAAAAGAAGTGATTATTAAAGGCATCACTCTTAGAAAGATCATAGATTCCCGAGGAAATCCTACTGTAGAAGCTGATGTTATAACTAATGAGGGATTTGGTAGAGCTGCAGCTCCAGCTGGGGCTTCTACAGGAACCTTTGAGGCCCAAGCTTGGCCTAAAAACAATGTTGATTTAGGAATAAGTAATGCGAAAGAAAACGTCATTCCATATCTAATAGGAATTGCTTCTAATGATCAAGAAACTTTTGATGAAACAATTAAGGATAAAGATGGAACAAAAAATTTACAAAATGTAGGTGGAAACATTGCTGTAGCATTATCATTAGCATGTGCTAAAGCCGCTGCAGACTCAAAAAGTATTCCCCTATTCGAGCATGTTAGTAAAACCAAATCGTATTCAATTCCAGCTCCAATGTCCAACGTACTCGGCGGTGGCGCTCATGCAATAGGAGGCACAGATATTCAAGAATACCTAGTTACTTCTTTTGATAATGACGTTAATACTGCAATTGAAACTAATGCTGCCGTTCATAAGGAAGTAGCTAAAATTTTGAAAGAAAAATTTCCTAATATTGCGCTAGGTAAAGGCGACGAAGGAGCTTGGGTGGCACCGTTAGAAAATGTAGAAGCACTAGAACTAGTTACAAGAGCTGTTGACAATGTTCAGAAGGAAACTGGAGTTGAAGTAAGAACTGGTTTGGACGTAGCTGCTAGTGAATTTTATAAAAAAGGAAAATATGTGTATAAAGAACAGACACTTACACCTGAAGAGCAGGTTGATTTCATGTTGGGATTAATTGAAGAATATGACCTACACTCAGTTGAAGATCCACTCGACCAAAACGACTTTGAGTCATGGGCTTCTCTAACTGACCAAACTGACTCTCTAATTATTGGAGATGACCTATACGTTACTAATTCTGAAAGATTAAGAGAAGGTATAGAAAAGAAATCTACTAATTCAATTTTGATTAAACCAAACCAGATAGGAACTTTAACAGATACTACCAAAGCTGTAGAAATGGCCAAAGGGGCTGAAATGGCTACAGTTATCTCACACCGTAGTGGTGAAACTACAGATACCTCTATTGCTCACCTAGGAGTTGCTTTCGAATCCCACGCAATAAAAACGGGAATTATGGGTGGAGAAAGGATTGCAAAGCTTAATGAACTGGTCCGAATCAGCGAGAAATTCCTATGACCGAAGTCGAAGCAAAAGAACTGCTCATCGATGAGGATACTTTCCTCACTTGTGGAGTCCACATTGGAACCAAACAGAAGAGTAAGGACATGGAGCCTTATGTCTACAAAGTTAGGGACGATGGATTGAGAATACTCAACGTCAATATGACCTCTGAAAAAGTGGTAGAAGCTGCTCAATTCCTAAAAGATTTTGACCCTAAGGATGTGCTAGTGGTTTCCGCTAGACAATATGGATGGAAACCAGCAACCAAGTTTGCAGAAAGCTGTGGATTCGAATGCATTGCCGGACGTTTTACTCCTGGTAGGCTAACAAATCCCGAAATGCGATTCTTTATTGAACCAAAAGTTATTGTTTTAACTGATCCTGCTGCAGATGCACAAGCCTTCAGAGAAGCTACAAACATTAAAATTCCCGTAATTGCAATGTGTGATTCTAACAATCTGACTACAAATGTAGATATTGTGATTCCTGGAAATAATAAAGGAAGAAGATCTCTAGCTTTAATTTACTGGTTATTATCAAGAGAAATCTTGAGAATAAGAGGTGAATTGGCTGCAGACGAAGACCTTGAAGAAACAATAGACGACTTCGAAGCTCCATTAATTTAGAGTAAAAGGTTTTCTTTTTAACAAGTAATCCATAGGTCTACTGTGTGGATTATCGAAATTCTGTATTTCATTTACATTTTAATCAGACTCAGATTAGAAATTCCCTTCTATTCACAAGAAAAATATCGTGAAAATGTAACAAACTGGTGCCGAAGGCTAATGAAGCGGTACAATACAAAAATTTATGTACATGGAAAACCTCAGCCTGGCTTTCTAGTTCCAAATCATACTAGCTACCTAGATCCAATATTAGTTCTAGCTTTGAAGGCAGGCGGTGCTGTCGCTAAAAGAGAAATTAAAGATTATCTACTATTCGGACCTATAGGTCAAAAACTAGGAGTTTTATGGGTGAAAAGAGAGAAGAAAAAATCGAGAAGTAGTGTAATTGACCAGTTGAATAACTGGGATGCAATAAACAAACCCCTTTGGATATTCCCTGAGGGAACAACTTCTCCGTTTGGAGAACTTTATCCTTTCAAAATGGGTGTTTTCAAAGCCGCTGAAAACAGCGGAATGCCAATACAACCTCTGGTATTTTGCTTTGATAACCCAAGTGTAGATTGGTCTAGTAATGGAAATGATAAAGACGTCTTTGGAAGTATGATTGATTTCTACAGGAATAAGATTAGAACAAATGTTTACTGCTTTTGGTTAGAGCCAATTACAATTAAACCTGGGGAAGCTAAACAAAAATCTGATGAATTACATGACAAAATGCTAAAATATATTAAACGCTTCGAGAGGCCAAGAAATGAGTGATAAAGACAATGATTTATCGCAGGATTCGGTCGAATACAAAAGATGGAAAGCTGGCGTAAAAAATGAAGATATTGCTCACTTCTGTCCAAGAGGTTGCAAAGAACCTCTGGAATATGACGAAGGGATTCATTTTTGTAACAAATGTTACGGTACGATGGCTAGTGTAGAAAAGCTAGCCGAAGGCACAGAGGGGGTGCTTGAGAATATAGGCGGTAAGGAATTTGAAGTAAAAGACATAATTTCTGGTTTAATAAGGAAAAGTAAAGAAACAAAATTAACATGCTCCTTTTGCAATGGTAAAATGAATGAAATTGAACTTAAATATGATCCGAATCATGTAGATGGTTTTCAAGCAATAACAGGCGGAGCAATGCGAAATTTGGGAGGAGGCGACAATCCTATTTTTTTATTTCTTGCCGCGATGTTTCTAACTGTAGAAGCAATTAATCTAACTGGACATTTGGCTAAAAAAGCTGCTGCTGCTGTTAAAACAAAAACTATCAAAACCGTTACGATTGATGGATGCGCTAAATGTGAAAGTATGTGGTTTGACGGTGAAAAATATGGCTCTCCCATGGGTCCCTACGATCACGAAGTTGCAATATTTGAAAAATTCTGGTCATCGCTAATTTCAAAGAATCAAACTCATTTTTTAAACGTAAAAGCTAATGAATCTAATGATGAAAAATGGAAAAGATACCTCAAAAGATATCCTAATCAACAGCAAAATGGACAACGTAAAAAAGGAATAAATATTAATTTTACAAAGAAAAATAACAAGTATCAATGTACGAGTTGTAATTTTGAATCTTCTTCAGAGGTTGTTGTTAAAAGGCATATTGAAGGAATTCATGGAGTATAATAACAAAAAAATGAGTAAGAAACGATGGGAAGATGAGACACTAAAGCCAACTTTAGAAAAATACCCTGAAAGAAAAGAAGCATTGTTAGATGAAAGAGAAAGACTTAACGTTCCAGAAGACGTGAAAAATGCAGAACCCGAATTTCCCGGTTCTTTCCCATACACTCGAGGAATACATCCTACTGGATACCGTGGTAAAATGTGGACCATGAGGCAGTACGCTGGTTTTGGTACTGCTGAAGAAACAAACAAACGTTTCAGATATTTACTAGATGAAGGCCAAACTGGATTATCTGTAGCATTTGACCTACCTACACAAATTGGATATGATAGTGATGATCCCATGTCACAAGGTGAAGTGGGAAAAGTGGGGGTTGCAATTGATACTATTGAAGACATGAAACAATTGTTTGATGGAGTTCCGCTTGGTACTGTTTCAACGAGTATGACAATCAATGCCCCAGCATCAATGTTGTTAGCAATGTACGTTGCTACTGGACAATCTCAAGGAGTAAAGGAGTCTCAGCTCAGAGGAACAATACAAAACGACATTTTGAAAGAATATATTGCTAGAGGAACATACATTTTCCCGCCTGAACAGTCAATGAGATTAACTACAGACGTGTTTGAGTATTGTAGTAAAAATATTCCTAAATGGAATACAATTTCGGTTTCAGGTTATCACATAAGAGAAGCTGGGTGTAGTGCTGAACAGGAATTAGCATTTACAATTGCTAACGGAGTTACTTACGCAAGAGCTGCTGTTGAGAAAGGATTAGATGTAGATGACTTCGCACCAAGAATGGCCTTCTTTTTCAATGGCCATAATGATTTCCTTTATGAAATAGCAAAATTCCGAGCTGCAAGGCAAATCTGGGCTAGGATTATGAAGAAGGAATTTAACGCTAAAAATCAAAAATCATTAATGCTAAGATTTCATACTCAAACCGGAGGTTCTACACTTACTGCACAACAACCTCACAACAATGTAGTTAGAACTGCCATTCAGGCATTATCTGCGGTGCTCGGCGGTACACAAAGCTTACACACAAATTCAATGGATGAAGCATTAGGATTACCTTCTGAAAAAGCTGCTAAAGTTGCGCTCAGAACTCAACAAATTATGGCTGAAGAATCAGGTATTCCATTTACAATAGATCCGCTGGCTGGATCTTACACTATCGAAAGCATGACTGAAGAATTAGTATCGAATACTATGGAAATATTGGAAAGAATTGACACTAATGGAGGTATGTTAAAATGTATCGAAGATGGTTGGATTCAGTCACAAATTATGGATTCGGCTTACAAATACCAAAGAGAAATTGAAGAAAAAGAAAGAATAATTGTAGGCGTTAACAAATATCAAGAAAATGAAGAAAACAGTGATGAAGTTACTAAAATCAATGAGGATTTGATTGTAGAAAAAATAGGTAAATTAAGGCTGCTAAAAGAAAAAAGAGGAAATGTCGAGAAACATTTAGATAAAATTTCACAATACGCAACTACTGATGAAAACTTAATGCCTCTAATTATTGAAGCTGTAAATGCAAAAGTAAGTCTAGGAGAAATTTGCAATGCTCTCAGAAAGGTATGGGGAGAATACAAACCTAAAGATATTATCTAATTCTCAAGAAATTTTATGTAATGCCTTGCTAGTCGTAGATAAGTGGCGAAGCTAGGCTAGTTTGGTTAAACTGGGGGATTGTGGTTCCCTCGTCCCGGGTTCGATTCCCGGGCTTCGCCCCATTTTTTATACCACTAAATTATAGAGGTTTTAACATGAAAACTACGTTGTATCAATTACACTTGACTGGGAGGCTAAAACATATGATTATCGAAGTCAAAGACAACGTAATAATTACTGAGTGGTGGACGTCAAAAGAAGAAGAGGACGGAAAAAAACAGACTACTAAAGAAACTGTATATGGTAAAAATAAAGGAAGAAGCAACGAAACCACAGATAATGAACAAGCTATTCTTGAATACGAAAGGAAAATAAGAAAGAAAAAAGAAGAAGGATACGTCGAAAATCGCGAAGATGCAATATTGGGTGAGGAAATTGTTGTTAGTTCAGTATTGTCTCAATCGTTCGCACCATGTAAACCAATTAGTAAATTGAAAAAAGACGATGATCCTTACGATGGGGAATGGTTAGCTGAAAGAAAATTCGATGGTTCTTGTATACTATTGCATAATACAGGTACCGAAAAAATTGGATACACAAGAAGAATCAAACCTATTACCGAAATTCTTAGTGTTGTCGATGAAATAAACGAAGCTCTAGATAAATTGCCCGAAGAATCGTTAATCATTGGAGAGTTGATTGCCTTTGATAAAGAAGGAAAAGAAGATCCTAAGGTCCTAAAAGCAGTTACTACGGAAACTACGACTGAAGCTAAAGCCAGAGATAAATACAATTCACTAATTACTGAAGGGTACACTTTCACATACAACGTTTTTGATGTTATTTTTTGGTATGGTGAAGATGTTACCGACCGAACTTTTCTTGAAAGACTGGAATTAACAAACCATTTTGGTGAAAGAAAAATTGAAACTTTTACTGAGGAGTTAGCACATAAAGCAAAGGAAAATGATTGGGAAGGATTTATTCTTAGAAAAGCTGACGACCAGATTACTTTCACAATGAATGGAAAACCAAAGCGTAAAGGATCGTATAAATTCAAATTCATTGAAACAACGGATTGTATTGTCACTAAAGTATCAAACGGATCAGGTAAACATGAAGTTCGTTTTGCAAGATTTAGATTAGCACAGTACGAGAAAAGCCCCTTCTTTGATGCTGTCTCTTATACACATCTGACGCTGCCGACGACTTCGACTGTGTA
>CAXHBG010000027.1:0-12849 GCA_964015055.1 uncultured Thermoplasmata archaeon
TTGTGGAAGCAGAAGTAGTAGTAGAAGCAGAGGCTGAAGTTGTTGACCCTGGTGAGTCTGGAGTTGACGATATCATGAGTAAACTGAATGAATTAGACGGTGATAATTCTACCGATGGTAACGACTCAGGTCCTTCAGATGGTGACGATGATTTGATGAGTAAGCTAAACGAATTGGATGATCCAGAGAGCAAACCCAAGAAAAAGGAAAAGAAATCCGACGATGAAGAAGATGCTTCAGGTATGGATGATCTTCTCGGTAAACTAGATGAATTGTAAGTGGTGCGGGTGCCGGGATTTGAACCCGGGTTCCAAACTTGGCAAGCTTGAGTGATACCAGGCTACACCACACCCGCGTGTTCTGGTCCAGAATAACGGGTTAATAAAGCCTTTAATGGCCTCTGAAGTGAGCAAATTATGACAGATAGCACAGAAGCTGAACAAAGCCTTTCTATTGCTTGGGAGGAGAATAAAATCCCGATCATAGCTCTGGCATTTTGTTTCATTTTGTCTCATATGTTAGCTATGTTTATAGTTCCAGCCTATGAAGAAGCCGAAGTGCAAGCTTTTGAAGACCCTGAAGATCCAATTAACTCAGTTGTTTACATCGGAATTATTCTAGTTTTTACAGCTTTTGTTTTGTGGATTGCCAAGAATGGCCTAGACTACATTCTACAATTGATATTTTTATCTTCAATTGGTATAACTTTTATTTACGTTTTTTACCCATTTTTTCACAGTATTGGAATAACAGATACTGCAGGATATGTTGGTGCGGCAGGTTTAGCAGTTCAGCTGACTTTTTTACTTATGACCTACCCCGAGTGGTATGTTATTGATATTGCAGGTGTAGTCTTAGCGGCAGGTGTTGCAGCAATTTTTGGTATATCCTTTGGATTATTACCTGCATTGCTTCTATTGATCGGTTTAGCAATTTATGATGCTTGGGCAGTCTATCGTACGGGACATATGGTGGACTTAGCAGATTCAGTTATGGATCTCAAACTCCCCATTTTACTTGTTATGCCTAAAACCAGCTCATACTCTTTCTTGTCACAAGGAAGCTTAAATGAACAAATTGAAAGTGGAGAAAAGAGAGAAGCCTTGTTCATGGGTCTAGGAGACTTAGTAATTCCTGGAGCCTTAGTTGTTTCTGCTAAGGCTACTTTAGGTTGGGCAGTGGGCCTAGCATCTATGTTTGGAAGTGTTGTTGGTTTCTTTATTTTGATGATTTTTGTTCTTAGTGGAAGGCCTCAGGCTGGGCTTCCCTTACTCAATGGTGGGGCAATTTTAGGGTATTTGATAGGAGCCTTTCTGTTCGCTGGCGATTTAGGTTTATGAAGATAGTCCCAGTTCATGGTCACGCGGCCTTAAATTTAGTTGATGAATCACTTCTAATTCTTTCAGATTTACACTACGGTGTTGAAGCTGAAATGCTTCGTAGCGGGGTTTGGGTTCCCAACAGATCAACCTCTCGAACTGAAAAAGTTTTGAAATTATTAAAAGATACTAAATCTAACAGACTACTTCTTTTGGGAGATGTTAAGCATCAAGTTCCACACAATAGTCAACAACAAAGGAAAGATTTAGATCAATTTTTTATGGCAGTCATGAGAATTGCCGACGTAGAAATAGTACCTGGTAACCATGACGGAGGATTAGATTCTATCGCTCCTCCAGAAGTCATTTACCACGATTCGAGTGGATGTACCATTGGAGACATTGGTTTTGCTCATGGCCATGCCTGGCCTTCTCAAGAGGTAATGAATTCAAGATTACTCATAGTTGGTCACGAGCATCCCGCATTTTCTTTTCGCGATAGAGTTGATAAATTACACAGTGAGTCTTGCTGGTTGAGAGCTCCAATGCTAGAACATGAAAGATATGATAAAGTTCCAGAACAATTAATTGTAATGCCTGCTTTTGGGGAATTAGCGGGAAGGACAATGAACAGGGAACCATTGAAAGGTTTAGGGCCTATACTAAGGAATGGTATGGCCGATTTATCAAAAGCACGCGTAGAGACTTTAGAAGGATTAGACTTCGGAGAATTGGGCAATCTAATAGATTTAAGGTTATGAAAATCAATTCAGATTTGCTAAAAGCATTAGAAACTCGAGGGCTTTCTGAGCCAACACTAGCTCAATCCTCAACTTGGCCAGTAATTGATTCAGGTTCCAATGTTCTTTTGATCGCGCCAACTGGAGTTGGAAAGACCGAAGCAGCGATGGTTCCTTTGTTTCATAGACTTTTGGACACTGAACTCAAGCCAATTAGTATTCTTTACATTACACCTCTTCGCTCTTTGAACAGAGACATGCTTCGTAGATTGGAAGATATTGGCTCAGAACTTGGAATTAGTGTGGCTGTAAGACACGGAGATACTTCACAGACAGAAAGGAGTCGGCAATCTCGTAATCCTCCACAAATATTGATCACTACTCCTGAAACTTTGCAAATTATGCTCTCGGGGAAGAGACTGCGAAAAAACCTTTCTGGAGTTGAAGCAGTAGTAGTTGATGAAGTTCATGAATTGGCTTCAAGTGAAAGAGGCGCTCAGCTGAGCATAGCCCTTGAGAGATTGGTTTTACTTGCAGGAGATTTCCAAAGAGTAGGTCTAAGCGCTACAGTCGGAACCCCTAAAGAAGTATCATCATTTTTAGTAGGAGACAGAGATGTCCAAATTTTAACTCCTAAACTTGAAAGAAACATGGACCTATTGGTACATGCGCCTGAACCAGTGTCTGATGATGACGAACTAGTAAATGAGTTGTATTGGGAACCAGAACGAGTTGCAGCCCTCAGATATTCTGCAAAAGCCTCAGAAATGGGACCTACGTTACTTTTTGTTAATACTAGAGATACAGCTGAAGCAATGGGAGTCCGATGGAATATGTGGGATCCTGATGCAAGTATCCATGTTCATCACGGTTCATTGAGTAAAGATGTGAGAATAGATGCAGAGGAGGATTATCGAAAAGGCTCTGTTAATACTCTGATATGCACTTCATCCTTAGAATTGGGTATCGACGTAGGAAATACAGCATTAGTAATTCAGTATAATTCACCAAGGGACGCTTCCCGCATGAGTCAAAGGTTAGGAAGATCTGGACATAAGATCAAGGAAACTGCTATCGGAAGAATAGTATCTACCGAAGAAACTCAAATTTTAGAGTCTGCAGTTATTGCTCGTCGTACTTTATCAGGAGAATTAGAGCCGTCAAGAATCCGCGAAATGCCGTTGGCAGTTCTTGCAAATCAAATAATTTCGTGGACAGTATGTGATAAAAATGTGGATAAAAAAACATTTTTGAGCACAATAAAACGAGCTTACCCTTTTAAGAAATTTAACGAGGAAAACCTAACAGACATGCTCGATTTATTGGATAAGGTCCATCAAAATCGAACAATTGGTAAAGCAGTTAGACAAGGCCCTAGGGCAATGAAATATTTCCATGGTAACCTGTCATTAATCCCAGACCAGCGAACTTCAGGAGTAAGAGACATCACAACTAGAAAGATGATAGGAAGACTAGATGAACGTTTTATTCTAGATCTCGTTCCTGGAGATAAGATAGTTTTCCGGGGTTCAGTTTGGGCCGTGGTTGAAATTGATGAAGAGGTGACCGTTTCTCCTTCATCATCTTTAGGCGAATTACCAAGATGGATTGGTGAGGATATTCCAGTTCCTTTTTCTGTTGCGCAAGAGGCATCCCAAAGATTGTCAGACGGAAATTGGGCTGGTTTACCAATTACTCGAGAGGCATTAGATGTACTTCAAAAATATCATGAGGATATAGCTGACGCAGGAGTAATGCCATCACCTTCGTGTTTAACTGTTGAGCAACATGAAAGGTTATTCATCTTGAACTATCCTGGTGGAAGCCGATTAAACCGTACAATAGGTATGATAGTTACTGCAATGTTAACTGCTAAAAGTGGATATAAAATTGGATTTCAATTTGATCCTTACAGGATTATTCTTGATGTTCCTGCTCGAACAACTGTTAAAGATTTACTTGCCATTTTGAAAGGCTTTGTTCCTGAAGTAGGCAGTTTGTTAAGATTTGCGATAAAAGATAGTTCTTCTTTGAAACCACAACTCCTTCATTCAGCAAGAAAAATGGGAGCTATTGCTCCAGATGCAGATATTGGGAAATTTGGTATGAAAAAATTAATGGAGGCGTATTCGGATACTCCACTATACACAGAAGCAGTTGAAAGATTTTTATTTCATCAATTAGACGAAAACGGAATGGAAGATTTTATCCACCAAATTAATTCAGGAGATATTTCTATAAAACTCTCTCCAAAAACTCCACATGGACATGCAGGTTTGGATCCTTACAGGGACTACCTCAAGCCTCCTAAATCAGATAGTTCAGTAGTTACAGCAGTAAAAAGACGTTTACATCGAACAGATTTGTCTCTAAGATGTTTATCTTGTGACAATTCTAGAAAAAGAAAAGTAAAGATGATTACTAAGCATGAATTAGTATGTCCAAATTGTAACAGTAGAATGATAGCTTTACTTCATCCAATGGAGCTTAACCGTGAAGTGAGCAACAAGAAACTAACTAAGTCAGCTTCATTGGCAAGGTCCCACGGCGAAAGAGCAGCTCTAGTAATTGCAGGAAGAGGTATTGGCCCAGATACTGCAGGTAGAATTTTGAGAAAGCAGTTGAGAGATGAATCAGATTTAGTTAAAGCCATAATCGAAGCTGAAATCACATATGCAAGAACAAGACGCTTTTGGGATTAATAGATTATTCTGCCTTTATACTTATTAACGGTAGCCTTGAGTCAGTATCAAGGCATTTACAATAGTAAATTCCAAATTATAGGGGATGAATGTAATGAAAGAATCTACTAAATCTGCGAAACCATTACCATCTTTCGCAATTTTTGGAATAGCTCTTTACTTATTTTGCTACATTTCAGTTGCAATTTGGGGGTATTATGTTGTAAATGGAATAGCAATGACAATTTCTTTTTTGATAGTATACTATTATTTAGATTTAATAATAGATAAGATAAATTTTTTGAAGAATTCAGATTACAGAAAGCAAATGTATTTTCTCTTCGTTTTATCTATTATTCTTAGGTTCGGATGGTTAGGTCAAGATCAGGTAATTACCAGAGACATAGACTTCTATGTGGAGCGTTCTCAGGCACTTGTAGATGGTCAAAAACCATATATCGAAAGAGCTGACATCAACAAACCTCCCCTTTTTGCCCTATATATCTGGATAATTGGCTTCTCTACTGATGTCGTTAACAATCTATTGTCAACAGATATTACCTATTACACTTCATTCAGAATGGTCTCCAGTATTGGCGATTCACTAGTAGTTATTGGAATTTTTTGGATTGCTTATGAACATTATTCTAAGAAACATGCCCAATATGCAGCCATTAGTTATGCAATATTTCCTATAGCAATTGAAACATCAGGTTTGTCAGGACATTATGATCCCTTTGTAATTTTGTGCACGCTAGTGCCTTTGAAGCTTCTCTGGCCCGAGGAGAAATCACAGAGATTAGATTCTATTTACATTCTATCAGGTTTTTTGATAGGTTTAGGAATAGCTCTGAAATTTTATCCAGTAGTTATGATACCTTTTTTCTTGTTCATAATATATTCATGGAGAGGTCGGATTTTATTTTCAGGAGGGCTGCCTATCGCTTCGATTTTATCTTATGGCATTTTAGAGATTAGATATCCTGGTGCGGTCAAAGTATACCGAGAATACCAAGGAGGAACTTGGATGGGTGAGTGGATGAAATCATTTGCAAGTGCTTTCTATGAATTTACGGGTTCTACAGAGGTTTTGGGTTTATCGTTCAATAATGTATTTATTTCATTATTTGGAATCATGGGTTTTATTATGGTCTTAGGTTGGATTTCGGCCAGGCATCTAACTGGTGTCGAAGTTTCTCGTTATGATAATGAAACTAATGCATTCACTAATCTTCTGATGTGGTTTGTTAAAAAATGGGATACAATGATTTCCAGTAATGATTTGAAAACAGAATCCGGTTGGACTATTTTTTCAATTAAAGTTATTAGTTTTTCTTTTATTGCTTATTATGGTTCACAAGTTGCAGCCGGCTTTTACCTATATCAGGGCGGATTGGGCCTAAATCCACCCTGGCTATATGCTCTAGAATTTTTGGCATTCTATACAGTTATTGTATTCTTTTTGTACCAAAGTTGTTCCACTTATTTTGATAACATCAAGCTTTCATCGGAAGAATCATTCGTTTTGATGCTTGGCTTAGGTGTCATGATTTTAATGTTTGGAAGTCCAGATTACCCAACATGGTACATTTGTTGGTATGCTCCATTTGTAATGATTGCACCTACTTATCAAACTAGAATGGCTTTAATGCTTCTCTTAGTGTGGAACTTCCCCGGAGATAGTATTGCACTTTTACCCGATTACGTTGTTGAGGCAAATTAATGGTTGATAATTCTAATAAATTGAAAAACGGATGGTTAAAACCAGATTCAAAGATTAGTATTGTTGTTCCGTGCTATAATGAGGAAGAATGTCTAACAGCTTTGGCAAGGGAGCTAAAACTAGCTCTTGATCTAGTTGAATACGATTGGGAAGTACTTTTGATTAACGACTGTTCAACAGATTCTACTTGGAAAATGATGAAAGTTATCAATCATTGGGATTCAAGATTTAAGGCAATTCATTTAGCTTATAATAGTGGACAAACTGCAGGAACTTTAGCTGGAATTCGTAATTCCACTGGAGACGCAATAATAACAATGGATGCAGATTTACAGCACCATCCAAGAGATATACCTAAAGTTTTACAGCTTTTGAACGAGGGGCATGCAGTTGTTTCAAGCTGGAGATATGATAGAGCTGATGAGCCTGCTGGAAAAAGAATCCCATCTCGAATTTCTAATAGTTTAGCTAGACTTTTGACAGGAGTTCCAGCACATGATTTCGGATCAGGATTCAAAGGGTATTATGCACCTAGGTTGAGCGATTTGATCCTTTACGGTTCGTTTCATAGATATATTCCTGCATTAATTTTACAGCCTCAAGATACGTTGGGTGAAGTTCGTATTGATTACAGAGATAGAATTGGCGGAAAAACCAAGTACGGAGCTACTCGTATTCTTAAAGGCGTTAGAGATTTGATTTACATAACAATGATCACTCGTCTAAAAGGTAATTATCTAGCTAATTTATATGCAAATTTCATGGTTTATTTACATTATGACCAAGGCAGAGATACGTATCGTATTGCTACAAAAATTGGGTTGGAATAGTTGAGCGAATCCAAAAGTTTTAAGCTATTAATGACAATTGATTTTGAAGAACAACGTCGTCTTGAAAAAGCAGGATTTCCTAAAGAAGCAATTGATAAATCATTGGAAGGAACTTATGCAATCATTGAATTATTTGAGAAACTGGACATTAAGGCAACGTGGTTTACAACTGCAGCTATTGGACTATCAGATACTAAGATTTTCAAAAGATTAGTGGACTCAGGCCAAGAAATAGCATTACATGCATTACATGATCGAGACGATTACAATAAAATGACGGAGGTTAAGGCTCGCAAGCGTCTTGAGAAAGCTAAGAATATTGTAGAAATGATGTCAGGACAAAAAACAGTCGGTTTTCGAGCACCTAGATTTCAGCGTCCTTCATTAAAAATTATAAAAGATCTAGGTTTCAAGTATGATAGTTCCCTTCACCCAAGTCCAATGCCAGGAAGATATTCAGGTAAAGGAAAACTAGTTCCTCATGTTGATGAAGAGAGTGGTTTGACTGTCTTACCGGTATCTGTAGTTCCAGGTCTTAGATTGCCATTATCGTGGATTTGGTTTAGAATGCTTCCTAAAGGATATATTAGATGGGGAGCCTCTCTCGTTGAGGCTAATTTTGATTATTTATGCCTATATTTTCATCCTTGGGATTTTGTTGATTTATCTAAATACAAAAGCTCTCTTCCTGCAGGTTTTACAGTAGGTGGAAAGAGTGCAATTAATGATATGGAAGATTTTTTAAGATGGGGATTAGAGAAAGGTTGGAAATCTATGACAATCCAAGATTATCTTGATTAATCTAATTTTTCTTCTTCAGGCATACCAGTAATTCCCATTGAAAGTATACCCATCGGAACAGATAATGTCAATGACGTAGCAACTTCCACAATACCGATTGTAATGGCTTGTGCTTCATCGATACTTGCAGTAGATAGAACAAGTGTTGCAATAGCAATGTTCCCCACACCAAATGGTAAGAAAGTTCCAATAGAATAAACCAAACCTGAAGCTAGAATAATTAATCCCGCAGCTTCAACATTTCCTGTTACAGCATACACAATTAATCCAAATCTTAATGAGGCATTAATCCAAATAACGAGAGTAACTAAGAATGCTTTAAATGCAATTTCACGTTTTTCACGCAATTGCTCTAATCCAGTTTGAAATTGAATAATC
This sequence comes from uncultured Thermoplasmata archaeon, assembly GCA_964015055.1. Taxonomy (GTDB): domain Archaea; phylum Thermoplasmatota; class Poseidoniia; order MGIII; family CG-Epi1; genus CG-Epi1. The sequence continues at coordinate 8,473 of CAXHBG010000027.1, forward strand.
CACCCGTGAATCTTTTGCATTAGTTTTGGCTTTTCTACAGAAGGTTCGAAAAAACCTATTACAATTTTAAGAGGTTTAGGATGTAATGCAAAGGTCAATAATGTTGTTAGAATGATACACAAAGCTCCAACAGAGATGAGGAGATTCTGCCCATCTCCATGATTTAGAATTGGTAATAGGAACCATAGTCCACTGACACTTAGGCACATTAAAACAGTCAAATCAATCAATCTTTCACTAAATATAGTTGATAATCCTTCACCAGTGGGTGTTCCTTTTTTGTATCTAAGAAGCATAACTCTTAGAGGTTCACCACTAACACCTCCTGGAGTTGTATTATTGACAGCTAAACCGCATAGAAATAATCTTACAGCTTCAACATATCCCAACTGTGTTCCTGTAGATGAAACAATCAATCTCCATCGCATTGCTTTGATTACCGTATTGATTAAGTATAGAATTACAGCTAAAATTAGCAATGAAAATTGAATCTCAGACATTGCATCAATTATCTTGTCTGGCTCAATTGCATAGATAAGTCCAATTAGAGTAACGAACGCGAGTCCGAACATTCCAATCTTTAGCCAGTTCATCTTTGGCTAAAGATGTCCTCTATAAGGCTTGATGTTGTCTTTTGTGAATATTTTATTATCACAGGACTATAGACCTCTGTGTTAAACGATAAGGCCAAGCAAATTTTTTCCCGCCAGATTACACTGCCAGAGGTTGGTGAGAAAGGTCAAGAGGAATTAGAAGACACCGGCATTTTGATTGTTGGAATGGGGGGTCTCGGTTGTCCTGTGGCGCATTATTTGATTAGTTCAGGTATCGGTTATCTGACTCTAATGGATCCTGATAAAGTTGAATTATCAAATTTATCAAGGCAGCCCCTTTATTCAGAATCTGATGTTGGGGATTTGAAGGTAGATGTGGCCAAGAAAGTGTTGGCTAATATGAATCCTACAGCAGTTATTAATGAAGTTTCTGAAGAATTGAATAAAGATAATGCATTAACCTACGTTAGTTCTCATGATTTTGTTATTGATTGTACAGATAATGTAGATTCAAGATACATTCTTTCAGATATTTGTCAATATATAGATAAACCATTGATTCATGGAGGAATCAGGGCTTTTGAGGGTAATACCGGCGTGTTTTTGCCTGGAAGTGGATATTATCGAGCATTGTATCCAAAACCTCCTGCTCCAGAATCAATACAAGATTGTTCAACTACAGGAGTTCTATCTAGTTTCGTTGGTTGGGTTGGAATGCATCAAGCCATGCTGGCCGTTCAATTAGCTTTAGATTTGATTAAAGAATCAGCATTTTATTTCTTGGATGGAAGAAAAGGCACGATTAGACAAGTTGAAGTTCCAGATGCGGTTGTTGAGGAAGTAAAGGAGTTTTCGAAAGCATTACCAGATCACATGTCTGCATCTGAGCTTAAGCAAAGATTAGATTCAGATAATCCCCCTATGCTAATAGATGTTAGAGGCCTTGCAGAAAGAAATGAGGTTCGCATTGAGGCTACGGACATGCACATTCCTATGGATATATTTGCACAAAGTTTAGAAGCAATTCCAAAAGATGGCAATGTAGTTCTTTATTGTCATTTAGGTATACGTTCTAACGCTGCAAGAGCTTGGGTTGAATCACAAGGAATCCCAATAAGCCATTTAAGTGGCGGAATAGAAGCCTGGTTACTTGATCAGGGCTTTTAAATCATTCAATACCTAATTCTTTTCTATCCACAATAGTATATCCTCTAGTCTTCAGAATGTCTAAATAACCGTACCAATAAACCAAAATTCCTTGTCCGTAAAGTTCAACATAATCAGAGACCTGACCCCTGTGATTTTTGCGATGAATATATTCATCACCAAAACTTGCCTTTGATTCAATCCAATTATATTCATCACCATGCCATTCAATAGGCTTCATTAGTAAAAAGTCGGGCGTCTTACCTTCAACAGTTCCAGCTCTTAAATCATTTTCAGTAAAATATTCTACTTTTTTGTCATCAAGCCATTTTGCAATAGAGTCCTCTTTTCTATTTCCTTCTGCAGATTGTTTGTCGTGCGACCTTGGAGTATAAAGTTCATCTCTTCCAATTACTTCATCTAGTTCTTCTTTCAATCTTTTGTTATTTTTAACAAGACTAGTGTTTTTCATTATTTCCTTAGTCTTTTTCTTAGAAAATCTCATTTTTAACATTAAAAAATTGGCTAATAGTATGGGTGGAAAGTCTATTTCTAAAGCTAGTTCCCCAATGGTCTTACCTTCTTTCCATTGATTGTGATATAATCCCGCTTTTTCTTTAACTTTATAGTGATTTCGAATAGATTTTCTTTGGAGATATTGTGATCTTATTGCCCTCGTGGCATCATAGGGCTGACCGAGCTTTTCAGACACTTTATCGACGCCATTATGGACGCCATAACCAGGGTAATTACCAAACTCCTTAATCATTTTGTTAAATGTATCTAAATCCACAAACAGCTAATGGGGTCTTATAATAAAGAGACCGTTCGTTAACTATTGTGAATAAAATAACTGAATTAAGAAAAGGTATGAAAAAAGAGGGAATTGACTGTCTAGTAATAGTCCCGGGGCCAAATTTATTCTACATTACGGCGAAAAATTTCCATCTTAGTGAAAGACCAGTTGTGTTCTTTGTTGAACAAGATAATTTGACGTTTATTCTTCCAGAACTTGAGAGTCAGAAATTATCTGAACTTGGTGTTAACTTCTTTACTTATTCAGATGTAACAGGCCCTGAACAAGCTTTTGAACTATTTTTCAAAGAACGGAGCTTTAGCAAAGTAGGTATTGAGTCTAGAATAATGCGTCATCTAGAGTTAGATTTAATATCTAAAGGTTGTGAAAAAGTAGTTGATTCAATGCATATTTTCGCAGGCTTGAGAACAAGAAAATCAGGCTCTGAAATTGAGATGATTGAAAAAGCCATATCAATAGCAGAAAAATCAATCAACTCAATCATTCATAAATTAAGTTCTGGAATCTCAGAGAAAGAGTTTGCTTCAGAGTTAGTTATTCAATTACTTAGAAATGGTTCAGGACCTAACCTTCCTTTTTCACCTATCGTGGCCTCAGGTATTAACGGAGCTAACCCTCATCATTTTCCAACTGATAAGATAATCAAAAAGGATGAATTAGTAATAATTGACTGGGGAGCCAATTATGAAAATTATTTCTCAGATATTACTAGAACATTTGCCACAGGTAGAAATGTTGATTCAAAATTATTAGACGCTTTTGAATCGGTTAGATTAGCAAATTTCGCTGCAAGAGATAAGTCAGCCAATGGTGTAAAAGCGGGTGATGTTGATTTAGCAGCTAGAAGCATAATTGAAGAAAGAGGTTTTGGGAATTTTTTCATTCACAGAACAGGTCACGGGCTTGGTCTCGAAATACATGAGGAACCAAACATTAAACAAGACGATGATTTTATTCTTTCCAATGGCAATGTTTACACAATCGAACCGGGGATTTACATACCTGATTTGGGAGGTATTAGAATCGAAGATGATGTTCTAATTAGTTCTTCAGGATGTCGAAGTTTAACAACACTTACAAGAGATTTAATTTATATTTAGTATCAGTGAACCCTTTATAGAGTACCAATTCGTTGTATAATAATGGCAGATTCCGAAAGTGGTGGAGGCAGGCGCTACGTTGTACTTGCAGTAGTCATTATGTTGCTTGCAGCTTTGCCATTTTCACCGTTTGTTTCGTTCAGGTCTTCACAGCACATTGATACTGAATCAGCTTCTTTAGATTCTAATTTACCTACAAAAGATAGTGATAACGATGGTTTACCTGACTGGTGGGAAATGGAATTTAACCTAGATCCGTTTGATGCATCAGATGCATTATTAGATTCTGATCAAGATGGACATGATAGAAATCGTAATGGTATTCTTGAGGAAGAAGAATTTTTTACTAATTTGATGGAATTTGAAATTAGAAATCAGCTTGGGAATAGTACAAATCCGACTAATTCAGATTCAGATGGTGATGGCATGCCAGATGGTTGGGAAGTTTACTATAATCTTAATCCTATTGGAGATTATGATGCAGACTCTGATGAAGATAATGATGGTTACGATGCAAATAGAAATAGTGATGTTAGTCCCAATGAAAGGCATACTAATTTGGAAGAGTATTTGGCAGGTACTAGCCCTTGGCAGTTTGATTCAGACGGTGACAGGATGCCAGATGGGTGGGAATTATTTTATGGATTAAATCCTACATCATCAAGTGACGGTTGGTTTGACTCGGACTCTGATGGCTGGGATTCTGATTACGACTGTCTCTTATACACATCTCCGAGCCCACGAGACGTCAACAGATCTC
>CAXHBG010000028.1:0-12664 GCA_964015055.1 uncultured Thermoplasmata archaeon
GATGAAGATAGCAATGAAGATCCTGATGACTTTGATGGACACGGAACACACGTTGCGTCAACAGTCCTTGGAATGGGAGGAGATGACGACGAAGACGGTGATGGAGAAATAGATTTTATCGGTGTTGCACCAGGAGCACGCCTAATAGACATGAAAGTAATGGCAGATTGGGGTTCTGGTTCTGCTGCTGATATTAATGAAGCAATAGAGGCATGTATTGAGAATGTAAATACTGATTGGGAAAACGACGGTGAAAAAAATAATGGAATACACATTATGTCTATGTCATTGGGAACAACCAGTGACAGCGATGGTACCGATTCTCAATCACAACTGGTCAACCAAGCTAATGCAGCAGGTATTGCAGTAATCATTGCTATGGGAAACGATGGTGATGAGGAAGTACCTTCTCCTGCAGCTGCAGATTGGAGTATTGCAGTTGGAGCTATAGACAATAATGACAATGTTAATAGAAATGATGATGATTTAGCTAGTTACAGCAATTATGGACCTAGACAAGATGATGGTGATAATGATAGATGGGATGAATTGAAACCATCTGTTGTAGCTCCTGGAAGTGATATTAGAGCCGCTGCAGGGCATGCTAATTTCTTTGGAGATAGTAATGCTCAGGGGTGGTCAACTCTAAGTGGAACCAGTATGGCTACACCTATTGTAGCTGGTTTAGCGGCATTATTGCTAGAAGCTGATGGTTCGCTGAAACCTACGTCAACAACTAATGGCGTAAGAGACAGGTTACAAGATTTCTCTGAAGCATGGGACGGAGAACATGATGGAAGCCCATCTGAACCTAATGAGAGTGATAAGTACAATTATCACTACGGATATGGATACATTGATGGATACGAAATAGTTGACATAAATCAACCTGATGCCGTAGTTGCTGGAATTACATCAACGCCTGAAACTCCATTAGAAGGAGATACTGTAACTATAGCTGTAGATGTTGAAAATCAAGGTAATGTGGACATAGAAAGTGCTTCGATTAAATTGACATCAGATGGTAGCGAGATTCTTAGTGAGGAATCATTAGATACAATCTCTGTAGATTCAAGCATAACATGGACTTTTGAATGGACTCCTGAAGAAGGTGAATACGATTTAGAAGTTGAAGTCTATGATGTTTCACCATCTGAAAGTGATACTAGCGCCAACAAACTTGAAAAAACTGTAAGCATTGGAGCTGCACCAGCTGAAGGAGTCGATCTTACTATAACTGAAGTATGGACTGACAATCTAAATCCTGTTGACAATGAACACATAAACATTTATGCTAAAATAAAAAATCAAGGAACTGAAGATTCTGAAAACTTTGAATTAAGATGGTACCATAATACCACTAAATTCTCGACTATTCTGGGTGAAGTAATACAGGTAGAGGAAGAAACAACTATCGAAACACAATGGATTGCTGAAGAAGGTCCAAATACTCTAAGTGCTAGATTAGTGGGAATAGAACCTGAAGATCAAAATGACAATAACGACGAGAGAAGTTTTGAAATTGATGTAGGACCTGCACCAGACGAGCCCGATTTCTCCCCAGCAAATATTGAATTTGTAGGAGAATTGGAAGATGGAAATGAGATTACAATAAATTTTGATATTCTGAATTTAGGTAAAACAAGCGGAAGCATTGATTACGAAATAATGATAGATGGAAGTGCTGTGGACAATGGAAGGGAACAAGTTTCTCCAGAATCGTCGAAGACAATCTCATATCTCTGGACTGCTGAAGAAGGAACGAGCATTGTAAAGGTTGAATTAGGCAATGCAGACCCTGCAGAAACAACTGAAGAAAATAATGAAGTTGCAAAAGAAATTGAAATTCAAGAACCAAAAGAAGATTTTGAACTAAAAAGTATATATTGGAATGATCCTTTATTCGTTGGTGAAGAAACCATAATTACCATAACTGTATCCAATAATGGTGGAAAAGAGGGTAATGCGTTAGTTTCAACTTATGCTGCTGAGAATTTACTTTATCAGGAAAGTCTTGGAGTAGGAGCTAACCAAGAGAATACAATTTCGTTTACATGGACCCCTTATGAGTCCGGTAGTATACAAATTACTTCTGAAATAGAGGAATATGATGAATCAATTAGTAAATACGCATACGTTCAGGAGGCTGAAGAAGAAAATATGAACCCTATTGCAGCTATATCTACAACAATCAACGGAATTCCTGTAAATGAACAATTTCTTAACCTAGAACAAGGCGATATTGCTTCATTCAGTAGTTCGTCATCTTATGATAATGATGGAAATATTGTTAGTTTTACATGGACTCTTAACAATGGAATAGACTCTGAGATAAATAATCAAGAAAATCTTAATTATAAATTTGACATTGAAGGAAGCTATGAGCTAACTCTAACTGTTGTTGATAATGATGGAGGAAGTAGTACAAGTGGAACATGGTTCATATTCGTTACAACTAAAGCCAATACAGGGGGAAGTGGAAGTGAGGATGAAGGCAGTAATACTCTTCTAATTGGTGGGAGTGTAGCTGGTATTTTGGCACTAGGTGCTGTTGTTGGAATGAAATATTTCCGAAATGAAGATGAAGAAGACTTCTTTGATTTTGAAGACACTGGACCAACCACTTTGTCATGTCCGAGCTGTTCTGGACAAATAACGATAAATACCGAACAGAGACCCATACAGGTTGGATGTCCAATGTGCCAAAGTCAATTTATAATTAGAGAATAATTAAGCTTCTGTTCCGACTGCCTCTGCTATCGATCCAAAACCCTCAGATTCAATGCGCTTTTTCAATCCTTTTACAATACTCTTGGCAATTCCTGGACCTTCAAATACTAAGCCAGTGTAAAGCTGTAAAATTGAAGCTCCTGCTTTTATCTTTTCCCATGCGTCATCTGCTGTAAGAATGCCTCCAACTCCAATAATGGGAACTTTACCGTTGGTCATCTTAAAAATTTTTCTAATCATCTCGGTACTCTGATTCTTAAGAGGTGCACCACTGAGTCCTCCTTCTTCTTGGTAAATCTTTTCTGATGACTGATACTTTACCTTAGGTCTCTGTATTGTAGTATTAGTTGCTACAATTCCTGAAAGCTTGTACTTTTTTACTAATTTAACAATATCTTCTAGGAACCCATCCCCAAGCTCAGGAGCAATTTTAACTAAAAGAGGTTTTTCTGAAGTACCTTTTTCAGCAGACTTTTGTCTATTAATTTCACAACAATTTTTTATAATAGAATCCAAATTTTTTGACTCTTGAAGATCTCTAAGACCAGGAGTATTTGGCGAGCTTACATTTATTACAAAAAAGTCTGCGTGATTCCACAGAATTTTAATTGAACCTGAATAATCTGAAGGTGCTTTTTCAAGTGGAGTTACTTTTGATTTACCTATATTAATTCCTACTGGTGAATCTGGCCATAAGCCCTTATCCTTCCATAATTGCAACTGTTCCTGAAGGGCATTTGCACCGATGTTATTGAAACCCATGCGGTTGATAAGAGCCTTCTCCTTGTTTATCCTAAACATCCTAGGTTTTGGATTTCCTGGTTGCTCATGAAGTGTAACGCCGCCTATTTCACAAAATCCGTAACCTATTGATTGCCATGAAGGAACTGCCTCCCCGTTTTTGTCCATTCCTGCAGCCACACCAATAGGATTTGGAAAATCAATATCAAAAATATTTACTGGAAGATCTGGTGAACGATAAAGTGCTCCTAACATCGAAAGAGAGAACCTAGTTCTAGACATTTTAGATAGAACCGTTAAAACCCTTGAGTGTGCGCGTTCAGAATCTTGCAAAAAAACTGCCGGCCTCAGAAGGGTTCTGTATAGAATACTCATCTAAAAGTACAGTCGATAACTGGTTAGATATAAGGTTAATGGAACAATCATCCCAGCTCTTCCTCCTCTTTAGCTATAGTAGTTACAACACCTATAATTCCTAAGATTAATAATACTAAACCGGAAAGTAATAACAAAATTGGAGAATCTGCCCAATAAAACCAAGATAAAATTAAAATTAATCCAACCATGAAACTCGAGACTGAAGATAGCTTGCGAATCAGAAGGGCCATAATAAGCTAGTATAGTTGGCCTTAAAACCAGACCTCCTTACTTCTACAACATGAGTATTAGTTTAACTGTGATAATTCCTACTTTGAACGAAGGTGAGTCTATTGGACCCACCATAGATCAAATACCTAGAGATTTACCATGGCTAGACGTTAAAGTCCTAATAGTTGATGGAAATTCAACAGATAATACTGCAGAGGAAGCCGAGAAAAGAGGAGCTGTAGTTCACAATGAGCCTAGGAAGGGATATGGAAGGGCTTACAAGACAGGATTTAGTTTAATAGATACAGATTATGTGGCTACTATTGATGGAGACACGACTTATCCTGCAGATAAAATCCCTCATGTTTTAGCATTTTTGATTAACAATAATTTAGACTTTGTAACATGTAACAGGCTAGATCGAATGGATTCCGATGCTATGTCAGTAACTCATAAAATTGGTAATTGGGGGTTAACATTTGGAACAAATCTATTTCACGGAATCAATATAAAAGATTCGCAAAGTGGAATGTGGGTTTTCAAAAAAGAAGTCATAGGAAAAGTGAATTTGACGAGCGATGGAATGCCACTATCTGAGGAATTCAAAATTGAGGCTTTCAAAAGGGGTTTAAGGGCTGTAGAGATACCAGTTCCTTTCCATGCCCGAGTTGGAGAAGTCAAACTTAATACATGGGAAGATGGAATATGGAATCTTTGGTTTTTAGTTACTAAAATGAGAGACTTTAGATAAATTAAAATTAATCTGAGCAGGTTCCATCTGAGTTAGTATTACAAATATGGAACCATTTCCAATTACTTTGACCTTGCTTTTCAGTTACATCTGAGCCTAAATCATTAGTAAATTTAATAACTATTGCATAGTCACCACTATCTCCGTAAAATTCGGAAGTATCAAAAATAAAAGGATTAAAATTTGGACCTTCCTCGGTTGCTCCGGATTCATAAATTACTGACATCTGGTCTCCAAAATATGAAAACTGCATAGTTTCTACTACTTCTAGGTCACGGCCATTGTCTGAATCCCAATAATCTTCATCTTCACCCTCCTCGAATAATTCTTCAGAAAAATAAATTGTTATTGTACCTGTAACTGAAGGAATGATTATAACTGACGTATCTAGGTTTGAATTTGGATTATCAATTATCTCGCTTGAGAAATGCATATTGGTGATAACTCCATCATCTCTATCCAAAGGCTTACTTCCATCGAATTGAACTAAGTCTGCAACTGCACTTTCTGAAAACTTATTTAAAATTACAGAATCTGTAGCTTTTTGACTTCCAAGTTCAACTTCTACATTATACTTTCCATTCATTTTGAATAAATCTGAATAAGCAATTGAAACTGAACCTCGTCCATCATCACTCAAGACAAAAGAGCCTGAAAAAGCAGATATTGAACCTCCAGAGTAATCAACTGAATTCGGTACATTGGTTATCGTATACTTTCCATCTTTAGCTAAGCTACCAAAAGCTGGAGATGTTGCTAGAATATTAAATGTGAATGTGTTATCGCTAGCATCTTTACCTTCGTTAACATCAATCAGCACAGATATGCTACCTGCTCCGCTATAAAATCCAAAGTTTGTGAAAATAGTTGATGATAAAATAATTAACAATGCAATCCCAACAGCTCCTGCTATCTTCATCTTAGTCGCCAATTCCATATCTAGAAATGAGGAAGACTCCGAATCATCATAATCGTCGTCCCAGTCTTCACCATCATCCCAATCCTCTTCAGATTGCATAATTACCACTCTAAAAGTTACTTCTTAAAGGCTTTCCACGTTATGCTGAACTAGTTTGCTAATTCAGGAACTACGCCTTTTTTACCAGTCATTAAACTTAAAACATCATGTTTTAAGACACCTTTAGCAATCAAAGCCAGAACTTTGTTCTTGATTTTAGCTGCAGGCATCGATCCGACAAACATGTGTGTGAAAAATTCTTTAGTTTCTTCATCCAAAGCTGCATACTTTATCAAACTGTTAGGCATAACCATTAAAAGATGCCAGCCGACTTTTAACCATTCTAAATCGTCACCCCATTTAGAACTCCAAGCCCTATGATAATGCATTAAGTCTTGTTTCTGGAAAGTGCCATCTTTGAATAATACATCTAAAGATTCTGCGGCTAGTCTTCCAGAGTCCAATGCATAGTAAAGCCCTTCACCAGATAATGGAGATACAAAACCTCCAGCATCTCCTACTACCATCATTCGATCACCAACAGTACAACTCATTCCCATACCTACAGGAATGTTTGCACCAGAAATCATCTTTCTATCTACCTCTATTTCTTTAGGGAACCAACCTTGCTCCTTAAGTGTTTCAACATAATCTAGTAAATATTTTCTTTCACTCCAACCTTTTTTCTCTTTCTTTAATGCTTTAATAATATTTCTAGGACAACCTATTCCCACATTAAGAACTGTATCTTTTGAAAATGACCAACCATAACCATCTAGTCCATCGTATTTGATATGGGCCATAGAAATCCTTTCTTCACCATAAACCTCATCCATGAACTCTCTACCAACGTCTACTTCAAAATAAAGAGCCATCGCAATATCTTCGTCTCTCCAATTCATAGGCATTTTTTCTATTTCCCTAATTCTCTTTGAGACTAAATCATAGGAACCACCTGCTCCAATAATTACTTCTCCGCTGAGCTCTTGACCATTTCGTAACTTAACAATAACCTTGTCTTCTAAAACTTCGAAATCTTTGACTGCAACTCCTTGAATTAATGTAGCGCCTTCGGCAACTGCGTATTCTACTAATTTGTTGTCGAATTGTAGTCTACGAATATTATAGAAAAAGGGTTTCTCACTAACATAGTCTACTGGTAAAAATTCAGGCCCATAAACTATGCCCCTTTGACACTTTGACTCGAGAAAATCATCCCAATTATTAATAATGTGATCAAACTCTTCAATGTGAACACAAAGGCCCCCGCCGCATGCTTTTTCCCTAGGAAAATTGGCTCTATCGACAAAAGCTACACTTTTACCTTGCTTAGCTAAGTAATATGCTGCTGTAGCGCCTGAAGGACCTGCGCCTGCTACTACAACATCGTAATGTTTCAAACTTGACCTTGCTTCCTGAAACGGGTTACATATCCAGTAATTCTATTTCTCATAGTCAAACTTTCTACGTCGGTCAACTCTTCAACAATTGATTTATTATGGTCAAAATCTTCATTAAATCTGTCTGAATAATTTCTTACTAATTCAATAGCAACACGTTTAATGTAAGTCGGTCTTACTCTACCCATATACTCGCTTCAATTTTAGGGCCTATTTATAATCTATTATTATTTGGTATTGTATAAATGTAACACAAACCAATTATATCATTGCTCTATGGAAGGTTGTGTTAAACGAAGCTTCAAGACTGCCCGGACTGACGGTTTACACTCGAAAAGGAATGAGATTGGGTGTAGTTCATGATGTTCTTTTAGATACTACTCAACGCATTGTTTCAGCTTTGCTCATTACTGGGACTACTCCTAGCTTAGTAAAAGACGGAGCAAATATAATAGTACCATATAGATGGGTACAAGACTTAGATGATGTAGTAATTTTGAGATATTTCCCTGATAAAATTGACTTTACGGAAAACACTGAAAAAACAGAGTTTGAATTTGAAGATGATGATGGCTTTTACGATGACTAGAAATAATATTTTTATGTATTAAATTAAGGATTACAGTGAAGCCCCGTAGTGTAGTGGTCCATCATTTGAGACTCTGGATCTTGAGACCCAGGTTCGAATCCTGGCGGGGCTACCACTAATTAAACCCACCATGTTGGCAAATATGGATGTTTGGACCATTCTGTTTGCTACTCTGCTGATTATTGCACTATTTTGTGGTTGGTTAGTGTGGGTTTCAAGATTTGTTTGGGAAAGTAAAAAATTGGCCGTGAAATATGCAGCTATTGCAGGAGCTGCAACATTGGGCGTTATGATAATAGGAATGGAAAAAATATGAAAGAAGATTTACTTAAATACAGACCAACTCAAATCAAAAATAATGAAATCGAATCTGTCTGGGAAAATGGGAAAATAACAATCATTTATCCTAAAAAATTTGGCAGAATTGAGAAATGGATTAAAGATAGAATAGGGGGGCCTGACCGAGTTAGAAGGCCTTTGGATAAATTTACAACATTTATCTGGGAAAATTGTAACGGTGAAAATAATATAGCAGAAATTATTACTAACTTTGATAGTGAATTTGGTGAAGAGGTGACTCCCGCGGACGTAAGGGTTCAGAAATTCATAAAACAACTTCTAGAATTAAATTTAATTACTCTGAATTTATGACATTATTATTATATCATGGCTTACAAGACTGAATGTACGAATGCCTGAAATAGAGTTCGACTGGGAAACTGGAATAAACGATGTTTGTTCGAAATTAAAAGATAAAAAGCTAATAGGAATACAAATCCCAGATGGACTAAAGGTTAAATCTCACACTATAACAAAAAAAATTAAGGAACTAACAGGAGCAAATGTAATTTTGTGGGGTGAGCCTACCTATGGAGCTTGTGACTTAGCTGACAGACCTTTGGAGGAAGTTGGGGCTGACGCTCTTATTCATTTGGGCCATATGCCCATGCCATATCATTCAGAATTTTATGCAATACCCACGTATTTTGTTCCTGTAAAACATACTGGAAAGTTAAATCTTAAAGAAGACAGTTTGAAAGAAATAAAAGAAATGTTACCTAAAAAAATAGGAATTTTGACTACTGCCCAACATTTACATATGGTTGATGAAGCTACTGAGAAACTAGAAAATATTGGCTTTGATACAAGTGTAACTAAAGGCGGTCCACGACTAGCAGCAGCTGGCCAACTACTGGGCTGTAACTCTTCCTCGGCGAGAAGATTAAAAGTTGATGGATTTTTGTATATAGGAACTGGATTATTTCATCCGTTGACTGTAGCTTTATCGACAGGAAAGAGAGTAGCATGCGTTGATCCACATAATGCCAAAGTAAGCGAAGCCGATCCGAAGCCTTTCCTAAAGCAAAGATATGCAGCAATTTCCCTTGCCAAAGATGCAAATAGGTGGGCTGTACTTTTCTCAAATCAAATTGGTCAAAAAAGAATTGAACTTGCTGAAAGAATGTCAAAAGCGTTAGAAGATGCAGGAAAAGAAGTAATAATGATTGGCAGCATTCACCAATCTCATGATCAATTGCTAGGAATGGGGATAGATGCCGCAGTAATTACAGCGTGTCCAAGACTAGCTATTGAGGATGGACCAACCTGGCCTATGCCGCTTCTTACAGTCCCCGAAACCCAAATTGTTCTTGGAAGGATTAAACCTGATCCCTACCCATTTGACGAATTTGCATAAGGATTAATATCTTAAACTTGCCCGGCCTAAATGTTTACCGTGGCTAACTTAGCAATTGAAAATGTCATTGTCGCATCTCACCTAGGGAAGGATATTGAATTAATTAAATTGGCAACCGAATTACCTAATGCAAGATACTCTAGCTCTGGCAATCCCTCCGTAATTATAGAATTAGATAGAACTAATCCAAAATTCATTGGACACAAACGTTTGAAGGCTGCAGGTGTTTTATTTGGTAATGGAAAAGTGTTAGTAACTGGGATAGCCTCGCTTCAAGAAGGTAAAGAGATAATTGCTAAATTAAAATCATCAATAAGAGCTATTGATCCCAAAATTAGTACAAAAAGAGCTACTAAAGTTGAAAATATGGTAACTAGATTAAATTTCGGTAAAAGATTGGATTTACAATTAATCTCAAAAGCAATTCCAGGCTCTGAATACGATCCATTAAGATTTCAAGGACTGATTATTCGTGTTGATAACCCTATTGCTAGCTTTATTCTATTTGAATCGGGCGTTACTGTTATTACTGATATTGTAAGCGAAGCAAAAGCCAAAAAAGCATTTAAAGGATTGAAAGATCTCATCGATTCCAGTATTTTAGCGTGAGCAAAGATAAACTTTCTCAAATAGGACAAGCTATAGAAAGAGCTGTTAGAAATGATTGTGAAAAAAATATTACTGTTTCCTTCTCTGGAGGAATTGACTCCGCACTTGTAGCTTTCTTAGCAAGTAAATATACCAATGTTGAATTAATTGCAGTAGGTGTAAAAGACTCGCATGATATCGAAGCTGCTAAGTCAGCTGCAAAGATTATCAACCTAGATTTAACAGTCAAAGAATTAAATGATGAAGAACTAATATCAGAAGCATCTATTTTACAAAAAAAACTAAAATTAACGCAGTTTGAAGTGGGATTTATGCTCCCTTTTTGGGTTGCTGCTAAAAATGCTAAAAACAAAATCTTAATGTGCGGCCAAGGAGCAGATGAAGTATTTGGAGGGTATGCGCGTTTTCGTGAGTCTATGAAAAATACTAACCTTGACGAAGAAACTAAATCATTGCTGGAGATAATTCCAAACAGGGAACAGAAAATATCTAAGATGTTCGGGCTTAAACTTTCATGTCCTTACCTTTCAGAAGAGGTTATTCAAGCCTCTAAACTATACTCTCAAGAGCAACATATTGGAATCTTAGGTAAAGAAAAACTAAGGAAAGCTGCAATAGGACTTGGACTTTCAGAAAGAATTTCAAATAGAAAAAAGAAAGCTGCCCAATACGGAAGCGGGAGCCAAAAAGTTCTAAAAAAGAAGTACAAATATTTGATAAATTTTGAAATACCGTTTGAATCTAATAAAGTAGCTGAATCTATTAAAAA
The DNA here is from genome assembly GCA_964015055.1 of uncultured Thermoplasmata archaeon. Classification (GTDB taxonomy): domain Archaea; phylum Thermoplasmatota; class Poseidoniia; order MGIII; family CG-Epi1; genus CG-Epi1. The sequence goes on from CAXHBG010000028.1 coordinate 10,832, forward strand.
AGCAACCGATCCTGAAAACGACGGGTGGGTTGAAAGTTCGATTAAAGATAATATTTTTAAGGCAAAAGTTAAAGCTCAGAATATGGGTAGTCTCAAGGAAGCTGCTGAAGATTTTATGTCATGCATTTCTGTCGCTGAAGGCATCTTGAAAAAGTAATAAAAGGCAACTCTGTTAGAGCTGAATGAGTCAAACATTTACTCAAATGCTTGCAAAAGTGGAAGAATTCCACAACAAACATGACTTTGCTAATAAAGAAAATAACGGACACGATATGTCTTATCGTATATTACTGACTATTGAAGAACTTGGAGAATTAGCAGAATGCTTCACGAAAGGAAAATCTAAACATGAAAAAGCTGAAGAACTGGCAGACATCTTAATTTTAATTTTTGGTCACTCAATAGCTATGGATGTCGACCTTGAGGAAGCATTTAATAAAAAGATGGAAACAATAATGAAAAGACCTGCTATCAAAGGCGATCTTGGTATCAGAGTCACTGAATATAAAAAATAAATTCGGCAAATCCCTAAATATTGGTTCCTTTAGTGAATAATGTGTCATTACCAAAAGATAATAAGGATTCGATACCTGAGCCAACAAAAGGATTAGAAGGAGTCGTAGCGGCTGATACAAATTTAAGCTCAGTCAACGGGGAAAAAGGCATACTAAGATATTGTGGATTTAACATTGATGATTTAGCTTTGGATACTAGTTTTGAAGAAACCATCTGTATTCTATATGATTATGAACTTCCTACTGAAGACCGCTTGAGGGAGATGACTAAAAATATAGGCGAAGCAAGAGTGCTACCTGATGATGTAGTTGAGGTTATTACCAAGTTGGTAGGAAAAACTTCGCCTATGAGTACTCTAAGAACTGTTGTATCTGCTCTTGGCCATTATGAAAAAAATGTACCTCTAAGTGAATTAGCTCCAAAAGCTCTGAGACTTGTAGGACAAATTGCAACTGCAGTTGCAATGATACATCGCCTAAGGGAAGGTCTCCCAATAATCAAGGCTGACCCTGAGCGAGGTCATGCTGAAGATTTTCTAAGAATGCTCCATGGGGATGAACCCTCAAAAATTCAAATTAACGCTTTGAATCTTTACCTCATATTACTAGCTGACCACGGATTTAATGCTTCTACTTTCTCTGCAAGAGTAACTGCTGGAACCTTAGCAAATCTGCACTCTGCAATTACTTCTGCCGTAGGTACTCTAAGTGGTCCGCTGCACGGAGGTGCCAATGAGAAAGCAATGGATATGATTTTGGAAGTTGGAAAGCCAGAAAATGCTTCAGAGTATATTGAAAATGCTTTCAATAACAAACAAAAAATTATGGGTTTCGGTCACAGAGTTTACAAAGTTGATGATGCAAGAAGAATACATCTAAAAAATATGACTGAGCTAGTTTGTAAAGAAAACGGCAACATGGAAATTTACAGAACCGCAGAGGAAATCGAGAGACAAGTAAGAAAAAGAAAATCAATTATAACAAATGTAGACTTTTATTCTGCTCCACTTCTTTACGAATTGGGGATTCCTACAGATTTATTCACACCTCTTTTCGCTATGTCGAGGGTGGCTGGCTGGACCGCACATGTTTTAGAACAATACAAAAATAATCGATTAATACGTCCACGAGCTAGATATGTTGGACAAATTGACCGAACTTTTACACCTCTTCAACATCGTAGTGAAAAACGATTTTAACAAGCACTTTCTTTGTTAGCTAATGTTAACCATTGATGAGGCTAGAAGTGCTCTCAAAAAAGGAAAAATTATTGTTTATCCCACTGATACGGTTTGGGGAATAGGATGTAATCCTTTTG
>CAXHBG010000029.1:0-11971 GCA_964015055.1 uncultured Thermoplasmata archaeon
TTTTTGTTTAGTTCTTATTTGTAATATGGCCTCATAATATCCTCCCGCGTGGCGAGAACAAGTCTGACATACTTGATATTTTATTTCGACTACTCCCTCTAAATTTGATTCTAAGTTCAAGCCTCCGTAGTTTGCAGTAGTCTTTGCTTTAGCTCTAAATTTAGCGGGGTCTAATTGTTCCAATGACAGTATAGCTTTTTGCTGAGACAAATTCTCTTTCCAAATAATCGAACTTTCAAAAAAATGGCTTACTGCAGATTCGAGATTTTCAAATTCAAGCCAAGTTCCAGGTGTTTTTAGAGAATAACATGACTTACAATCAACCATTCTCAGTACATCTGGAAGACGCGAAATAACTACCGTTTCGCGTACACATTTTTGGCAAATTTGGGATATAAGTGGAGGCTCGGCTCCGCACTTTAGACAAATATCCATTAATCATCTAAAGGAGGGGGATTTTGTTTTTTATGCTTCGAAAGTTTTTTGTTTAAGGTCACTTAATTATATACATGAAATCATTTAAACCAAATGAAAAAATTAAAAGTAATGCATATGTTGGTAGTTTAGAAAAGTACAATGAAATGTACGATTATTCAATTAAAGATCCAGAAGGTTTCTGGGCTGAGCAGGCCAAAAGAATTACTTGGTTTAAAAAATGGAATAAAGTTTGGAATTGGGACTTTAACAAGGCAGATATTAGCTGGTATGAAGGTGCCGAACTAAACGCGTGTTACAATTGTGTCGATAGGCATGTTGATAATGGGCATGGTGACGAAACTGCGCTCATTTGGGAAGGAAACGATTCTTCGGAAAGTAAAAAGCTATCCTACAACAATCTTTTGACGGAAGTGCAGCTTGCTGCAAATTCTTTGAAAAGTTTGGGAGTAGAGAAAGGAGATCGCGTTTGTATTTACATGCAAATGATTCCTGAATTAACGATTGCATTATTAGCTTGTGCAAGGATAGGGGCAGTTCATTCAGTTGTATTTGGTGCTTTTTCTCCAGATAGTTTAGAATCTAGAATTAATGATTCCAAATGCAAAGTCCTTGTCACTCAGGATACTGGAGTTAGGGGAACTAAGAACGATATACCAATGAAAGCGAATGCGGACAAAGCTGTCAAGAAAACACCATCAATTGAAAAGATTCTAGTTGTCAAAAGAACCGGAAGCCCTATTGAAATGGACCCGAGTAGAGATATTTGGTGGCATGAGGCTACTGCTTCAGCTGAAAATATTTGTAAACCTGAAGTAATGAAAGCTGAGGACCCTTTATTCATTTTGTACACAAGTGGCTCGACAGGCAAACCTAAAGGTGTTTTGCACACTACAGGAGGCTACATGGTATACGCATCAACTACACATCATTACATATTCGATTACAAACCTGGTGAAATTTATTGGTGTACTGCAGACATTGGGTGGATTACTGGCCATTCGTATATCGTATATGGGCCTATGGCCAATCGTGCAGTTACCCTAATGTTTGAGGGTGTGCCTAACTATCCTAATTATGGAAGATTTTGGGAAATTGTAGATAAATACAAAGTAAATATTTTCTACACGGCACCAACCGCGCTACGCGCTTTAATGAAAGAAGGCGATGATTGGCCTGATAAACATAATCTTGAAAGTTTAAGGCTACTAGGTACTGTTGGTGAGCCCATAAAAGAACCTGAATGGATGTGGTATCACTCGGTGATCGGAAAAGAAAAATGCCCAATCGTTGACACCTGGTGGCAAACTGAGACTGGTGGAATAATGATTACGCCTCTACCCGGATTTACTGAAACAAAACCTGGGTCTGCGACTAGACCTTTCTTCGGAATTTTACCTGAGTTAGTAGATGATGATGGAAATATTTTGGAAGGAAACAGTGTTGAAGGAAATTTGGTGATGCAAAGACCTTGGCCGGGAATGATGAGAACTGTTTATGGAGATCATAAAAGATTTTTCGATACCTATTTCTCGCGCTTCTCAGGAAAATATTTTTCAGGAGACGGATGTAAGAGAGATAAAGACGGATATTATTGGATAACTGGAAGGGTAGATGATGTAATAATTGTTTCCGGACACAATTTAGGAACTGCCGAAATTGAAGGGTCAATTGGTAGGCATCCGGATGTTGCTGAGGCGGCTGTAGTAGGATACCCTCATGAAATAAAGGGAAATTCGATTTATGCATATGTAACGTTAAGAACTGGAAAAGAAGTTACTGAAAATACTAAATTAGAAATTACCAAAATAGTAAGAGCAGATATTGGACCTCATGCTACTCCTGAAAAAATACAATTTACGGAGGGACTGCCAAAAACTCGTTCAGGAAAAATTATGAGAAGGATTCTTAGAAACATTGCTTCAAATGACATTGATAACTTAGGAGACATTTCAACCTTAGCAGATCCTGATGTGGTAAAGTCTTTGGTCGAAGAAAGGATTTGAAAATAACTGTAGACAGCTTATCTTAAAATTCTTAAAACTACACTTAGAAACTATAGACAAGGCCTCAGATTACTGGCTTCAAAAATTGGGAAACGAGACTAACGGGAATTAGCTAAACTTAAGTATAGACAAGACTACTATTTCTGAGGTTCAACCATCTTTTCTGGATTCAATATTGCAATTAATTCTTCTTCGGTTAAATCGGTTAACTCAAGTGAAGTTTCCAGAACCGTTTGACCTGATTTATGTGCTTCTTTTGCTATTTTAGCTGCCTTTTCGTAACCAATTACTGGAGCTAAGGTAGTAGCTAACATCAAACCCGACATCAATAATTCAGGTCCTTTGTCAGTAGCTTCAAGTCCATCAATACATTTAGCTGCAAAAACTTCAACAGAATTAGATAAAAGAGAAACTGCTTGTAGAAGACTATGAGCTGCAAAAGGCAACATTGTGTTTAACTCAAAATAACCTCCTTGTCCACTCTGAACTAAAGCGGTGTCACAAGCTATCACTTGCGATGAAGCTTGTATTATTGCTTCAGGAATGACTGGATTGACTTTTCCGGGCATTATTGAAGAACCGGGCTGAACAGCTGGCAATGATAACTCAGAAATACCCGAACGAGGACCTGAACCCATTAAGCGAATATCATTAGCTATTTTTTGTAGACTTACTGCTAAACCGCGCAATACTCCGCTAGTTGTTAAAGCACCATCTAAGCTAGACTGTGCCAAGAAATGATTATCCGTTTCATAAACATCTATTCCTGATAATTTCGAAATATGCTGACAAGCTAATTCCGAGAATTTAGCCTTTGTATTTACACCTGTACCTACGGCAGTTCCTCCCAATGCAAGTAAGGATAGTTCATCTTTAGCAAGCAGAAGACGATCAAGAGAACGCTCAATTAATCCTGCATACCCCACAAACTCTTGCCCAAGTCTTATCGGTGTAGCATCCATTAAATGGGTTCGACCAGTCTTGATTATTGGCATGAATTCATCTGATTTTTGCGAAAGACTCGTTTGAAGATCTAAAAGCGCAGGACATAAATTTTCTTCTATTTCGAGTAAAGCTGATAGATGAAGTGCTGAAGGAATTACATCGTTTGATGACTGGCCTTGATTTACGTGATCATTAGGATGTACCTTTAGTCCACTCTCTTCAGAAGAAATGGTTGCTATTACCTCGTTAGCATTCATATTTGTTGATGTTCCAGAACCTGTTTGGAAAACGTCAACCGGAAAATGCTCATCGTAATTTCCGTCAGCCACGCTAATCGAAGCTGAAATTATTGCATCTTTCATATCGTCACCAATAATCCCTAATTCTGCATTTGCAGCTGCAGCTCCGGCCTTGATATATCCTAGTGCTCGAATGAAAGAGCGAGACATAGGAATCCCGCTAATTGGAAAATTAAGGACTGCTCTCTGTGTACTCGCACCCCATAATGCTGATTTTGGTACTTCCATCTCGCCCATCGTATCTGACTCAGTTCTGGTATAAGGATCTGAAGGTAAACTTCCTGTTAATGAAAGATTATTTGCACTTTTTTTAATAGATTTCTTGCTTATGGATGAACGCATCTTTTGTTTTCTGCTTTCAGGACACTCGTACATACCATATTTAGGAAATCGAACATGTCCCTCATTTAAATTTTCCATAAGAACTTTCAGCATAGAGTTGATTGAAAGGTCATTGTAGCACTCTTCGACATAATTTTGAAGACTTTCTCTTACTTCTTTAGTTACTCTTATGGATGTGTAGTCTATTTTAGGCATATTGTCGTCATATAGCTTTGTGTATTAAAAAGTATGCATTTTGCATAAATATGCATTTTGCATACATTAAATGACGTAGCAAATAGCCTATTTACCAAAATCTTATCTCTTTTTTTAACTTAAACTGGAGCGTAGGGAGGTGGATTGTGTGGATCCCAACAAGTTACGTACCTTTCATCTAGATCATCTAAGCGTTTCATTAATGAATTTGAAATATCGAAATCAAAAACTGCAAAATTCTCTACAATTCTATCCTGATTAACTGATTTTGGGAGAACGACCATCCCTTTTTGTATCGCCCAGCGTATCAAAACTTGAGCTGGCGTTTTGCTTAATTCGTCTGAAATAGCTATTAAACGAGGCTCATCCATACGTTTTGCGTGAACTAGAGGACTGTAAGCCTCAATTATTATGTTTTTTGAATTACAATATTCTAATAATTCCTTTTGATAATGGTAAGGATGAAATTCTACTTGATTGATTGCAGGTAGAACATCATATTTTTCCTCTAATTCTTTTAAGTTTTCAATAGTGAAGTTACTTACACCTATAGACCTACAAAGCCCTCTCTTTTGCAATTCAATAAATGCTTTCCAAGAATCATTTCTAAGATCTTTAAGCGGCCAATGTATAAGATAGAGATCAATATATCCACAGCCTAATCTTGCTAAACTCTTTTCGCAAGCTTCTAGTGCAGTACCATAACCTTGGTCTTTGTTCCATAATTTTGTTGTTATAAACAAATTTTCTCGCGGGACGTCAGCTGCATTTATTGCTCTACCTACATCAGACTCATTATCATAAGCTCTTGCTGTGTCGATGTGTCTGTAACCAGCTTTAATTGAATCATAAACTGCATTGTAGGTTGAATCTCCTGGCTCTGATTTCCAAGTACCTAAACCCACAACTGGAATATTATGCCCATCATTCATAGTCATGTACAATTGATCTGTCATAGTACTTCAAAGAGCTGGCTAAATTAACTATTTGTATATATCTACAAAATTATCATGTAAATGGCCGTTAGAAGCAAGCCATTCATATGAGTCTAAAGTATATGGTTCGCCCTTATAGTTTGAAATCTTTCCACCTGCTTCCTCTAATATCGCTATTCCTCCTGCCATATCCCAAGATTTTGCACCTGTGACAATATATCCCTCTAACCTGCCTGCTGCAATATACGCCATGGTTAACGCTGCCATTCCTAGTTTCCTTGTAGACTGAACTTCTTTTTCTAGAGCTATAAATTTACTACCCATATTCTGATAATATTCTCCATCTCGGTTATAAGGTAAACTCGAGGCTACAATCGCTTGTTTCATATTCTTAACTTTTGAAACATGTAAGCGTTTAGGTTCCCCTTTGCTGTACAGATCATTCAAAAAGGCCCCATTTCCTTTAGAAGCGTAAAATAGCTCTTTACGAATCGGGTCTGTGATTACGCCGATTAAGACTTCATTTCCTTTACATAAGCCTATAGATGGTCCAAACAGCGGAAACGAATGAGAAAAATTAATAGTTCCATCCAAAGGATCTACTATCCATACTTTCTCTCCTGGAAAACTAGTTCCTTCTTCCGCAATTATTCCATATTCAGGCGTTTCTTCTTGTAATATCTTAGTTATTGCTTCTTCACACTTAAAATCAACTTCTGTCACGACATCAATGTCTGATTTGAAATCTAATTCTTTGAAATTTCCATAACTTTCAGCAATTATTTCAGAAGCTCGTACCGCTGCTTTAATGGCAACGTCTAAATCATTTACTTGCAAAGAAATCCAACTACTCCTTCAAAAAGAGCCCTACCATCACCCGGGCCATCTGGTTTCTTACCTGAAGAAGTCCAATCTGTATGCTGCCATCCGTGGAATACACGTTCAGGATGAGGCATCATTCCCAAAACATTTCCTCTAGAATTTGTAATGCCTGCAATGTCATTAGGTGCGCCATTTGGATTCCATGGGTAACCTGAGTTAAGTGATCCTTCGGAATTACAATACCTAAAAGCTACTTGATTGTTGCTTTCTATTTCATCTAACATGTCTTTATCCAATATTAATTTTCCCTCTGCATGAGCATTTGGAATCGCTAAAACTTGATTTGTCTCATATTTATCTAAGAAAAAACTCTTGTTAGATGAATTAACTTTTAAATTAACATGTCTTGCTTCAAATCTATTAGAATCATTGGTATGAAGTACTGCATTTGGAACTTTCGTAGTTCCTGAATCTGAACCCGGTAACGCGCCCAATTCTACTAATATTTGAAAACCATTGCAAATTCCTAAAACTGGTTTACCTGAACTAATAAAATCGTCAATTTGAGACTTTAATCCTGATTTCATTCTTGACGCAAAGATTGCTCCGGCTCTAACATAGTCTCCTGAACTAAAACCACCTGGGAAGTATAGCGCATCATAATCACTTAATTTACGACAATTCGAAGGTTCAACTTCACCTACCAACTGCTTAAGATGAACTTTCTCAACATCACATCCTAATGAGGAAAAAGCCAAAGCAGATTCGTCTTCACAATTAGTTCCCTCAATACGGATAACACCAACTCGCGAGTCCTGTGGATTTGACATTTATTACCATTAGAAATGGGATTAAAACCATGACCTATGAAATCTTGTAAATTTTCGCTCTGAAAAATTATTCGTAAACCCAAGATAAACTATCTTGGGACCATTCATTAAGGCCTTCGGGAAACCACAAACCAAGCTCAAATTGTGCTGTTTCGGCGGCGTCTGATCCGTGAATCATATTGAATCCAACATCCATTCCGAAATCCCCCCTAATTGTACCTGGACCTGCATCTCTACCGTTTGTAGGCCCTATTAGATTTCGTGAAACACTTATTGCATCAATTCCTGACCAAGCCATACAAATTACTGGGCCACTTGTAATGAATTTAATCAAACCTGAGAAGAAGGGTTTGTCGGAATGTACATCATAATGTTTCTTTGCTATTTCTTCTGAAGGTATAGTTTGCTTTAATCCAACTAATTGTAAACCTTTTTGTTCGAATCGACCAATAATTTCTCCGATTAAACCACGTTGGACACCATCTGGTTTGACCATTACGTAGGTTGTTTCTTTACTCATTGCTCTCTCTTCTTTCTTGCTACATCTGTCCAGCGAGTACGTGCTGGAACTCTGCCCAATTCAATATAATTCTTTTTAGCTTTAGAATTAATGAAATATAGAACCTGACCGGTTTTTTTTACATACATCATACCAGTTCCTGGTGGAATTGGTTTTCCTGTAAATGAACATTTTTTAGTTTCAACCATTTCTATCTCCTATCTAGTGCTTTAGCTTCTCTGGAGGAATCCATCAATAATAATTGATCTCCAATATCTACGGGACCTAGTACATTGCGCCTAATGATACGGCCACGGTCATCGCCATCAAGTACTCTAACTTTGACAGAAGTGGCTTCACCTCTCATTCCGGTACGCCCGAGTACTTCTACGACTTGTGCAGGAATTCCGTCCATTGTTATTACTTCTTAGCTGCTTGAATAGCCTTAACGACTTCTTCTAAAGCGCCTTTTTTCTTTCCAATTTCGGTTATTGCGATAGCTGCAGTAGTTACTTTCAAACCTGCGGCTTTACCAAGTTCATCTCTGGATGGGACGTATGTGTAAGGAATTTGTTTCTCCTCACAAAGCATTGGTAAGTGTGCAAGAATTTCAGGAGGTTCAACATCAAGAGCCATTATGACCAATTTAGCTTGACCTCTTTCAATAATCTTAGTGACTTCGTTAGAACCTTTTCTAACTTTACCACCATCTCTTGCAGTTTCAGCTGCAAGGTACGCTTTCTCAGATAGCTCGGAAGGAGCTTCGTATGTTACAAATAACGGGTTTGCCATTTTTTTACCTCTTTCAGACGTTTGTCTTCATTAATCACGGGTTGAACGCGAGTTGTTTGCTACGAAAGGGGGACTATTTAATACATGCTCGAAATGAATAATGAATGAGTATAACTGTCTACACTACGGCACCAGACGAAAAAAGTGCCGAAAATCTTGCAAAAGAAATTGTAGTGGCTAAGTTAGGCTCATGCTGTAACTTTTGGCCGGTTAAAACGATTTATTCATGGAAAGATGAGCTAAGAAACGATACTGAGTACATCATTTTGATTAAAACTTCCAAGAAGAAATTTGATGATTTAGAGAAGTATATCGTTAAAAACCACCCTTACTCCATGCCTGCTATCGTATCATTCCCCTGGGATGAATCGCACAAACCTTTCAAGGATTGGGTAAACAATAATGACTGAATATGACGTAATCGTTTGCGGAGGAGGTCCTGCAGGATCAACTACTGCATTTTATGCTGCAAAAGCAGGTATGAAAGTTCTTTTATTAGATAAATCCAAATTCCCAAGGGACAAAGCTTGTGGAGGATTATTGACAGCAAGACTTTTCGATGAATTACCTGAATTAGAAAAATACATCAAGCCTATAATTGAATGCCCTTCACGAGACGTTAATCTCTACTCACCATCAATGAAATATCAGATAGACTATGAATTTCCTGTAGGAACTCCCTGGAATATTACAAGAACCGTATTTGACAATGCAGTTTTAGAAGCTGCCAGAGATGTAGGAGCTGAAGTTATGACTCAAACCCGAATTAAAGACTATAAATTTAATGGAGGAGTTACGGTAAAAACTTCTAATGGTGATTTCAAAGGTAAAATGGTTGTTGGCGCCACCGGTCCAGCTGATAAGTTAGCGTCAATCATTAGAGAAAAAAGAAACATCAAACCTTGGAGCGATAGCCAAATGGGAACTGCACTGATGTGGGAACCGCACGTTGGAAAAGAATTTATTGACAAGACTTATAGTAAAAATAGCTCATTACTTGTACATTTCAAGCCAGGCGGAATCGAAGGATATGGTTGGGTTTTCCCAAAAAAAGAAATATTGAACATTGGGTTTGGAGGATACAACAGAACAATCAAATCCATAAAAATCAAAGAAATATGGACAGATTACATTAACTTATTGAAAAAAGACGGATATTTCCCAGTGGACCAGGAAGTCCCTCCTGTGAAAGGTGCACCTCTTCCTCTTGATGGGCCAATAAAAGCTACAACCATGGACTATACTTTACTTGTGGGAGATTCAGCAGGAATGGTATCTCCACTTTCTGGTGAGGGAATATATTATGGAATGCATGCAGGCAAGATTGCAATTGATACTATCAAAAAAGCTTTAGAAACTAATGATTTTTCACAAAAGAATTTGGATCAATATCATCGCGATTGGAACAAAGTATTCGGTAAAGAATTGAGAGATTTATCTTTCTTCGCACTTATGGCATTGAAATTACCTGAAAGGATGGTTTACTATGGGACTCGCGATGAGAAGCTTTGTGAAATTTTTGCTGATTTATTTTTAGGTGTAACGCCTGGCGGACTCGGTAAAAGAAAACCAATTTCAAGAGCTATATTTGATGCAATAAGATATCCTTATTTTGGTCTAGGTTGAACTAAGTCAACCCATTCCTTATATGTCGGTTTCTAGTGTAATTTGTAACTATGAAAAATGGCTACAGAACCAACGCTTGTAACGTACTCGTAATAGGATCAGGTGGAGCTGGTTTGCGCGCTGCAATTGCTGCGCACGAAGAAGGGTCTGAAGTCTTGATTATCGGCAAGAGAATTCGGAATGATGCTCACACCACTTTAGCTGCCGGTGGAATTAATGCAGTATTAGGTACTGTTGATCCTGAAGATACATGGATACAGCACTTTGTAGACACTTACCAAGAAGGCTACAATGTAGCTGATCCAAAAACCGTTGAAATACTAGTCAAAGATGCTCCAAACAGAATTAATGAATTGATTGACTGGGGAACACCATTTGCTAAGACTCCTAATGGTGATCCTGACCAGCGATACTTTGGAGCACACACCTACAGAAGAACCTGCTACGCAGGAGATTACACAGGACGTGCTATACTTAGTACATTACTTGATAAAGTTGAGGAACTAAATATTCCTATCAAAGATATGACATATGTTTCAAAATTATTAGTCGACAAACAAGGTGAAGATTACCAATGTTTTGGAGCCACCGCATTTGACATAGTAACTGGTGAAAGAACCGTGTATCTAGCAGATTCAGTTGTTTTAGCTGCCGGAGGGCATACTAGAATTTGGAGGAGAAGTTCTAGCCGCAGAGATGAAAATACCGGTGATGCCATGAGACTAGCTTTGCAAGCTGGATGCTACCTTGCCGACATGGAAATGGTTCAATTTCATCCAACAGGAATGGTATATCCAGAATCTTTAGCTGGAACATTAGTTACCGAGGCTGTCAGAGGCGAGGGCGGACACTTGACAAATGTTGAGGGAGAGAGATACATGAAAAATTATGATCCTGACAGAATGGAGCTATCAACTAGAGATCGTGTTGCGTTGGCCAACTACACTGAAATTTCTGAAGGAAGGGGAACTAAGAATAATGGAGTTTATCTTGATGTAAGCCACATAGGTAAAGATGAGATATTAGAAAAATTGCCTAGAATGTACAGGCAATTTATGGAATCTCAAATGTTGGACATTTCAAAGTCACCGATGGAAGTAGCACCTACTGCGCATTACAGTATGGGAGGCATTGTAGTTGATGCAGAAACCCATAGCACCAACGTTAAAGGTCTGTACGCTGCGGGCGAATGTACTTCCGGAGTTCACGGGGCAAATAGGTTAGGAGGGAATTCACTAGCTGAGATACTTGTATTTGGTAAAATTTCTGGTGAGGAGGCCGCCAAATTTTCATCTAATTTAGACTTACAAAAAAGAAATAGAGAAATTATAAAAAACGCAAATCTAGAGCTCGATAACCTCACTAAGAAAGGTGATGAACTGGCAAGGCCCCTACAGAGAGCTGTTAGAGACATTATGTGGAAGTATTGCGGCGTAGTTAGATCTGCAAAAGGATTAGAAGAAGGACTTAACGAGTTAATGAAGATTAAAGCTGCATCTTCGAATATTGATGTTCGACCAAATGCGGAAGGATTCTCTGATTTGGCTATAGCGTTAGACCTACTTGGTTCTATAGATAGTGCTGAAGCTACAATAAGATGTGCTATTGAACGAACTGAAAGCAGGGGAGCTCACCAGAGGAGTGACTTCAAAGACACTTCGAATTCTCAGAATGTAAATTATTTAGTTCATGAAGAATCTGGAAAGCAAGTTGTAACCTCCAGAAACGTCGCGCACCTACCCAAAGAATTAGAAGAACCAATGAAAAAAGTCAATAATCTTACTGTTGACGGTAGGCTTCTAGAATAATTAGAAAATCCAAACTATGCTTTAATCTGCATTACCCTTCTATCACTTGTCAGATATTTTCCAAATTTATCTATTCCCTCTTGTATCAGAGCTGGAGCATGATTTTTCTGATAATTTTCTAAAGACTCTCTACTATCCAAATAATATCTAATGGACCAATGGACTTTATCGTCATCTGAATCACAAAGAAACCAATCTGCTTTCTGAAAACCTTCTATATCTAATATTTGCTCGATATGTGGACCTAACCATTCCGAATATTCATCAGCTGCAATTGCTTCAACATGCAGATTTACCTCGTAAACTATCATGTGATTACAAAAGCATTTTATTATTTAAGATTAAGCAAAAATTCTTTCAACAATCCAAGCCGCATCAAACGGCATAATATCTTCGTATTCTTGTCCAATACCTACAAAGGCTATTGGCTTATCAAT
>CAXHBG010000030.1:0-11588 GCA_964015055.1 uncultured Thermoplasmata archaeon
CTTAGTATCATGAAAGGTAATTGTTTGTGATGGAACTACAGTTTTATTTTTCAAAAAGCCAGAAGGAACGTCTACTGATAATATATTTTTAAAGTTGTTAATCTTATCAATAATTTCCCCGTAATGTTCTTTGGGTTCACCTTTGATTCCCGAGCCTAGTAAACAATCAATTATTAGTGTATTATCATTGTGTAGAGTGTTAAGAAAATTAACTGATTCAATTCTACCTTTATATAGTTCCAAAGCTTTACGTGGAACAGGTCTCATTTCACCTTCAACATTGATAACTATTACATCTAAATTATTATCATGTAACTTACTAGCAGCAACATATCCATCACCAGCATTATTTCCCTTGCCACATACAAAAATAAATGAAGTACAATCTGAGAACTTATCTAAGATGTGCTTAGCCAAAATATTACCCGCATTGTTCATTAAATGATATATGTCAAGACCGTTGTCGACAGCATTAATATCAAGAATCTGAAACTCTTTTATGTGCCTCATATTACATTAATTGATAAAGGAAAAGTAAAAAGAATAAGAAAAGAATGGTGCCCCCTAATCTAGTAAGAGGAATGCGAATCATTACGAAAGTGGCTATACTTAGTAATATTAATAATGGAAGTGTACGTTCGATAACAAACTGTTCAACAGCAATAGGAGTTATGATTGCTAAAACTCCCATGACAAGGAAAATATTAGCTATATTAGAGCCAATAACATTACCTACTGCTATCTCTTTATGGCCCATACGAGCTGCAGATACAGTACCTGCTAATTCTGGTAAGCTTGTTCCAATTGCCACTACACTAAGGCCAATTACTATTTCCGAAACTCCCATTGCTTCAGCTATAGATACTGCAGCATTAACTGTAATTTGAGCTCCGAAAAGTAATCCAACTAATCCTCCCAACAGAAACGTAAAAGAGGTATTTTCTTCTACTTCTTCAACTGGCTCATTGCTTGAACGTTTGTACAACCAATATATGTATAATAAATATAAAAAGAAGAAGATTAAACCCTCACCAACTGAAATTAGATTATCTCTTGCAAAAAAGAAAAGAAGGAAAACTGCTAATACCATAACATAACTGTCATCGTTAGCATCTTTCTCAGGAACAATATAAGTTCCTAAAACATAATAAAATATGAAAGTTGAAACTGCTAAAACTAATCCTATATTAGATATATTCGAACCTACAATATTCCCTAAAGCTAAGTCATTATAATCTTGAAAAGAGGAAATTATGGAAACCAAAAGCTCAGGAAGGCTAGTTCCAAACGCAACAATAGTGACGCCTACTACGTGCGGAGATATTCCCTTCTCCTCAGCAAAAGAAGCTGAATTTTCAATGAAATAATCGGCACCTTTCGTGAGAAGTAAAAAACCAAAACACAATAAAGCGAAATCTAAGATTATACTCATCTTATAGACTCCATGTTTTGAATGCGTTTGTCAATTAGATGAGGTTTAGCAATATCGTGCCGAACAAATATATTATTACCTGAGATATATGAAAGACCAGACTCACACCTGGACTCCGCAGTTCCAATATCATGGCCAGTACTGACGATAGCGGCAGCTCTCGAACTCGTTGTTGTAATATCTCCTGAATCATTAACATTTACTGCTGCGTAATACAAATCTGAATGATCTCTGTAAGAATCATTTACAATCAAAGTGGCATCGTTTACAGGATTGCTTCCGTAGCCTCTGGGAACCACGTATTTACAAACCGATGCCTCGTTTCTGAATTTAACATCAACCAAATTACCATTAGCAATAGACATACAAACTGAAGCAAAATCAGAATCTAGCAAAGTCAGTAAATTCATAGCTTCGGGATCTCCAAATCTTGCGTTGTACTCTATGAGTTTTACACCATCTCTTGTGGCCATAAATCCACCATATAATATTCCTTTGTAACCTTCATTATATTCTTTTACCAAAGCTGTGGAAACACGCTCATTAATCTCCATAGCTTGGTTCAATTCGTTATCCGTTAGAAAAGGTAGTGAATGATTAGAATCTGTATAGCACCCCATTCCACCCGTATTAGGGCCTACATCTCCATCGTAGGCTCGCTTATGATCTTGTACTGCAGGCATATGATGCACTGTTTTGCCATCACAAAAGCTCATTAAAGAAAACTCTTCCCCTAATAATTTTTCTTCCACTATGAATGAACCGCCCAAATCAATTAATTGATTACAATAAGAGATAGCCTCTTGAGTTGTCATTAAATGTTCACCTGACACTTTTACGCCTTTACCTCCCATTAGGCCGTCATACTTTACAACATATTCATCGGACAAATCCTTAATGAAATCTTCAACTCCGTTGATGGAATTAAACCTTTCATAACGAGGCGATACGTAAATTTCATTTCTAGCTAATAAATCTCTAGTAAATCCTTTACTAGTTTCAATTTGAGCAAGAAGCTTAGTTGGACCAACAACAGGAATGCCCTTACTCAAAAATGAATCTGAAAATCCAAGAGCTAATGGATCTTCAGGGCCTATAACTACACAGTCAATATATTTAGATAAAGAAAAATCAACAATTTTCTGAATATTGGACTTGTATGAGGTAACAAATAAAAATTCTTTAGATAAATTAATAAGGCCTGGATTTCGGTTAGTTATTACTGAAAATACATTTACACCAGCGTCAATTAATTTCTGTGCTATTATGTGCTCTCTAGCTCCACTACCAATTACAAGAAAATTCATTTATCACTCAAATCCGATGCTGAAATCAAACTTTCAAATGGTATATCATATGAGGCTAATTTCTCACTTGCACCTTCATCCCTATCTACAACAACTAGTATTTTAGTAACCTCAATACCTTCTTCCAGTAGTACATCAAGTGATTCAGCATTAGAACCGCCGGTTGTGGCTACGTCATCCACTAAAACTGTTTTACCCTTGGATGGACCTTCAAGCCTAGAACCAGTCCCATGTTTTCTTTCTCCTTTTCTTATCATGGTATAAGGGATTCCAGTTTCTAATGATAAGGCAACTGCTAGTGGAACGGCTCCTAATTCCATTCCTGAAATGAAATCTATATTATCTGGAATTAGGCTTGCAAACTCAGACGAAATTAATTTTAAAATTTCTGGATTTGTTGAGGCCAACTTCATATTAACATAATAATTAGATTTTTTGCCTGATGTAAGTGTGAAATCACCGAACTTCAGAGCTTCGCAATCAATTAACATTTGTCTCAGGTTATTATTGTAGGTCATGATTATATCCTCTTACAAGGGACTAACTAAAAATATATTTGCCTCAATGAAATACTTTTAATGCAGAAGGCAACACGTTAATTTCCAAGGGAGTTGTACCTAAATTCTCACCATCAACATTTATTGCTGTAGGGTCATCAGTTTCGATAATCAAATTTTTAAATCTATAATATTCGACATTAGGATTCCAGACATGTGAACCGGATGCCTTGAGTTGATTAAATAACTTTAAAACTTGAAAACGGCTTATATGATATATAACCCCTAAATCCATCTTCCCGTCGTCAACATGTGCCATTGGAGCCAAAGTCAGACGGTCACCACCAGTCTTAGTGTTTTGAATTAGAAGTAAAATGAAAGAGGAATCAATCAAATTACCGTCGACATAGCACTTTGCTTTCCTAACTTTACCTCTTATTATGCTCATTAAGGATCCAATGTCATATCTCATGGGACCCAAGAATCTCATCTTCTCAGCTAGGATGTTAGCATCAACTCCTAAACCCCAACCAACAAGATTATGTGTGTAACGCACTTGCTCATTCCCATCTTTAATAAAAGTAACTTTCCCAACATCCATTTTTCGTAATTTTCCAGTAACTAGTCTTTGGAGTGCATCTAAGTAGTCTGTTATCTGCATATCATTAGCTTGACTGTTACCTGAACCCGCAGGCACAATAGAAAGTGGAATACTATTAGAAAAGGAATCATTTCTTTTCAAAAGGCCTGTTATTACTTCTGAAATAGTCCCATCGCCTCCGACAGACATTAAAGCGTCTCCTTCAGCGAAATCAATTTTAGAAACTAATTCTTCAGCATGATTTACATATTCTGTAAAGTGAATCGCAGATTTAATTCTTGATTGATCCAAATCAGACACTAACAAAGTAGCCAGATCCTTACCTCTTTTTTTACCTGCAAATGGATTCACAATTACATGTACTCGATTAACAGGGTATATTTCTTCAAGTTTCTGATTAATAAAATGAGGAACAGGCTCTGGTGGTGGATAATAAGAACCAAATAAACCTTTTAATTTATCAGGAAGAACTAAATCAACACGCTCTAGTTTATCAACCATATTTAGCTATATATCAAGCTTTATAAGGAAGTCTCTTTAAAGTTAAATATCGGGAATGTGGCATTAGCTGAACCCGTTAAGTGAGGAATCGCGAATGAGTAAATCAATATACGGCTATGTTAGAGACCAATGGAAAGTTCCATCAAATGATTTGAAAGCACTGCAAAAGGAAAGGCTTGTGTCATACCGAAGAGAGGATGCTTCAACTAAAATTCAAAGACCAACAAGACTAGACAGAGCTCGAAGTCTTGGATATAAAGCAAAGCAAGGTTACGTACTTGTAAGAACAAGAATAAGGAGAGGAGGGATGCGCAAGCATGCGATAACTTCTGGTAGAAGAGCAAAAAGAGCTGGTATCAGCAAAATAACTGTTGGTAAAAATTTACAAATGATAGCAGAAGAAAGAACTTCAAAGAAATACCCTAATCTGGAAATATTAAATTCATATTGGGTTGCGGAAGATGGCCGATATAAGTGGTACGAAATTATACTAGTTGACCCTAACCATCCAGTGATTCTTTCAGATTCGAAAATTAACTGGATTTGTAACAGAGCACACAAAGGACGGGTACACCGTGGCCTAACTTCGGCAGGAAAGAAATCTAGAGGATTAATGAATAAAGGTAAGGGTGCCGAGAAGCTCAGGCCCAGCAAGCGAAAGCATATGGTTAAACATAAGCAGAGTAGAACTCCTCATCCACCAAAGAAAACATAGAGGATTGATAGCATAGAGTACAACCGAAAAAATCCATACATGGCTAAAGTAGTGGACTCGTACACTATTTCAGAAGGATCTGGAAAAGAAACTAATCACTATGTCTTTTCGATTAAAGGAAGTGGAATAAGATATAAGTCTGGAGATGCCATGGGTCTTTTTCCTAAAAATAATGAGCAATTAGTAAAAGATACTATTGTTAAACTAAGGGCCAAAAGAAGCGATTTAGTCTCTACAGGAGATATGGACGAAACTACTCTAGAAAACGCTCTAATGCACAGATTTGTAATACATAGAGCTGGTAAAAAATTTTTAGCAATGGTACACGAAAAATTAGGAAAGGGTAAACCTAAAAGAGAGCTAGAATCTATTCTAAATGATTCCCATGAACTAGAAAAATATCTTTTTGTTAGAGATTACATAGACATAATGAATGAATATAAGGTGAAAATATCACCTCAAGAGTTTATTGACACACTATCTCCTATTGCTCCAAGACTTTACTCTATCAGTTCTTCTCCAAAGGCTCATCTAGGCGAAATTCATTTAACTGTAGCAATTGTTAAATATAATAATTTTGAAAGAGACAGATATGGTTTAGCGACGGGTGATTTAGCAAGAGGAATAACAGTTAATGAAACTGAAGTTCCAATATACATTCAACCAACCCGTGATTTTGTAATCCCTAGCGATGGAAGTAAAGATATTATTATGGTGGGACCAGGAACAGGTATTGCTCCATTTCGTGCGTTTATGGAAGAAAGAATAAACACCGGAGCCACCGGTAAAAATTGGCTATTTTTCGGTGAAGTTCACGAGGAGAGTACTTTCTTTTACAAAGATGAATGGTTCGAATATATGAAAAATGGGCACCTTACGAAATTAACTACAGCATTTTCAAGAGACCAAAAAGAAAAGATTTATGTACAAAACCGAATTACTAACAATGGAAAGGAAATTTGGGATTGGTTACAGAACGGCGCTTATTTTTTCATTTGTGGCGATAAGCAATATATGGCTAAAGATGTTCACAAAGCACTAATCAATATTGCTGAAGAGCATGGAAAAATGAAAAAAGAAGAGGCTGAACATTACATTAATAAAACGTTAATGAAAGAGGAGCACCGGTACCTTAGAGACGTATACTAATTCAAAAAATACTACTTCAGTTTTGAATTATAGCACTTACTTCAATTTCAATTAGTAATTCTTTATCAATTAATTGACTAACTTCAACTAATGTTGAAACAGGCTTTATTTCATTAAAAATGTGGCCATGAGCAATAGCAATCTTTTCCCAATCATTAATATCTGTAACAAACATACGAGTTCGAATGACATCAGACAGTTTGCTTCCTGCTTCGATTAAAATTTTATCGATTTTTTCGAAAATAAACTTAGTTTGTGCACCAACATCTCCTGGATAAACAATTTGCCCGTTGGAATCAACTGCAGTAGTACCTGCTACTTCAATGGTTTTACCAATTCTAACTGCACGAGAATATCCTGCAAATGATTCCCATGGTGCATCAGAAGAAAAATTTTTCCTTTCACCCATAAAATTATTTATTTTTTTTGCCACCTTCTTGGATTATTTCACCGGTTCGCATGTCGATAGTTTCTCCAGTCTCTGGATTATATCTAAAACCGGACTGTTGCGTATTAACCTGACTTCCTTGGTTTGAATTAGGTTCATAGTTATCAAAATAATCACCTCCATCACCGATTCGATTATAGATAAACATTCCAATTCCAGCTAAAGAAAGTCCGATTAGAGGAACCCAAACAAGAGGCTCACTAATCAAAGAATCTTCATCATCTACAACAACTGGTTCTTCCTCTATGTATTCCTCAATAGTAACATTAACATTTGCAGAGGCTTCATTATCAGTTTCATCAAACTCATCAATAATATTATCGGGATCAATACGAGCTTCAATAAGGTATTGTCCAGCTTCAAGAGGTGTCCAAAAGAACGTACGTATTTCTTCTCCATTAACTCTACCTAGAGGCTCTGTCTGGTAAATTTCAAATAATTCACCATCTATAAATAAGGATATTTCAGCCCCAATACAATCTGATGAGGCACCCGTCATATTCATCGTACCATCTGGACATTCACAGCAGATTTCAGGTCCAAAATTTAAAGCGCTTACTGAAATTTCAAGGGTCTGATTAAGATAAATTGTATTAGGCAAGTTACGCATTTCCACTGATAATTGGAAATTTCTGGGTTTAACTGTTACATTAAGATTCAAACTGTTATCTGTTTCGTTCAAATCAATAAAATCACTACCTGAGATTTCGCCCACTACTGTTATGTTGAAATCCCCTGCAACATCTGTGGTTCTCCAGAAAATGGAAACAGATCTAGTCTCATTATATCCTAAATTTTCTTCAAACACATAATAAACAGCATTACCGTCAAAATCATAACTTTGAAACTCAGGAGTGGTTGAATTATCTACATACAAAGAAAATTTGAAATTTGGGATTTCAGCCCTTTTGTTTGTAATCAATAGTGAAATTTCCATGTGGTCTCCTTTGAAGACAGGGTCATTAGCGGTGATTTCAGTTATTCCAAAATCATATTCAGGAGCTGCGACATTAATCAACAAGGAATTAACATTATTATCTTCATTAAGCTCGTCGATTTTAGAAGCTGAGTCACCTCTAACCGAAATACTTGGCTGTTGAACTTGCCAGGTGTGGCTAATGGTCAAATTTAGAAACTCACCTTGGTTGACTGTAACTTCCCAACTGTCTATTAACTCCCCATCAATTCTAATTTCAATTGGATACTTAGAAACGTAAGCTGAACCCTTGTTAAAGACTGTAACTTTAATATCAGATGGAATTCCTCTTACAGGCTCTCCAATAACTTGCAGGTCAAAAATATTTATATCTGGTTTGGACTCTAACACAACAAGTCTAAAAGAAAAGTTATTATCATCTTCAACCCATTCTTCGATTTCGTCTAATGGATCTACTCGAACAATAATAGTGTGGTTACCCAAAATATTAGTACCTGTATCTGACTTCCATGTAACTGTTGCCGAGTCTGTGCCTGCAAAAATTTCATTACCGTTTCTTGTTGCATTTTCTATAGTCTCGATAAATGCATATCCAATCAAAGTTTCTGTACCGTTTTCAGGCAAATCATAGTAGCCTACCCTAACCGAACTAGCTGAAGTAACATAATCTTCGTTAAGGATAAATGTTGTTAAATTAACTTCATGCCCAGAGTATATGTCATCTAACCAATAATCTACAGGATCCACGGTTATGTTTCTAAACTCATTTAGGGTTAACTCAGGTGTGTGAGCACGAACGTAAAATTCCCTTGAAAAAACATTGTCATCTTCGTTAAACTCTTCAATGTCGTTGCCTGAATCGAGAGTGATGGTTATCTCATAATTACCGACTTCATTGGGTTGCCATGTAATATTAAACTGTCCTGGCGCACCTGGGTCTATAATAGTATAAATTCTCGGGTCATCAATGGTATCAGTTTGGCCGTCGATTGTCTGCTCAAACTTAATCTTAAATTCAGTACAACTATCCCGACCCCCGTTCTCAAAAAAGACTAAAATGTCGACTGAATCTCCAACTGCTGGAACATCTGGTGTAAGCACTATAGGAAAGAGCTCCCCCTCCGAAGTCCTCAAATCTGCAAGTTCTTCATTAAAAACCTCGTACTCATAAATTATCTTGTTGTTATCTTCATTAGTCTCGACAATATCATCATCGTAGTCAACATATATCGTCAGAGTATGGTCTCCAACGCCACCGCAACCATCGATACCGTCAGGTTTGCATGAAAATTCTATAGTAGCCTTTTTGTTTTGATCAATCGCAGATTCTGTGGTTTCAAAAACAGGCACACATTCATCTTCTGAATCGCATTCAGCAGTACTGTTCCAAACAACGATTTTAACTTCGTTAGCAGGTTCGTTGCCATTGTTAATTACCTCAAAACTAATATCAATGACCTCTCCGTTAACTGGATATTCTGGGTTAAAAGTAAAATTAATAGGCTCTAAATCTATGTCAAGTGCTTCGGCGTTAGAACTGGAAATGACGGCTAGTACAATAAACGCAAAAGCAGTATAAATTACTGATAAAACTCTATTTACCATGTTTGTGGTCAGTGGATAGCTAGATAAAAGTAATCCCCCATTTGATAGATATAGTATATATCCACCCCTTTTAACACAATATGGACCCAGTAAGCGTTCTTGATTACAGATATGGAACTGAAGAGATGAGAGATGTCTTCAGGGCTAATTCATACCTAAATTTTCTCTTAGAAATTGAGGCCACACTGGCTGAAGCACAAGCTGAAATAGGAATTGTTCCAATAGAAGCGGCGGCAGAAATCAGAAAGGGAATACCTCTAGTTAAGCGTGAAAGGGTAGAGGAAATTGAATCTGAAATCAATCACGATGTGATGGCTGTCGTAAAAGGCTTGGAGGAACAAGTAGGTGATGCTGGTAAATGGATTCATTTTGGAGCAACGAGCTACGACATAGTAGATACTGCAAGAGCTTTGCAGCACAAAAAAGCTATAAATTTGATCGAAAAAGCTCTAAGCAAACTTACAGCTTCAATTGCTGACTTGGCTGCAAAACATAAGGACACTGTGATGTTGGGTAGAACTCACGGGCAGTGGGCTACACCAATAACATTTGGATTGAAAATGGCTGTCTTTACATCAGAATTGTCAAGACACATGGAAAGACTTAGCCAATTAAAGCCAAGAATAATGACTGGGAAACTACTTGGTGCTGTAGGTTCTGGAGCTGCAATGTATCCTAATACACTCGAGGTTCAAAGTATTGTATGCAAAAAATTAGGTTTGAATGAGCCGTTAGCTACAACGCAAATCCTTGGAAGAGATAGAATAGCCGAAGTAATCGCATGGGGTGCTAATTTAGCCACAAGTATTGAAAAATTCACATTAGAAGTAAGAAACTTGCAAAGAAGTGATATTGGCGAAGTAGCTGAAGCATTCAACGTAGAAAAGCAAGTTGGTTCATCTACTATGGCCCAGAAAAAAAATCCTATAACTTCTGAGAATGTTGGAGGTTTGGCAAGAATCGTTAGATCTGTATTATATTCTTCATATGAAAATAATTTACAATGGCATGAAAGAGACCTAGCAAATTCTAGCAACGAAAGAATTATACTACCTCAATTTTACATACTACTCGAGTTTATTATAAAAAAGACTGAAGATGTTTTCGCCAATTTATATGTTAACGAAAAAAAGATGAAAGAAAATCTTGATGGAGCTGGAGGATTACCAATGGCTGAAGCTTTTGTTATTGCCCTCGGTAAAACTGATCTAGGCCGTCAAGAAGCTCACGAACTGGTGCGTGGCATAACTATGGAGGCTGAAAAGAAAGGATTAACATTTAGCCAAAATATAAAAAATAATGATGAAGTGAAGAAATATTTAAGCGATAAGGAAATCACCAATTGTTTAGAGCCTAATAATTACGTTGGACACTCTCATGAGATAATTGACAGAGTTCTGTCATCAATAAATGATTAGCTACATTTCGGTAGGTATTCCTAAAAAAAGCTTGAAAAAAGTAGGGCGTAAGATTATATTGGAACTATTTGAAAAGAATAAAATATTAAGTAAATATCAAATATTCAACAAGTACTTGTTTCTAAACTCAATAGAAACTATTTCTGATGATTTCAAAACTAAATACAAACTAGTTGAAGCTAGACTGTGTGATTCCAATGTAGAAAATATCTATAAAAATGTAAAAAATATTATTCCACCAGAACTAGAAATAGAAACATTTGCGATTAAAGTTGAAAGAAAAGGTGAACATAAATTCACATCAACTGAACTAGCTAGAGACGTTGCTGGTAGTGTGTTTGAACTACTGCCAAACGTGAAAGTCAATTTAAAAAATCCTAATTTTACAGTACACATTAAAGTGTTAAACAACAAATGCTTGATATTTACGGAAAAAAGATGAAGATAACAGTTATAGGCGCAGGAGCTATAGGAATAGTATTGGCTGCCTCTCTTGATAATAAGAATGAAGTTTCTGTGCTTGTAAAACCTGAAAATTATAAAAGACTAATAAAAAAAGGCTTATGGATTATTGAAGGAAATAAAAAGAGGAAAATTAAAGCCAAAATTGTTACTGAAGTCATTGATTCTGAAATTGTTTTAATTGCAGTCAAAGGTTATGATTTACAAAATACTAAAAAACTTTTAGATAGTTTCACAGGAAAGGTAATTATCTGTCAAAACGGTTTAAAAATGTTGGATTTCAGGCTTTCAAACGATAACGAAATATATTCAATAGTGACAAGTATTGGAGCTACATCCTCTGAAATAGGTGTTTCTGAATTTAAAGGAACTGGAAAAACCGTCGTTGGGGGCTTGTTTAACGTTAAAAAAGATTCTAAAGAAATATTAGAACTATTTTCTAGCTATTTTTTTGATATTAGTCAATCAAAAGCTGTCTCTTATACACATCTGACGCTGCCGACGACTTCGACTGTG
>CAXHBG010000031.1:0-11332 GCA_964015055.1 uncultured Thermoplasmata archaeon
ACCTAAACGAATAGTCGCAAAAAATGATAAAAAACAAAAAAGTCTATTCGAATTCTAAGTTTAACTTTTGCTGATCTGATACTCCTAAGCGACTGGCTGAAATTCCTAAAAGTCTTATTGGATTTCCGGGCTCCCAGTTTTCGTATAGCAATACCTTTGCTACCCTGTAAATATCTTCTGATTTATGAATCTCTCCAGGAACTGTCTTTTGCCTCGTAATAGTTGTGAAGTCAGGCCAACGTAATTTAATAGTAATAGTCCTCGCCGAGCGACCCATTTGTTCAATGCTTTCAGAAACTTCTTTAGATAATTCCTGTAAAGCCAATTCCACATCTTTTGCTTTTTTGATATCTGATTCAAATGTAGTTTCAGTTCCCTGCTGTTTAGCAACCCATGGTGAAGGATCTACTACTCTATTGTCTATTCCTTTAGCCTTATTCTTCAAATTAACTGAATATTGCCCAAATATTGGCAATAACTTCTGAATATCTATTGAAACTATATCTGAACATTTTTCAATCCCAAGACTATTCAAACGTGATGCAGTTTTAGGACCAATTCCATATATTTTTCTTATTTCTAATGGTGCCAAGAACTTAGATTCTGTTCCCGGCTGAACGACCGTGAATCCCTCTGGTTTTTCAAAGTCTGAAGCTATCTTAGCAACTAATTTAGATGTTGCTAAACCTGCTGAAGAAGGTAAATTTGTTTCTAACTTGATTCGTTTTAAAATTGTCTTAACCAAAGCTTCGGGATTTTTTTGAAGAGATAAATCTACAAAGGCTTCATCAACACTCATCTTCTCCAAGGTTCCATATCTCGCTAAAATCTCCATGACTTTAGCTGAGCAAGAGCGAATCATGGGTCTGTTTGAAGAGACAAATTTGAGCTCAGGACAAAGTTTCAAAGCCTTACTAGAAGCCATAGCTGAGCGTACTCCCTTTGCACGAGCCTCGTAAGAAGCTGAAGCAATAACTCCCCTTTGGCCCGGCTTTCCACCAACTGCAAGAGGAATACCCTTGTCGCTTGGATTTTCTAAGATATGTACATTAACAAAAAAAGCATCCATATCTAAATGCAAAATTGCTCTGGGCCATTCTAAGCGAGTCACAAGCCTGTAACGGATAGGGAAAATAACAGTAAGTTTGGTGGGTATTATCTTTAAGTCCCCAAGCTTTGCGTAAAATAATGGAAATTGACCCTTGGGCAAGTAAAGGTATCAAAAACTATGACGAAATTTGCGAAAAATTTGGTCTAGAAAAAATAGACCATACCACTTTGCCCGAACCTACACATCTTCATAGAAGAGGGATAATTTTTGCTCATAGAGATTTAGATTCTATACTAAATGCAAGAAAAGCTGGAAAACCTTTCGGAGTTTTGTCTGGACTTATGCCTTCGGGTCAGATGCATTTAGGCCACAAAATGGTAATCGACCAAGCTAGGTGGTTTCAAGATTTAGGAGGGGACGTTACAATTGCTGTAGCTGACTTGGAAGCTCATGCAACAAGGGGCCTTAGCTTGGAAAAATGTAGGAAATATGCTGTCGAAGAATATATCTCAAATTATGCCGGAATGGGATTAAATCCCGATAAGACATCAATATATTTTCAATCTGAAAGAGCAATAGTACAGAAAATGGGATTTACGTTAGGTACGAAAACTAATCTCTCTGAAATGGAAGCAATTTACGGATTTAAAGGTAAAACAAGTCTTGCACATGTTCAATCACCATTGGTTCAAGCTGGCGATATTGTACATCCCCAATTGGAGGAATATGGAGGTTTGAGGCCTATAGTTGTTCCCGTAGGAATGGATCAAGATCCGCATATCAGATTAACAAGAGGCATGGTCTCTAAAACTAATTGGTTCAACGTTAATAAAAATAAATTAGGAAACTTAACTATTGGATTATCAATTCAAGATAATAATCAAGATATCATGGGGATGCGTAGTGACGGAGGCATTGATAAAAACCAAAGGAAGATAGTCATCGATAAGGCAATTAGTGCAATCAATAAGGCAGGTTATAATCAAATTAATTCAAATCCAAAACACGGCACAATCGATATCAAAGATGCCACTGCTGAAAACTATTCTGAGATTCAATACGAACTATTGTCACTTGAAAGACAATTAGGAGGAATGGGACTAATGCAACCTTCATCTACATATCACCAATTTGCAGTAGGTATGACTGGGGGTAAGATGAGTTCTAGTATGCCGGAAACAACAATTTTCTTAAATGATTCAATGAAGACAATGGAGAAGAAAATAAAATCTTCATTCTCAGGTGGCCAGCCTACTGTTGAAGAACACCGCAAAAAAGGAGGAAATCCTGACATTGATGTCGCATACCAATATCTTCGCTATTTTTTCGAAGAAAACGACAATGAATTAGAAAAAATTAGAGAAGAATACGTTTCTGGAAAGCTGTTAACTGGTGAAATAAAATCCATTTGTATTGAAAAAGCCGAATCTTGGATGAAAGAACATCATGAACTTAAAGAACAAAATCAGCATTTAATCAAAGATTTTCTAAGTCAATAATTCTACTGACTTTTCTTCCTAAAATCTCTGGCATTTTGCTAAGTAACGCATTTTGCATCTCTGTTATAGATATATTGTAACCAAATTTAGCTAATGCCACATGTTTACCTAAGGGCAAGCCACAACCTTCAACGGACTCTATTCTTCCTGCTGGGGTGTTTAGGTTTATGTCAAATCCATGCCTTGATACCCACTTACTAAATGCCAAACCAATACTAGCCACCTTATGTCCCTTAAACCATACTCCTTGCATAGAATCATCACGTAATCCGTCAATACCAAACTCGGACAATGACATAATTATCCATTCTTCAATTGTTGTTATAACTTCTCTAACTGATTCTTCTTTCCATAGAAATATAGGATATCCCACAAGCTGACCTGGACCATGCCAAGTAAGTCCACCACCTCTATCTACTTGAGAAGAAGGAAAATTATCAGGTGCGGTTAAGCCATCAAGCATACCTCGCCTCCCAATAGTCACTATCTCAGGGTGTTCAACAAAGATTAATGTATCTCTAATTTTACCATTTATCCTATCTTCTTGTAATTCAACCATTAATTGATCTATTTCTTGATGAGTAGAATTATTTGCCTGAATTATATCGATATCAATCAATTTGAAATATGAATTGCATGTCCTAAACTGGCAAGTGCTGATTCTGCAAAAGCTTCTGTCAAAGTTGGATGAACATGTATTGTTCCTGCTATATCATCTAACCTTGCCCCCATCTCAAGAGCCAATGCAAATTCTCCGGATAGCTCTGAAACATGAGAACCTACGGCATGTATTCCTACTATTACTTGGTTATCTTTTCGAGATGTTATACGAACGAAGCCGCCATCGGAACCTGCATCCATTGCTAGAGCTCTTCCACTTGCAGCAAATGGAAATTTACCTACTACTGTTTCTATACCCTCTTTTTTAGCCTCGTCAGGTGTTAGGCCTACGCCTACAATCTCAGGTTCTGTAAAGCAAACTGCTGCTATGGAAACTGGATCAAACTCCCTTCTATGCCCTGCTATAATTTCAGAAACTACTTCAGCCTGAGCTGATGCTTTATGAGCAAGCATTGGCTCTCCAACTACATCTCCGATGGCCCAAACATTCTTCATTGAAGTTCTACACTGATTATCCACTTTGATAAATGGACCATCCATATCGACTGCCATTTTTTCCAAACCCCAGCCTTCCGTATTTGGCTTCCTTCCTACTGTTACGAGAACTTTATCAGCTTTAATTTTATGATTTTTGCCTGAGGAATCTTCATATTCTACGGTTGTAACTTTACCTTTAGTAACTGCTCCTTTTGCTTTGGCTCCTAAATTTACTTTGACTTTATTCTTCTTAAGCCATAAATTAATTGGACGCGTCATCTCTGCATCGTAAATTGGTAATATTTGATCTAAAGCTTCAATGAAAGTGACCTCCGAGCCCAATTTTCTATATGCTATTCCAAGTTCGAGACCAATGTAACCTGCACCAATAACTACTAATTTTTTAGGAACTTCAGAAAGCTCTAATGCTTCTGTTGATGAAATTATGTTATTGTCAAACGGCATAAATGGTAATTCTATGGACTTCGAACCATTTGCAAGAATAACATGTTCCGCGTTAATTATGTACTCTTTGTCTCCGCCACTGACTTCACATGTTTTAGCATTTCTAAATTTAGCCCAGCCTGATATAAGTTCTACTTTTGCGGCTTTAAGTAATGTTTCTACACCCTTATTCAATTTGTTTACAATAGACTCCTTCCACGAAACTAGTTCTTTCATGTTAATTTTAGGTTTACCTGAAATGCTAATTCCCATCTTACCTTTTCCCGAATGTGCCTCTAAGCTTTCAAAAGCTGAAGCTGCATGTATCATCGCCTTTGAAGGAATACAACCTCTAATCAGACAAGTTCCTCCTGCCCTAGAACCTTCTACAATTACTGTATCTAAACCGAGTTGCCCAGCCCTAATTGCAGCAACATAACCTCCAGGCCCAGCGCCAACAACCAATACTTTACAATTTCTAATTTCTGCCATATAATCTCACATGAAAATTGTTGCAGGATTTTCTAACATTGACTTCAATTCCTGTATCAATAATGCTCCGTCATATCCATCAATTATTCTATGGTCGAAAGAAGAAGTTAAATTCATCATTTTACGGACTACTATCTCACCTTCCCTCACAACAGCCCTATCTCTTGCTGCGTGAATACTGACTATTGAAACTTCAGGGTGGTTAATAATTGGGGTTGCTCCGAGACCACCCATTGCTCCTAAACTTGTAATTGTAATTGTTGAGCCTGTTAGTTCTTCAACTGTAGCTGTTTTCGCCCTTGCTGCACTTGTGACTCTTACTAGCTCATTGGCTGTATCCCATACATCAATAGCTTCTGCGTGCTTGATCACAGGAACCATGAGGCCATCATCAGTCTGCGTTGAAATTCCAACATGAACTGCTTGGTGTCTAAAAACAACACCCTTTTCTTCATCGTAAATTGCATTACACTGAGGGAATTTTCTGATTGCTTTGACTAGAGCTTGAACGATGAATGGTAGATACGTCAATTTAGGCTGTTCAGACGAGCGTGTAGAGTTAAGATGCTGACGTAAGTTCTCTAGCTCGGTCACATCAACCTCTTCAAAATAAGAAAAATGTGCTGCATTTCTCTTACTAATTGCCATTTTTTCGGCAATCTTACGTCTTAATCCTATTACTGGATGCTCTTCAACGCCTGTCAATTTTATTCCAGATTGAACTGCGGCTAGTCTACCTCCACCGGATATGAAAGTATCAAGATCATCATGAGAGATTCGACCTGCAGGTCCAGTCCCAGAAACACTTGACAAATCAACTCCTGCTTCTCTAGCCCGACGTCTAACTGCTGGTGAGGCTAATGGCCTAGATCCCGATGAGACAGGTTGTGAAACTACTGGAGCTGTAGGTGTAGCTACTACTGGCTCTACCTTAGCTTGAGACTCAGGTTCAGGCTTTGGTTCGGGCTTTGGTTCAGGCTCGGGTTCTGGCTCTGGTTCTGGCTCTGGTTCTGGCTCTGAAGACCCATCTCCGTCTACTTCGAAAACAATTAACTCTGAGCCTACTGGAATCATATCTCCTGGATTTCCTGTTGTTGAAACTACCTTTCCATTTACTGTCGATGGAATAGCAACCGTGGCTTTGTCGGTCATGAGTTCAACCAAAGGTTCATCTTCCTTAACTGTGTCTCCGGGTTTTACATTCCATTTTACAATTTCTCCCTCAACTACTCCTTCGCCGACATCCGGCAGTTTGAATACGTGTTTTGCCATTTTAACTCTCCATTGTTTTCTTCATCGCCTCTATAACTCTTTCCTGACTTGGAAAATAATACCATTCCAACGAGTGAGGGAATGGCGTATCCCATCCAGTAACGCGCGTAATTGGCGCTTCTAAGTGATAGAAACATGACTCTTGAATTTGTGCAGATAACTCACCTCCAAAACCACTGGTTTTAGGTGCTTCGTGCACAATTACACACCTTCCAGTCTTTTCAATTGATTTTGTAATAGCGTCAATATCTAAAGGAACCAAGCTTCTCAAATCAATAATCTCGGCATCTATTCCACTCAATTTCACAGCTTCCCTGGCAACATGTACCATTGTTCCATAGCACAATACAGTAAGTTGACTTCCTTCTCTTTCTACAGAAGCTTCTCCGAGTGGAATTGAATAATATTCCTCAGGGACTTCTCCCTTTGGATGAGTATCCCATTTCAATGCTGCCTTTTTGTGATCGCCATCAAAGGGACCATTGTAAAGTCTCTTAGGTTCAAAGAAAATTACAGGGTCATCATCTTCTATTGCAGAAATCAAAAGACCTTTTGTATCATGAGGATTTGAAGGTATTACAACTTTTAGTCCCGGAGTATGTGTGAAATAAGCTTCAGGACTTTGAGAATGATAGTGACCTCCTCTTATTCCTCCTCCACTAGGAGTCCTTATGGTAACTGGGGCTGAATATTCGCCTCCGCTTCTGTATCTAAGTTTAGCTAATTCGTTTGTAATCTGATCAAAAGCTGGAAATATGTAATCTGCAAACTGAATTTCTGCTACAGGTCTCAAACCATTAATTCCCATGCCAATTGCAGTTGAAACAATGCCTCCTTCGGCTAATGGAGAATCGAATACTCTATGTTTTCCATATTTTGATTGAAGGCCATCCGTACATCTAAAAACTCCTCCGAAATATCCTACGTCTTCACCGAAAATACAAACATTAGAATCTTTTTCAAGAATTATATCCAAGGCTGAGTTGACAGCTTGAATCATATTCATTTGGGCCATCTAAATCCCCAACTCCTGCCTTTGTTTTCTCAAATGTCTTGGAGGTTTCTTGTACACATCTTCAAACAAAGTCTCTTCAGAAGCCCAAGGGCCTTCATTTAATGTTCCATATTTTTCAGCTTCTTTATATGATTTAATAACTAATTCATCTAGCTCTTTTTCCAACTTATTTTGATCCGTTTTAGACCACTCGCCTAATTCAATTAAATGCAACTTCAGCCGTTCTAAAGGATCGCCCAAAGGCCAAGACTTCCATTCGTCTTTAGGTCTATATCTTGTAGGATCATCACTAGTTGAATGCGCTTCTGCCCTGTAAGTAAATACTTCGATGAAAGTAGCTCCCTCTCCTTTGCGTGCTCTTTCAGCAGCCCAATTTGTAACTGAATAGAGTGCTAGAAAATCATTACCATCTACTCTTATACTTGGCATATCATAAGCAATACCTCTGGAAGCAAATGTAGCTTCACCTGATGAAAAATTTCTATGAGTTGATATTGCCCATTGATTATTAACTACGTTTAGAATTACAGGCGCCTTGTAAACTGATGCAAAATTAAGAGCATAATGAAAGTCTCCTTCTGCCGCAGTACCATCTCCTAGCCAGGAGATAGATACATTGTCTTCACCTTTGTAAGCTGAAGCCATTGCACAACCAACTGCCTGAGGGAATTGAGTTCCCACTGGACTAGATATAGAAACTAGATTACCTTCTTTCCAAGAATAATGTACAGGCATTTGTCTGCCTTTGACGTTATCTTTGGAATTTGTAATGCAATGACAAATCATGTCTACCAAATTGCGCCCACGAACAAACTGTAAGCCTGGTTGCCTGTAAGAAGGAAACAAAATATCATCCGGCCTCAAAGCCATACCTTGTGCAATTGCTACAGCTTCTTCTCCCAACGATTTCATATAAAATGATAGTTTACCTTGTCTTTGCATAGTTAGCATGCGATCGTCGAAAATTCTCAACAGAGTCATATGCCTTAATCCTTCTTTGAGAACTGAGGGCTTAAGATTAGGATCCCAAGAACCTACTGCTTTGTGGTTATCATCTAAAACTCTTACTAGACCAAAGGCTAAATCTCTAATTTCAGAGGGATTTACTAATATCTCTGGTTTATCTGAAGAGCCTGCCTCGGGTAAATTAAGATTTGAAAAATCTGGTTTATCTCCAGGCCTAAACGGAGCATCTGGGACAAATAATGTTTTTCCCCTCTTACTCATGCAACCACCTTCAATTCAATATCAAATGTTTCGCCTTTAGCTGCAGCAACTAATGATTCAGCTCTATACGATGAACGAACCATTGGACCTGAAGCTACTGCTTTGAAACCCATATCTTTTGCTATCTGGGCTAGGCTATCAAAAGTTTCAGGTGAAGGAAAGGACATTACTGGATGGAACCTAGAACCTGGGGAAAGATATTGACCTAAAGTCAACAAGTCAACATTAGCTTCTCTCAATTCTTTGAAAGCATCTAATAAATCTTCTTCGGTTTCTCCAAGCCCAAGCATAATACTTGTTTTGGTGATTATATCTGGTCTGAATTCTTTAGCCTTCTTCAAAATTAACAAACTTTGGTCAAAAGTAGCTCTAGGATCTCTAACTCTTGGTGTTAATCTCCTAACTGTTTCAACATTGTGCGCAAATACTGTAAGAGGTGAATCTTCAAGTAAAAAATCTAATGCTTTAACATTTCCACTTAAATCACTACATAAAAATTCAATACCTACATAAGGACAAATTTCGTGCACTTTATCTATGCATTTTTTGTAATGCAATGCGCCTCCGTCCTCCATGTCATCTCGGTTAACTACTGTGATAACTGAATAAGTCAAACCCATGTTCTTTATTGCTTCGGCCAATTTTATTGGCTCATCTTCATCAGGAGGTGGTGGATTACGGATGGTATCAACTGCACAGAAACGACAGCCTCGTGTACACGCCTTTCCTGCAACCATAAAAGTGGCTGTGCCTCTGCCCCAACAATCGTGAATATTTGGGCATCTAGCCTCTTCGCATACAGTGTGTAATTGG
The DNA here is from genome assembly GCA_964015055.1 of uncultured Thermoplasmata archaeon. Taxonomy (GTDB): domain Archaea; phylum Thermoplasmatota; class Poseidoniia; order MGIII; family CG-Epi1; genus CG-Epi1. The sequence goes on from CAXHBG010000031.1 coordinate 8,912, forward strand.
TTATCTTTAACCGAAGAAGTGGTTGAATTATATCGCTGCATACCCTCACCAGATGGTAAGGTAACTTTGAACCATTCTGGCAACCTCTTAGGTTTTTTGTTTGCTAGCACCTATTTTTCAGATGGAATATCCCTAATAATATTATCTATCAATAAATTATTTTTGCACTACCCACTAGGTATAAGCCTCTGTGATGTAAATATTGCGGCTGAGCCTTGTGCTTTGAAGAGCCCTATGAGTGCTGAGAGGCTGTACTTTATACAAGAAGCCACACTGCCACGATAAATAACGAAGAACCCATTACTCTGTTTAACATTAGTGACGATTCGGGAGAGGTAAAAAAATTTCTTAAGAAAGTACCGAAACCAGCCCAAAGAGCAACAAAAGGTAAACAAAGGATAATAGAAAAAATAATTAAGGCCATCTTTGCCAAAAGACCAGTTCCAAAAATACTTCCAAAACTACCCAACAAAACTATATCGTGAATCCAAGCTTTACCATTAACAAATTGTAACGTGGCTCCTGTCAAAGGCGTTAATCTCTGACTCTCACTTGGGCCCCCATCAAGTGGCTTAGAAGTTGCTATTTTGTAAGATAGATAAATCATGTAAGAGGCCCCAATCATCGTCAAATATGTTAGTGAACCCGTATTTTGCTCTAAGAAATCAATTGTGAGCGCTACGAATAATCCCATAAAAAACCAACCAATAACAAAGCCTGAAATCAAGGGAATTGTAGCCCTAAAACCATGCTGAGAACCATGAACTGCACAAAGAATATTGTTTGGGCCTGGGGTTATGTACATCGGAATTAAGAAAACTAGGGCTGCAATCAGTAAAGGGATGTTCACTTATTCAGAGCTGTTGGTTTATTGTCAGCATCTACTGCAACCATTACTGCTCTAGCTTCTGTAACGGGTATAAATTTACCTTCTTCAGCAAACTGTCTCTGTGCAAAAACATGAACATCTATGGTGACTGATGTTCTACCAAGCTTATGGGTAGTTGCATAATAGGAAACTACATCTCCAACAAAAACAGGTTGCTTAAACTCGATTTCATCCATGGCTACAGTAACAACGGCTCCTTTGTGATATTTGTGAGCTTCAATTGCTGCAGCTTGATCAATTTGGCTTAAAATTACACCACCAAATATTGTACCAAGTGCATTAGTATCTTTTGGCATTGCCAACTGCCTCAAAGTTGGTATTGACGTCAATGGTGATATTGTTTCTTCCATATTGATGGAAAGGAACCCGTATTAAACTATATAATGTGCTCAGAAAATGTAGGTATGGTGTGGTAGATTGATTAAGAGACAAATTTTGAATTACAGCATAACTTTTATGTTTATTGGAATAGCATTTTCAGGATGTTTAGACGACAGTCCCTCCAGTAGTAGTGAAACTGAAGGATGGATAGACCCTATTGTTTAATTCATGAGTTATTTAGTAATTAGTACTAGTTTAAGAGAGGGTAGCCGAAGTAAAATAATGGCCAATACTCTTGCTGAAAGTATTAAAGACTCTGAATTATTTGATTTACAAAATAATCCATTACCCATGTGTGATGGAGACAAGTGTTACGATTTACCCGAAGTAATAAAATTTCGTAAAAAAGTAAAGAATGCAAAAGGGATAATCATGGCAATACCCATTTACAATTTCAATGTTAGTTCAGGTGCTAAAAATATTATCGAGTTGGGTGGAAAAATGTTGTACGGCAAAGTATTTGGATTTATCTGCGCTGCAGGTGGTAAAAGCAGTTACATGTCTGTAATGTCATTCGCTAACTCCTTAATGATAGATTATCGATGTTTTATTATTCCAAAATTTGTTTACGCCCTTAAGAATGATTTTGATGGAGATAAGATAACAAGTCCTGAAATTAAAGACAGGATTAATGATCTTGGAAAGGATTTAATTAGAATTAGTGAAGCATTATCTTAGCGCTTACCAAATATTGAAGTTCCTACTCTAACATGCGTAGAACCTTCTTCTATAGCCTCTTCAAAATCTCCAGACATACCCATTGACAAATAAGGCAGTTTTATGTCAAATCGACTTTCTAATTCATCTCTTAAATTTCTTAATGAAACAAAGAAGGGACGTGCGGGTTCTGAAAATGGAGGTATGGACATCAAACCTAAAATATTAATATTTGAGAGTGATAATAATTCCTCAAAATAATCTCCTATATTGATGCTAAATCCACTTTTTGAAGACTCATTGCCCTGATTAATCTGAATTAAAATTTTTTGAATCAAGTCTTCTTCACTTGCTACAAAATCTACTTTCTTTGCTAATTTCAATGAACTAACTGAATGAATTAGTGATGAATTTCCTACTATTTTACGTACTTTCTTTGTCGGTAATCTTCCAATGAAATGGTAATTTAATTCCCTGGGGCTATAATCTCTATA
>CAXHBG010000032.1:0-11060 GCA_964015055.1 uncultured Thermoplasmata archaeon
AGATTCAGGCCAATAAAAGCTGAGGATTTAGTAAAATACTTGAAATTCGTGGCTTCTAAGGAGAATGTTGAAGTGACAAAAAAAGCTTTTGAATCTCTTACATATCTTGCTCAAGGAGATTTAAGAAGAGCAATAAACGGATTACAAATGGCTGCTGCAGCTAAAACTGAAGTAACACCTGATGTGGTCTATCAAGCTGTTGCTGCTGCAAGACCTGAAGAGGTTAAGGACGCATTGGAATCTGCTTTAGCTGGCAATTTCTCAACGGCCAGAGAAAAATTAGATACGCTACAGATAACATATGGACTTGCCGGTGAAGACGTGTTGAGGCAAATGCACCGAACTGTGAGAGATTTAGAAATCCCAGACAACATGAAAGTCTTAATGATAGAAAAAATGGCTGAAGCTGATTTTAGGCTATCTGAAGGTGCTAATTCAAGAATACAAATTGAAGCGGTTGTTGCAAGTTTTGCTATTTTAGGCCGAAATATAAGTAAAACATAGACAAAAAGGTTTTGAAAGACCCCCTTCACAAGTTGTGGCTCAAAGCAGTAGTTATGTAACTGTTGACGGTGAATTTGATAGCCTAAAAGATAGAAGCTTTCTAACTATAGATGATTACGATTTATGCGACCAAAATGTAATATTAAGAATTGATATAAATTCATCTATTAATCCAGAAAACGGAGACTTATTGGATGATACAAGAATCAAAAGGCATTCAGCTACTGTTAAAGAACTGTCAGATAAAGAGGCCAGAGTCATAGTATTAGCTCATCAATCTAGACCTGGGAAATTAGATTTTGTAAATTTAGAGAAACACGGAGAGCGAATGTCTCAAATCATCGATAAAGAGATTAAATTTATTGATGACATATATGGGGAAAAAGCAATCGAACACATTAACAAGATGAAAAATGGAGAAATAATTCTACTAGACAATGTAAGATTTGACGATGAGGAAATAGAATTAAGTAAATTTGTGAATGATAATTTTGATATTCAAAGAAAGTCAAAAATGGTAAGACAACTCTCCCCACAAGCTTCTTTTTTCATAAATGATGCATTTGCAGCCTCACATCGATGCCAACCATCTCTGGTTGGATTTGCTGAGAATATGCCTGCGCTTGCAGGCAGAGTTATGCAAAGAGAATTAGATTTTTTAGGTAAGGCAATAAGCTCAGGGCCGACACCAAGAATTGCCGTATTAGGAGGAAGTAAAGCTGCAGATTCGGAAGCCATAGCTGAGAACTTTTTACAAAAGGGAGTAGAAAAAATACTGACAGGAGGTGTAGTTGCTAATATTTTCCTTATGGCATCAGGAGTAGACATAGGAGAGCCAAGTACTGAGTTCGTTGAGAGGTACATTCCTGATTACAAAAATGTAATTAAATTAGCTAAAGAATTATTAAAAACATATGAAGGTAGAATAGAGATTCCAACTGATGTAGCCTTGAACATGGATGGAAAGAGATATGGGACGAATGTTAGTAACCTTCCACAAAATTACTCGCTATATGATATTGGAATAGATACTTTAGTTAATTATATTAGTATCATAGAAAAAGCTGGAACAATAATCGCAAATGGACCAATGGGAGTTTTTGAAGATTCAGAATTTGCTACTGGAACAAATGAAGTATTTAGCGCAATATCAAAGAGTGACGGAATGACTGTTGTAGGAGGAGGTGAAACTGCAATGGCATTTAATCAAATGGGACTAGCTGACGGAATAAGGCACATCTCAACAGGAGGAGGTGCGTGCATATCTTTCATGTCTGGAGAGACAATGCCTGCCCTTGAGGCAATGCGAAGAAGTAAAAGTAAATTTAACAAGTAAATGGAGCCACCGGGGGGATTTGAACCCCCGACCTACTGATTACGAATCAGTCGCTATACCGAGCTAAGCCACGGTGGCAACTAATTGTTCATCAATGCTGCATTAAATTAATTTAGGCTTCAAAAAAGTTTTTGACATCATCCCCAATTTCATGGGCTAGTGTCATCTCAGGAATTGATTGCGAGAACTTACCGGCTCTACCATCTGCAATTATTACCATACCCTTATCAGTTTCAGATCGTATAACTCTGCCAGCTGCTTGTAATATTTTACGTAAAGCAGGAGACTCAACGGCATATTCCCAGCCTTTACCATGGAAGCAAACGTCAAAATAGTGCTGTAGTGCATCTTGCCGAACACTCGGAGAAGGGTATGGAATTCCTACAATAATTGCCATCTCAAGAGAAGTATCTGGATAGTCAATACCTTCTGCTAGCCTTCCCCCCATCACACCAGCTAATACTGCTCCGCTATCTGACTTAAAGCTTTCAACAGTATTCATTAGCTCCTGTTGCTTCATACCCGAATACTCTCTATAAACTGGCTTGGAAAAGGTAATTTCATTCATAGCTGATTCAAGTAAATTATGGGACGGAAAAAAAAGTGCAATATTGCCTTCGAAAGAATCAACTATAGACTCTAGTTTATCGATAAGTCTAATCCAGAGACCCGGATTAGTTTTAAGCTCTCTGTATGAGGTAGTTACATCGTTTATGTAGTGAACCTTTTTGTTGTTAGTAGGGAATATAGATTTATACCTTTTTAAGTCAGATTCTGGCTTTAGCCCGATTAGGTCACGAAACATGCTAAGAGGAGATAGAGTACCAGACATCATCACTACACCTGCAGTTTCGTCTAAAAAGCTCGTCATTACTCGTGGATCTAGGCATACTTTTTCAAGTCTAACTGGGTTCTGGCCAACTATCCTAATATTATGTGATTCAATGGAGTCAAACCATCTGCAAAGAAAATCACCCAAAGAACCAAGGTATGACCTGGGTCTTTTACCTTTATCAAGTAAATCTTGCCTAATTAATTGGCCCATTTTAGAAATTTCAGATGCGTATTGCTTTAATCGAAATAGCGTCATTTTTCCTAAAGACATCATTTCAGTTTCCAAAGTTGGCACCTCTGAATCGAGAGATATCACCTGAGAAGGTAACAAACCTTCATCCTCCCCATCGGGAATGTGGAAATCGTTTAAAGACTCAAGTGCTAATTCAACTTGACTAATGAAATGGCTTGGTGGAGTTTTATCTGCTAACAGAAGACCATACTTTTCAGACTCGGCCGAAGCCCGATGTAATAACTCTATTGTCATGGAGTCTGAGGCTGCGTCTCTTGACCAATCTGGTAAATTATGTGCCTCATCGATTATTGCTATCACCTTGTCTATAGAAGTATCCATTTTTCCCAACAGATATTTGCGAATGAAGTCTTGGAAAAAATAAACATATGGAACAATAACTACCTTAGCGTCCCTAATTAGTAACTTATTGAGCTCATATGGGCATATCTCTTGAGATTTGGCAGACTTCACAAATTCCTCAGCTGATTGTATTTTGTTCGACCAATTCTTAGAAATACTGCCAGCATTCGCTTGTAACTTTCTGAAATATTTACAACCTGCTTCACCCATCTTTGTCTGAAGCTTAAGAGATTTACAAATTTTAGATTTTTCGGACCAATTAGACTTTTTTAGCTCTTTATCATACTCCTGTTGAGGACACATTGAATCACGTCCTTGAATCGCAACCGCTGTAATCGGGTTTCCAGCCTTTTTAAATTCGTTAAGTTCCGTAATTACTTGCTCTTGTTGTGAGTTTGTTCTAACGCAGTATATGATCTTATAACCCTTTTTAATAGCAAAAGGTAAAGTGGCTGCAAGAGAAGTGAATGTTTTGCCACTACCTGTTGGCGCCTCTAATACCGTATGATTCTTTCTTTCCAGATTTCCGCTAATTCTACTAATTATTTCTCCCTGATTTTTCCTTAGCTTATAAGGTATTTTTACCACATATCGAGCTTGACTCTTTGATATATATACTTATGGGTATTGTCCTATTTACCTAAATGGGTAAAAAGATTAAAAGGGTTTTAGAATACTTATCTAGACCAAATATCTTCAGGAACTTCGTCATAAACAGATGGTTCTAGATCATCGTCTGCAAACTTAGGACCTGCATCCCTTCGCTTTTGAATTACTGCCACTTTCAGAAGCCAATAGTGTATTCTCCATTCACGCCCGTCATAAAGTGTAGTTTCCTCTCTTTCGGTTTCCATCAATCCAGCATCTTCTAACATGTAAAAAGTATCTCTATCTTCAGGGTGGAGTACATTATCTATAATTCGATCACTGTAACCAAAAAAATTTAAAATGTGCTCTGCCAGATAATTAGACTCATCATCTCCCATGTGAGAGTATTCAGGACTGTAATTAATTGCCGCAGCCAATGTTTCCGTAGTTAAAACTTCCAAAATTATTCCTCAGTTACAATCTAAATAATGGGTCATATATTAACCTGTTGTAGGCCCAACAATAATTTATAGATACTAAGAAAATAATCATTAGTGGAAGAAAAAAAGGATTTGTGGGAACTAGTTCGCGAAAAACTAGAAAAAAACAGCATACTTGAATCCTTAGAGTTTGTAGAGAATGAACCAATTCAAACTGCTGATAAAGAAAAAAATAACGATAAAAAACCTGACAATAAAAATCTCTCCGTAGCTAATGAAAGCGGTTTTAAAGAAACTATAATTAAGCCTAAAAAAGTTGAATTTCTAAGTCAAGGAATATTTGCAGGGTTTGTTTATATTTTAACGATAATGATTATACTAGGAATATTAATGATACCTGGATCTATAACTGCTGCGATCGGCGGATACTTTGGAGGGCGAAAATCTGGAGACCCAGCAAGGGCCTTAACTGCAGCAATGCTTCCATTTCTAGTTATAGCCTCAATTTCAATAATGGCTTCAATTGGAGCTCTTCCCCCAGGATCGGGACCTAATGATTTGTCAGAGATAATTAGTGATTATTTAGGCTATAATCCCGATGGAAATTTGCTCGGTCCCATTTCTAAAATGCCTGACAGTAATTCCTCAGTATTTCTCTCACTTGTTGCTTTTGGATTTATAGGCGGATTAGTTGAAGTCGATAAAAAAAATAAATTACTTTTTAATTAAATTCCTGCAACTTCACTTGCCATGTCCCAATAGTATGTTTGTGCTAAAACTAGGAATAAAATGGCTATTATGACCAGTGGTACTCCGTTTCTCAGAAAATCATTAGATGTTGGAATTCCTGAAGCTTGTACAATTAAATTAGGTGGAGTACCAAAAGAGGTCATGAATGCGAAAGCTGTACTAATAGCTGTAATAATCGCAATAAATGCTAAATTAAAATCTGCTGCAGCTCCCACAGCTAATGTTATCGGTACAAGAATAGCTGCTGCTGCTCCATCGCTCATAACATTAGTTAGTAAAACAGTAACAACAATAATTATTAAGATTATAGACAAATCTCCACCGTATTCAGAACCATAATCTGCCATTTGATAAAGTCCACCTGCGAGCCAATCTGCTGCACCGTGATTAACCATGGCTTTACCCATCGTGAGGGCTGCTCCGTAAATGAACATAACTCCCCAACGCAGACGTTGACGGCTGTCTTCCCATTCCAAAACTCCAGTGGCGTGCATCATTATACCTCCAATCATAGCACATGTACCCAGTGTTAAACCATTAAATCCTGAAGTTAAAAATAATCCAAATGTTAGGACCAGAATTGATAGTGCTAAAATTTGTCTGTCATCAATAGATTTGCCTGTTTCTTGAACATAATCTATTTTTCTATAGCTAACCTTGTTAACAAAGACTAAGGTTAAGAAAACTGCCGGAATTAATGCAATAGTTATCGGTGCTGCCAAAATGACCCACTGAACATATGATATTCTTATATCATATATCTCTTCAAGGAAACCCATAGCAATTACATTTCTTGCACCTCCGGAAGGTGTTGCCAAACCTGCAATTGAACAAGAAAAGGCCACAGCTAACACCAGTGCAATCATTTCATTATTCTTCTCTTTAATGTCAGTTTTGTCAGCTACCGTTAAAACAAGTGGCAACATAATTGCTGCAACACTATGATCAGGAATTATAGCTGCCATAAAACTACAAATAACTATTATTCCTAGAATCAAACCATAGTTTGAGCCTGTAAAAGGCCCTAACAATCTTCTAATAATCAAATTTTCAGCTCCCGATTTAGTTATTCCTTGAGCAATAATTAATGAGCCTAGAATCATGAAAACTGAATCAGCAGCATATGAGGCAAATGCCAAATCTCTATCTTCACCAAGGAGAACCAGTGCTACGCCAGCCATCAGTGCTGTAACTGGTAAAGGAAATGTTTCTGAAACCCACAAGTAAATTATCAAAAGGAATAATGTGAAGATATTCCTGCCTGGGGTTGATAGTGTAGTTGCAAAAATTAGTAGTAATATGTGAATGAATGAAACAATTGCGAAACCTGCAATTAGCTTCCTAAAAGTAGGATTAAGATACAACCTGTAGAGCGCATGCTGTCTAGCATCTGGATCTAATAACTCTTTTTGAAGCTCTAGTAAGGTTTTACCCCGATTTTGGTGGTCTACTCTAGGAGTTATAATTGTGTGACCTTCTTCCATGGACTCTACAACAATGTCTAAATTGTTTAGCATATCCTGGAAATCATCATCGTTACTCATCTTATAACACACACCGGAACTGAAGCATCTAGTACCACCTGATGCAGTAAGAATTCACTTACCAAGTGATTTATTAAAGGTAAAAGTACTATCCTTGCACCTTCAGATTCTACTACTGAGTTAGTAATTGACTTCCTTGATTTAAAGAAAGTATGTGGTACAATGGTTGAGGTAATATGATATTTTTCACCTAACTTTTCTCTCAGAGAAACTACAGCTTTATCCATGAAGTCTGTGTTAATTCTCTTCTTACCTAGATAAAGAAGTTCAATGTCACAACCAAACTTCCTTGCAAATACCTCAATAGAAGATAACGACTTATCTGAAAAGTTAATGCCATCAACTACTACTAATGCCGGAGAGCCGGGTCCGGGAAGGGGGTGTGGCTCTCTGACAACAAAGGCATGAGAAGATTCGTATTCTAATATTCTCTCAACTTCTGAGCCTGTAAATATTCTAGACAGATATGATCTAAAAGGACCTAATATCAAGGTATCTGCAATCCCCTCATCCACCAATTTTGCCAAAACCCTATGTCTTTTACCCCTCATCACAATTGGTTTAATGGTAATAGATTGATTTGATTCAATAATTTGATTAAGCTGCCTTTTTCCGAGGGCAGCGAAGCCATCCCTTGTATCTAATGAGGCTGTACCTGTTCCTGCTTTCTTAGGATTAGCAATGAATGCTGCAACTAAAGGGACCTGTAATTTTTCAGATAAAGCTATTGCGTATTCTCTTGCAGGTTTAAGTCGCTTCGAAGGGTCTACTGGCAGCAATATTTTATCAAACATGATGTTATACTGCCAACGCAACGTATATTTAACCCTGTCCAGTCGTCGCAGCCTGAACTTATAGTTCAAGCGGAGAAATATTGGCAAAAGTCACACGAACCAAAGTTAAAGACAAGTGGAAGAGCAAAGTATGGTACCGCCTGCATGCACCATCTATGTTCAACTACACTATAATGGCACATACTCCTGCCGACAACCCAGAATTTGTAAACGGAAGAGTAACCGAAGTACCATTAGAAAAATTAACTGGAGACTACACTCAGAAAAATTTTATGATAAAATTTAGGGTCAATGAAACTAGGGGAAATAATGCCTTTACCTCATTTGATGGACACAGGCTAACCTCGGACTACAAAAGAGCATTAACAAGACGTAGAAATAGCCGTATTGACTGTAACTTTGTTTTAAAATTGGACGACGGCGTTCAAATTCGTATCAAACCAATTATTATGGTAGACAAAAGAATTAAAAAATCTCAAGAAAAAGTATTGAGATCTCTAGCTCATGAAACAATAAAAAAAAGTTTAACAAAGCTATCACTATCTGAGGCTCTAAAGAAAATTTATTCAGGCGATCTTAGCAAGGAAGCTGCTGCAACTTTGAAAAGTACTTATCCTACCAAAAGAGTCGAAATTTCAAAAATTAACGTTATGAACCCTGCAAGCCTTATGGAAATTCCACCTGATGAAGAGGAACTCGAAAAAATTTTAACTTCTAATGATGAAGAAGAAATTGAAGAAGTTTCTGCAGAAGATGACAAAGATGAAGAATCACCCCTCGAAAGCGATGATAAAATAGATTTTTCGTCAATGAAAGTGGCTGAATTGAAAGAATTATTGAAAGAGAAAGACTTACCAGTATCAGGTACAAAGGCTGAACTCATTGAAAGACTAGAGACTTGAACCAAAAGACCTGGGAGCTTTTACCGTTCTGGTTCCCGCAGTCGAAGAAGAATAAATTTTGGGCTATCGTATTCATTACTTTATTTGTATTGAGCATAGATTTTTGGAACTGGAATTCTGATACTAAAGTTTCTGATTGGGTTCCTGTTTGGATTATTTATCTAATTGTAATTCAGTTTGCTTTAGCTTATTCTTTGTGGAAGTTCTCGAAGGAGTGGAATTTAGATGAGTGATTTAGTCACCATTTTACTAATTCTTTCATTGTATCTTTGTATATCAATAGCTATTGGAATGTACGGGCGTAGTAGTGAGGATAGTGCTGAAGATTATTTTGTAGCGTCCCGTAAAATAAATCCCTGGGTATTATTCTGTACGCTGGCAGCTACAAATTTTTCGGCTTTCTTTTTTCTGGGATTTGCTGGGGCCAGCTATAGAGCGGGTTGGGGGTTTTATGGAATTATGGCTATGGGTACATCACTTGTTGGCTTATCAATTCTGCTACTTGGAATTCCTATATACAAATTAGGAAAGGAAAAAGGATACATGACACCCCCTGCATTAATTGCAGGAGAAACAAAATCAAAATATTTAGGAGGTTTATATGGTGTTGTTCTGGTGGTCTTCACATTGCCTTACCTTGCAACACAACCGATGGGTGCCGGAATATTGCTAGAAACTTTATCTGGGGGCGATATTCCATATTTTACTGGTGCATTTCTCTTAACATGCGTAATGATAACTTATCTCATTTTAGGAGGAATGAAGTCTTCTGCAATGACTGATGTTTTTCAAGGTATTTTGATGTTTACTATTTTAATAATGTTTGTTTTTGGATTCTTTATTCATGATGATATTGGAGGGTTTAGTGAGGCTGGACAATCGTTGTGGGATAGTAAACCTGAAAAATTTGTTAGAGAAGGTAACTTCACATGGCAAATAATCTTTTCCTACACTATATTATGGCCAATAACTGTACCTATGTTTCCTCAACTTTTTTCTAGATTTTATATTGCTGAAAATGATAAAGCCATACGCACTGCGGCTTGGTTATACCCAACGGTGGTTCCAATACTTTTCCTATTTCCTGTGATTATCGGAGTTTATGGGAACATTGTTGACTTTGACAGAGTTTTAACTAGGTCTGAATCTGACAACATACTTCCATTGGTATTAACTGAATATGCACCCCTTTGGGCAGGAGCTATTGTTTGCGTGGGGGCAATTGCTGCGTTCATGTCAACCGCAGATTCCCAAATTCTTGCAATGTCAACAATAATTACCAAAGATGGGTTACCAGCAGCCACAGATATTAAAAAAGAAAACGAAAAACAAATAGGAAGACTACTAATCATTGTACTGGCGATAATTGGACTAATACTAGCTTACGATCCTCCAGATACTATTTTTGATATTGTGTCACAAGCCTTTACTGGCTTAGCTGTTCTATTCCCTACAACGGTAGCTGTGCTTTATTGGAAGAGAGTAAGGGCTAATAGTTGCATAATTTCAATAATTGCTGGAGAAACAGTAGTAGCCTGGTCTTACTGGAGCCTCAAAACTGGAAATGCAATTCCTGAATGGTTTACTCAAGACTTTCACATAAGCACGCCTGTTATTTTTATTACGATAATAGTTTTATGGATTTCAACTGAGATTGAAGAAAGATTATCCAATAACTCCAGTGGCTAAAGCAGCTTCCTCGATCTGCTCTTGAGTTGAATTGTCTAAAATCGTAATTCGTTGAGGTCTAATCTCTTTAGATTTGATTAATGCTTCTAAAATTATACTGTCATCTATTCCTAATTCTCTTGAATTAATCGGCGCATTAACTGCTCTTAGAGTATTCCTTATTCTTTTCCAATCTCCTCCATGTAAAAACATTGTAACTATTGAGCCAACGCCACATTGTTCACCGTGCAGTGCCGGATTATCATGATTCGAATCAAGCCAATGTGAAAACTTGTGTTCTCCCCCACTTGCAGGTCTTGATGTACCTGCTATAGACATAGCAACACCACTAGAAATTAATGCTTTTACCACTAAGCGAACTCCTTCTTCATTGCCACTGGCAACTTTTTCAATGTCATTTTCAACTAATTCAGCTGCCATTTCAGATAAAGCTGCAGCATATTCACTATAATCTGCTTTTTGACCTGCTAATTTCCAATCTAATACTGCAGTTTGATTACTTATTATATCTCCAACACCAGCACCAAGCAATCTCTTTGGAGCTTTAGAAATTATCTCAGTATCAGCAACTACTGCAACTGGTGGAATTGCTTGCATAGATGTTTTACGGCCATCCCTTCGTATTGAAGCTCTAGCAGAACCAAAGCCATCATGAGAGGCAGCAGTCGGAATAGATATGAATGGAATATCATTATTGAAACCTGCTTGCTTTGCTATATCAATTGGACGTCCTCCTCCCAGTCCGACTAAAAAATCGATCTTATCTGAAAATGCCTCTACCCTTTCAAGCTCCTCAATGTTTGCTCCCTTTATCTCCACTTTACTCATAGGATGGCCACCGGCCTCTAAATATTCTATAACTTTGTTTCCAGCTATATCCAAAGTATTAGTATCGCAGACTATCAGACCACGCTCTGGAATGTCCAATTCTGCAATTATGGCCGGAATTTGCTCCAATACACCAGGCCCAGTGACAACCATTCTTGGCAAGACCATAGAACGTGCCGGTTTTGTCTTCATTAGCTTTGCAATAAAAATGGCCATTAAGAAGTCTTACTTTCCAACATAAGCGCTTAATACTCTG
>CAXHBG010000033.1:0-10965 GCA_964015055.1 uncultured Thermoplasmata archaeon
TGAATGGCTACCATCATCATGACTTTCATTTAGATATATAGATTCTATAAGGAAGCTATCTTCTATATAACCTTCGTAGACTAAATAGACATAAAAATCAAATGAGCCATTGTATGGTGCAGACCATTCTTGCTCGAACCAATCGTAATCGTAGTTATATATCTCATGATACTCTTCGATGTACCCTACATACTCGTTATTCTGAGGGTCATAAACTTCAATTTCAACCCTAACTTCTTTGTAACAATTACAGGTAGTATCTGGGTCATATCCTATGAATATTACCTCTGAATCCTCTACATAGTGATCCCAATCAGAGAAGTAGTATTCTTCACTACTGCTATTTTCTGAACGAACATTTAATTGAACATTATCAAAACGTTCCTCATCTTCTAGATATTCATTTTCGTCATAAAGTCTAACGATAACATCGAAAGTTCCGTTGTAGGAGGGTGACCACTCATCATAAAAATAATCATTATCCTCTCCATAAATTTCATCTTCAACGTCAAATGAATCTACAAAATTCCCAGTTTGATTATCATAGAAATCAAAATAGGTTGTTATGTTAATGTAGCAATCACAAGTTGTATCGGGATCGTAATCAAATTCAATTGTATCGTTATAGCCATCTTCATCTGCGTCGTAAAGGTAATGATAAAACCAATCGAAATATTCATCATCGTCACCAGGACCTCCTGCGCCACTGGTTTGATACAAGTAAACATTTCTAATCCAAAATGAATCTTCAAAATTCCATTCGTCATCATAAAGGTAAACATAGAAATCATAAGATGTACTGTTAGGGGAAGTCCAATCCATATCAAAATAGACTTGATCAGTTCCGTTTATTGTAAAATCTTCATTCTCATAATCTACGAAATTTCCTGATGAATTTTGATAAACATCTACATAAACTAATACATCTTTGTCACAGTCGCATTCTGTGTTTGGATCGAAATCAATTACTATAGTATCATCAAGATTATCATCATCAGTATCTTGTGTTAAATAATCCCAGTCTTCAAACCATTCATCATAATCACAGTTTGAATTGTTGTCATCAGTATCACATTCTAAATAAACTGTAAAATTAAATTCATCTTCGTAATTCCAGTTATTGTCGTACAATGTGAAGTAGAAGGTGTAATTTGCGTCTTCAGAAGGATAAAAGCTATCTGTTGTGAAATTATCTACTTCAGTTCCTGTTATGTTGTGGTCATAATAGTCACCATATTGATAATCTCCATTTTCACTTATTGCATAGAAGCTTACTTCAATATCTACTGAACAGTTACAATCTGTATCCGGATTATATGCAACATACAAATTATTAGCTATATCATTTCCATTAGTATCGTTAGTGTGATAACTCCAAGACTCAAAGTATTCGTCCGAATCACAAGTAACATTGGTAGTGTCACATTCTAAATATAATGTGAAAGAAAAATTGTCTTCATAATTCCAATTATCTCCACTAATATCATATAGATAAAATTCAAAAGTATAATTTGAATCTCTAGGTGCATAGAAGACATCAGTCTCAAATTCGTCTACTTCCGTGCCATTAATTTCATGTTCTTCGTCTTCATAATCAATGTACATGCCTGTGTCTGCATCATATATCTCGTATGAAACCATAATATCTACCGAACAATTACATTCAGTATCTGGATTATATTCTACGAAAATGTTGTTGGCTACTCCATCTCCATTAGCATCAGTGGTGTGCTTACTCCAAGATTCAAAATATTCTCCATAATTTGTGTTTAAACTTCCATATGAATGCATCCAACCTGTTTGCAATAAATCTCCATCTGAACTTTCGTTATACAAATTGAAGGTGTAATTTCCTTCAGGAACATCATTAAACATAAGAACTTCATCGCTACCATCTCCGCCATCTTCCTCATAAAGTGTACTATTTTCTGCGTGGAATAACTCGACATAAACTCCATCGTCTACATACCAATTATCTCCACTACCGTTACCTATTAATCTGTAAAATGCAAAATCATCAAAATCATCATCTCCATCAAAATCATCCATAAATCCGACATGACCTATGTTTTCATCTGAAGTAGGGCTGTAGAATACAAAAGTATGACTTTGAGCATCTATACTATCTCCTTCATATGTTGCAAACCATCTGTATTCTCCAGATGTCATATTCTTGAATAATAATTCTCCTTCTTCGTTAGTTTCATCACTTCCCACATCTACCCATTGTGTACCGACTTTTCTCTCTAATTCAATGGTAACGTTCGAAATCTCATAATCTTCCATGTGTGCTAAAAAAGCAATATCGTTATGATAACCATCTATATCATCAGAGAAGACCCCATTCTCAACTTGAACTATACCTTCAGGAATTATCGTGGTTTCATTTAGCCAGATATCGGCTTCACTAAAATTGTCCTCATAATAGTAGTAGCCATTGTCATCAATTTCGTAAAGAGTAAATGAAAAATCGTAGGGTGCCTCACATCCATCGTCATCTTCCTCGTAACAATCATCTACAAACCATTCCATCTGAAATGTGTCGTTTTCAGTCCAATAAATTTCATAATCTTCGTTTTCGCCACCAACATAATTTCCATTAGCATCAATTACATTCATATTAACTTCAACTTCTGCGTAATCAGAAACGTTCGTGTCAACATCAAATGTAAAAATAACTGTATCATCTTGGTCGTCGCCATCAGTATCCAGAAGTTCATAACTCCATGATTCAAAATATTCATCGGAGTTTTGGTCAGCTACAGTATATGGTAGAACGCTTAGCACGAGAGCAAAAACGGCTGTCCATGCCAAAGCTTGCTTGCTTATTGATTTTTTTAATTGAGACATTAAATACCTCGGAAGCTAAAAACTAATACTACGTATTTAAAGAGTCGGTTTATAATTTAGAAACAAGGTTTCTAGTAATTAGTGACAAGGAATAAGATACAAAATAGGCATCTTCCCAAGGCTTGAGATACCCTACATCTATTACATATTGTAAAAATTCTTCTTGCATTTCAAGGCCTTTGGAAATTAAATCTTTGTCGTTATCATCCATACCCTTTGCAACAAATTCTATTGGATAGCCTTCCCTGTGAGGCTGATACAAAAGATAATCTGGTATGATTGAACGGCCGTGTTCGGCTTCGTTAATACAGAGCTTCCAGTCTTTTCTCAAGAATGCATTTTCCATTAGACCACTTCTCGCTTGTCTTGCCATTTTAAGAGGTTCTGTTGCAACATCTATTGCCACATCCTCGGGTAAATCAGGCAAGGCCTTTTCAAGCTCATTTTCGAATAATTCTTTGGCTCTTGACAAATACTCTTCTGTCTTTTTGCCCAATAAGATGTTACCAACACCTCTTGCTTGTAACTCTCTAGCTAATTCATTGCCCTCGATAGGAGGTTCTTCTGATGCTATGAATTTTTCAATGAAAGAATCTCTTTTTTCTACATTACCGAGAAGTGCATGGCCTAAAGCTGAACCTCGCATGGTTAGACAATCTTCTGAATTTTCTTGATCTTCCAATTGCTCTAAAAGTGGTGGTCTTAGGTGATCTGGAATCTTCATTTTACTGATCGGGACGTTATTGATTCACCTTCTTGCCAGCGAGCCATTGCCCATAGTAAATCTGATAGCCGATTAAGGTAAGCTACAGCCAAAGAGTCCTCGATATTACAAGTAATTGCACGCCTTTCAGCTCTTCTTACTACTGTCCTTGAAACATCGAGTAATGCTGAAATTCGATTCTGACCTGGCAATACAAACTCCTTTGGTAATTCGAAGCTTGATGTAATTTCGTCAATAAAATCTTCTAGGAATTTAATCATTTCTTCATTTACTTTACTTTCACCTGGTTTTAGTTTATCATGCTTTGATGGATCAGTGGCTAATTCTGCCATTAAAACATAAAGATCTCTTTCAATATGAATTATTTTATCTTCTAAATCACTTCCTTTCTCACATTCTGTTCGAACCAAACCCAATATTGCTTGAGCTTCATCAACTGTCCCATAAGCTTCAGGAAGTACAGAGTTTTTAGAAACTCTATCGCCGTAAAGTAATCCTGTTTGACCTTCGTCTCCGGCTCTAGTATAAATCTTCATAATTATGACAATATAGTGTGAATTATAAAGCTTGAATTAGTTTTTGGTGTTGATTAAGACTTGTAGTAAGGTTCCCTTATCCTTTGCACGAGCAATGAAATAGTTTGAATTTGAATCAATCAATAGTCTTGCCCATTTCTCAACTTCTTCTAGGTTTGATTTGCCAATATTTTCATTACTGCTCTTAGCTTTTGCTGCAATATCTACTAAGGCTTCAAAGGGAATTCTACCATATTTTCCAACATATCCTGTAAAATCTTCCCATGAAGTATCTACTACTTTTGCAAATTTCTGAATTGATGGAATTTGTTCAGTTAAATCAACTGAACCATTACCTTTTATGATATCTATATCAACTCCTGACTTAGCTCTAGAACTGGCTTTCTTAGAAAATCCCCAGTATGCAAGAGCTACTTTTCTTGCTGTTTGTGCAGACATCAATTTTGGATAGTAAGTGCCACTAAATATGTGATTTGATGGTAACAAAGTTTATTTGTAACCTGAACAATAATGAAAACAATGGAAAGGAAAAGTAGCTCGTTTGTGATGATTTTTCTATTTTTATTTTCTATAGTTTCAACTAGTGGATGTCTCGAGGATGAAGTTAGTAACTCGAGCAATAATGATGAATCAAATAATGACAATTACTATGACTATAATGATAATTCAAGTAATCAAGACACTGGAACTTCAAATTTAGATTCTGATAATGATGGTTATGATGATAATAATGATGCATTTCCAAATGATCCTAATGAATGGAAGGATTCTGATGGCGATGGAGTAGGGGATAACGGAGATAAGTTTCCTTATGATGAATGTGCAACAAAAGACATGGATGCTGACGGAAAACCTGATTCAGTTAAAGATAATTGTAGTACCTCTTTAGAAATTGATGATGACATAGATGGTGACGGTTACAATAATACTCTAGAACTAAGTCTTGGCACTAATCCTAGAAGTCCTTCTTCAAAACCATTAGACTATGATAAGGATGGGCTTCCTGACGGATTTGATACGGACATGGATAATGATGGAATGAATAATACTGTTGACCAGTGTCCAAGAGGTACTCCTAACTGGGAAGCCGGAGGGTCTGATGATTGGGATATGGATGGCTGCAAAGATAATACTGAAGATGATGATGATGATAATGATGGAATAGAAGATAGATACGATAATTGTGATGAAACTCCTATGAATGAAATTCCTAACGAAGAAGGTTGCTCTGCATCCCAAAGAGATACTGATGGAGATGGAATTGTAGATTTACTAGATATTTGCTGGGGAAATGATTCTACCGGAGACCCTGACGGTGATGGATTATGTTCAGATGGAGATCAATGTCCGGATGGGCCTTTCCTTTATGGAGAGGAGGTAGATGACAACGGATGCTCTTACTATGAGAAACCAATTCCGTGGAATAATGGACCATTTTCCAATTCCTATATGGGTACTGTAGATGATTTCACAGTTCCACAACCCATTGATGAAAATTTAAATCTTACAAATAATTGGGAATTTAAAAACGAATGGAATGGAAAAAATAATTATGTTTTTGTGATTTACAACCCTCTAAATCCCGATAGCGTAATAACTTGGAATTCCGCAAATCCTGTCGGTCAAGCAACAGAACTAAGTCTAATGTTTGAAAAATCTCCTGATAATGTTCATTACTTCTTTGGTTCCTATCGTGATGGTGGGTGGATGGGAGATGTCAGCTACATGTCTGGAAGAGTTAATGCAGCTCTAGCTGGTATGAGTGAAGAGGATAGAGAGCATTGGAGTGATAGAGTTCATTACATTGCAATGGATGCAAATTTCCTAGATGGAAGTATTGCTGATTTCATTGAAGAAAAAGAATCCCCAGCATGGTTTTGCATAGATAGACTACAACGCTGGCAAGAAGTAGGAAGTTTCTGGGATTTGAATTTTAATCAGAATTTTAGTTGGTATAGATTTCACTTTATTGCAAATGAACCAATTTATCTTAATTTTGAATTTGGTTTAGAAAGAGAATTGGCTGCAATGGAATATCACACTAGTACTCCATGCCACGAAAGGAATTTTGCTCCTCAGAATTGTATCAAAGGCGAATCTGTAACCATTTTTGAATGGAATCAAGGTGAATCCAACACACATGGCGGTGGATGGGGAGGAGGTACAAGCGTACGTAATGTGGAAATGCCAGATAACCTAGAGCAATTTGATTCATTTGCAGTTTACACTTACGAAGCCTGCCAGGATCACAAAGGATGCAATGAATGGGATTTCATAGGATACCTAAATGCTTACAGTTCTGAATGCTCTTTATCTGAAATTACAATTTACGAAGAATGTATTGGTGAAGTGTTATCCGAATACGCAACTCAGGAATTATGTGAAGCTGCAGGACACCGCTGGGATGCTGGAGACGAAGATACTTCAGCTAGGTGTGAAGGAAAATGGAATAGAGCTTGGAAGGCTGAGATTGGAAGATACATTACTGCGTATAATAGAGAAGGAAGATACATCTCAGATGTTAGCCCAATGCTAGGAGTTCTCAAGAATGAAGATATTAATGAATTTAATTATTGGCAGCCAAATGCATACGGCCTTACAGTAAAATTATTTTTCTGGAATGAAAATAAAGATTACACTCCAGTCGGTGCTGAATATTTAGCTGGAGCAACAAGAAAGTTTAACTTAGAATACAATGATATTTTTGGAAGTGAAAATCCGTTTGAATACGTTGTTTCTGAAAATACCGAAAGAGTTGAAATTGTAACATTTTTTACAGGTCATGGCCACAGCAGTACTGACGAAAACTGTGCTGAGTTCTGTAACCATCAGCACGAGTTTACTGTGAATGGAGATACCTTAGGCCTGCTCGAGCATCCAAATGGAGGTACCCCTTACGGCTGCTATGATAGAGTAAACGAAGGTGTATCGGCTAACCAATATGGAACATGGGTTTACGGAAGAGCTGGCTGGTGCCCTGGACAAGATGTTGAATACAATCGAATTGATATTACCAGTGAATCAAATGTAGGAACTAACCAGCTAAGCTATAGAGGGCTATACCAAGGTGAAGAGTATAATCCGAGTGTAAACGATCCTGATGGTTACTTGCCAGAGATTAAGTTACGAATGTGGATTATCACTTACGAAGCTCAATAGCTATCTATTTCTGTTCTAAAATACTTGTAGAAACACCACATAGCTACAGCTCCAAGAAGGTGCCATATTGCATGTCCTTGAATCAAAGAGTCTGGATCACATAAAACACCATCTGTTTTGCTTGGTTGCCAAATTACAGTAGCAAGACCATATGCTGCAAATCCGGCCCAGAAATAGGGTGTATGAGTTCTTTCTAACTTAATATCTTCAATTTTATACAAGAAATAAGCTAAAGCGGCCCAAAGTAAAATTCCTTCAATCTCATCGATGAAAAAATCAATTGGAGTCTTATTTGGCGACGTGTAAAGGTACAAAAACATGATTATCGAAGTTGGAACTAAGAAAATTATATGAGGTTGCTTTTGATACTTGAGAGCTAATTCCTGAGATAGCCATACTCCAATCAAAGCACCCCAAAGGAATGTAAGAAGACTATACTGCCATAGTAAGATTGCAAAAATAAAATTTGAAATCAAGTAATAAGAAATAAATTCCGTTTCGGACCAACGAAGAAATCTGGAGAAATTATAGAAAACTGGCATTGAAATATACATTATCATTCCAGTAACATCTAACCAACCTCCCCATCCTGTGTTGAAACCATGCATAGCAAAACTACCCATTCCTACTGCTACGCAAGAGATAGCATACATTGTGAGAAACCAACTTCGATTCGAAAGCGATGGTTTGCCATCCAGAGGATCGTATTGAGCTAACCAAAGAATATACATTCCAACAAAGACAAATGCTAAGTTAGAAATTGTATTTGTGGGTTCGCGAATCCAAGAGTCTCTTACTTTTTCGCAATACCCAGAAGCTGTTGTGTTAGACCATGTAGAATCATTTAACAGATAAGCTAAAGCATAGATGACAAAAATTACGCTAATAACAAAAAGTACTGAGAAGAATTCTTTTCTGTCTTCAATATATTTTTTATCAATCAAGCTATCTTCATTTTCCTAATATATCCGCATTCTTTACATTCATAATCTGGATATAAGTCAGGATTGTTAGGAGAGGCTCCATGCCAATGGAAGCAATATTTACCGCATTTAACACAATATGAATTTTGTTTATATCCTGTGTATTGGTGTGGCCTCTTTACTACCTCAGCCATTGCCCCTTGAGGAATACCCATAGCCGCAACTTGAGGAATTCCAGCTTCTCCTGCTGGTTCTGGATCGGCTTCTACTTCGTTGCCTGATGAGTAAGCCACCATGTCTTCAACTAAATTTGATTGAAATGCGCCATCGTTGTCAACACAAGCCAGTTTTGACATTGCACCGTTCATCCATTGTTCTGCAGGGTCTTCGAAGTCAACATCACAGTCAACTCTGTCATGAATTCTGGAACCTCCCATGTCTTCCATAGTCTTGTCCCAATCTTTACCTGACTGACAAAATAAATCATAACCTGTATCTCCTAGTGCACAAATCGAAAAGTGAGTGTTAGTCAATATTTTACCTACTCCAACCGCAGCTTCATACAGTTCTTCAGCATTGTCTGGCATTTCACCTTCACCCCATGTAGAGCACACAATCATTACCCTGGACATTCCGGACATTGAATTGATATCAAAACCGTCCATGTCATGAACTGTAGGTGTCAATCCATACTTTGTGGCTTCCTTCTGCCATTTTGCAGCTAGACCTTCAGAATTTCCACTCTGTGAACCATACAGGATGTGCAGGTCACGGTTTCCTTCTGTTGCAAATGTTTTAACATCAACTTCAGACATCTGATCATTATTTGAAACAAACAGTAATAAAACTATTGCGCGGGACTAACTTTTGTCACTAGTTAGTGCCTAAAATATATATTTTGTGCTTAAATTATTAGGCACTAAAAATAATTGCTTATATACTAATAAGATTCTAATAATGTATGCGAAGAAGGCACATGGTATCTTTAACACAAGATAAGCAAACACTCTGTGGCCACAGCGCCACCGAACAAGAGTTCAGGAGAATGAAAATGTTCCCTGACAGAGACATAACATGCAAAAGATGTTTGAAACTCTATCAGGCTCACTTAGAAAAGTCTGAAGTGAAAATTGATTCTAACACACACCTGGTAAAAGCTAGAGCCTAGCTCCTGTTAAGCTATAGTTTTTAGGCACTACTAGGTAGCTGCTTGCGTCCTGCAGCTGCCTAGTATGCCAACCGATATTATGAGAAAAAGACACCTACCTTCATTTGATCTTGAATCTGTGACAATGTGCGGACACAGGACAACGGAACAAGAATTTTTGATGATTAAAAAAACAAAGCATTCGGACATTACCTGTAGAAGATGCTTAAGATTGTACAATATATACGTTGACAAGAATAAAAAAATAGGCTACTAGACCATCCGTTCGATATAAATAGCAATCAACAGATAATCATTCGCCCAAAATTAAAGTGGGCACAGTTCTGTCGACCTTCTCGCGTCAGTTGACATCGCTGTACCCGGGGTGGATTTGGGGCCTGATCCTAAGATCAGGTTCCTCATCCGGCGTATAAGTTTTGTTTCCCGTAACATCTTACTTGTTTCCTGGCTTACGTGCTTAGATTGTTTCCCCTTAGGTTTTAAATTGTTTCCTTCTTATCCCGTAAAATTTGTTTCCTCCGGTGTCCCGGTTGTTTCCCGTTTTACATTCAAAGATTGTTTCCCCTTAGTTTCCCAAGTTGTTTCCTTCTATGCGTGTGCCCGTTTTCCTTAAGTTGGCTTCATACCCCGAGAGATATGTTTCCCAGATTGCGGGAACTTAGAATACACGGGGGGTGTATATACTGCTTATCAGATACACTTAAATATGATGAGCGCAAAAACATAAAATTAACTAAATTGGACGTGTTTTTTTACTAACTTTTAAATTTTTGCGTTAGCCATTTTGCAAACTTCATCAAAATGAATTTTTTCAACTGGCTGAACGGATAATCGCTGACCTCTTTTGATTACTAGCATGCCATCTAAGCTGTCATTTTCCTTTAATTGATCTAGAGACACTATTTCATCAAACTTAGTTACAGGCTCCATATCTACCAAGAACCATCTAGGAACCTCTTCTGTGGCTTTAGGGTCGTAATATTTTGATTTCTTATCGAACTGAGTGAAGTCAGGATAAGATTCCTTACATATCCTGGCTATACCTGCAATATGAGGTGGTTTAGTATTGGAGTGATAGTACAATACTAAATCTCCTATCTTCATTTTGTCTCTCATGAAGTTTCGAGCTTGATAATTACGTACTCCATCCCAGTAAGTACTTCCGTCTTTGATTAACTCATCGAATGAGTAAACGTGTGGCTCACTTTTCATTAACCAGTAATTTGTCATTACTTAGCTAATTCAGCTGCCTGTTTAACCCATTCGTCGCGTTTAACTCTTCCTGGGAAGAACTCTATGGCAACGTTTACTTCTTCTTCAATTTCAGATGTCATCTTGGCTATCTGTGAGAACTTGAATATTCCCAAAGCATTGAGCTTTTCTTCGATGAAAGGCCCTATTCCTTTAATCTCTTGCAAATTGTCTCTATCGGATGCACTGGCTACCCCAAGTATACCAAAGTCAATTCCTTCAGCTTTTTCAGCAACTCTATCTAGCTCTTCTGCTTTCTTGAGTGCTTTTTCATCCAACTCTGCATCTTCACCAATCAATATCTTGGCTTGTGCCACCCATTGGTCTCTCTTAACTCTTCCTGGGAAGAACTCT
>CAXHBG010000034.1:0-10507 GCA_964015055.1 uncultured Thermoplasmata archaeon
GCCTTCAATTAGTATAAATTTAACAAAAATATTAAGTGATTTTTCGTCCCAGTGCTTAGCTCTTAAAGGGTCATGAGGTCCACCGCAGCCAACTATTATTTTACCTTCATACTCATCACCGCTAGTCAAACGGATTATGTTATCTTTGATGTCAACAACTTTTGATTTTGTCAGAAATTTAGCACCAGCTTCTTTTGCCAAATTAACAAGAGCTTGATCATGAACTGGTCGTTCTAAAATCTTACCCCGAAATGGATAAATTAATTTTTTTCCAGAGGGAGTTACCAAACCCATTTTTGTAGTTCTTCTGGATATGGCTTCTTCAGGTAGATTAAACAAATCATCAATTTCAGGTACATGGGGGCATAATTTTCGAAGTTGATTATTGGTAGGTACTAATTCACCACATTGCAGTGGATTGCCAATTTTCTCCCTACTATCAATTACTAACACTTTAACGCCTTTACGAGCAGCATATCTTGCAACAGTACTTCCGGCAGGTCCTCCTCCTATAACTATTGCATCCCAGCTTTTTTCCACATTGTCTATTAACCTTGCTAAAATATAGTTTGGTTGAAATAATAAGTATCATAAAGGGCTCTGCATCGATATTAATGTGGATGCAATCATTTTAGCTGCTGGGGAAGGTGCACGTCTAAAGGGATGGACAAGTGACAAACCTAAGGGTATGATTACTCTCGGTAATGCTCCAATCTTAGAGCATATTGTTCATGGTTTATCGACATCAGGCATTCGAAAAATTAATATGGTTGTAGGATATCGCAAGAATTTAGTCATGTCACACTTTGGTGATGGCAGTAAATTTGGCATCAAGATAAATTACATTGAGCAGTCTACGTTATCCGGCACTTTAGATGCTTTAAAGCTTGGTTTGAAAGATATAAGTAAACATTTCATTTTAGTTCCTGGAGATAATTATATTTCATCTTCTTCTTTCCCTCCATTAATAAATAATGAAAGGCCAGCTTTGCTCGCGGGAAAAGCAGACAGGTGGTCCAAGTGGGGAGAGATTGAATTTGTTGGCTCTAAAGCGAAAATTACATTTGAAAATCCTGAAGCTTTCGGTAGACTACACTTCACTGGAATAATGAAATTAGATGTAGATATTGCTCAGAAATTGATTTCTGCAGGTGGTAGACATATTGGTGAAGCTCTTCAAAAAATAGAAGAAGATGTTAATTTTGACGTTATCCGTTCTGATTATTGGCACAATATTGTTTACCCTTGGGATTTGATTGATGGGAACAGGTTAGCCCTTCTAAATTTATTTTTGTCCAAATCGGGAAAAATTGAGAGAAACGTAACGCTTAAGGGTCCAATTTCTATAGGTTTGGGTTCTGTAATTTGTTCAGGGAGCTATCTTGAGGGTCCGATATCAATTGGAGATAATTGTGTTATTGGACCTAGTACTTTTATTGGTAGCTCAGTGTCTATTGGTGATAATACAAGAATTGGCGCTTTTAGTGAGATTAAAGATTCGATATTAATGTCCGATTCAGTTATTGGAAGTTATAACTCAATTGTTGGAACAGTTGTAGGGAATGGAACTGAAACAGGCACAAATGTAATAGCTAATCCAAGTAATCGGCAAGTTACATACTTAGATCATACGGTTTCTCTGAGCAACAGAGGATCTATGATCGGAAATAGATGTAACATAGGCAATAGGGCAGTTCTTGACGGCGGTTCAATTCTTTTGGAAGGTGCAACAATTGGTGAAGGAGAAGTTTATAATGCAGACTTCCAAGGAGATACTATCTGATGTGTGGCATCGTGGGTTATACAGGTAATAAGCCAGCTCAAGAAATTGTAATTGAGTCCTTAAAAAAGTTAGAATACAGGGGCTATGATTCTTCTGGTATAGCTTTACATGAAGGTAAAATTGTATTTTCAAAGAAAGAAGGTCCAATTGCTAATTTAGAGTCTGTTTTAGGTTCATCTAATTCGAAAATAGCTATTGCTCACACTAGATGGGCTACTCACGGGGTTCCTTCAGATGTTAACTCCCATCCCCATCTGAGTAACGATGGTAAGATAGCTGTTGTTCATAATGGAACTATTGATAATTATTTAGATATCAAATCAAGTTTAGAGAGTGAAGGTTTTAACTTTTTGAGCGAATCCGATACCGAAGTCATACCGAATTTATTGTCAAAATATTATGAAGGCGATTTAGTTAAAGCAGTCAGTAAAATATTAGATGAGATTGAAGGAATATACACTATAGCAGCAATACACGTAGACAATCCTGAGCAAATTGTTTCGGTTAGGAATGAAACACCTCTAGTAATTGGCTTGGGCAATGAAGAAAATTATGTTGCTAGTGATATTTATGCAATTTTAAAATATACTCAACAAATCATTTATCCTGACGACCACCAAATAGTTAGTGTTTCTCCAAAAGGCGTCTGAGTTTTGGATCAGAACTTAAATGAAGTTAAATTTGAGGTTGAAACTGTTGAAAAGTATACCGAAGTAGCTGAAAAAGGAGGTTTTGAACATTTCATGCTTAAAGAGATTTTTGAGCAGCCTAAGGTATTACAAGATTCTCAAACCGAATTATTTGTCAATTCTCCACTTGATCGTCTTGATTTGAATTGGAAAATAGGCAGTATTTCCGTTGTTGCTTGCGGCACTTCATACCATGCAGGTCTCGTTGGAAAATATGTAATCGAGCAGTTAACTGCAATTCCGGTTTCAGTTCATTATGCTTCAGAATTTAGATATGCAGCACCAGTTCAAGGAGTAGGTGGACTTATGTCTTCTAGACCTTTAGTCATATTAATTTCTCAAAGTGGTGAAACTGCAGACACACTTGCTGCAGCTCGAGCTGCAAAGCAACAGGGTTGTCATACAGTTGCAATTTGTAATGTTCCAGGGAGTAGAATAACTAGAGAAGTCGACGGAGTAATTATTACAAAGTCTGGGCAGGAAATAGGCGTTGCAGCTACTAAGACATTCCTGACACAGATGCAAGCTCTTTATGCACTTGCCATGCACCTTGCTTTCCAATCTGGATCTATTGATCATGTAATGCTGAAAAATTGGGAAAATGAGCTAAGAGGAATTCCTAGTAAGATTACTCAGCTTCTTAATTCTTCTGAGTCTATCAAGGAGCTAGTTCCTCACATTTCAAAGGCTAAATCAACATTTTTTATAGGTCGTAATATCAATTATCCACTCGCTCTAGAGGGTGCTCTTAAGCTTAAGGAAATTTCATACATTCATGCAGAAGGATATCCTGCTGGAG
The DNA here is from genome assembly GCA_964015055.1 of uncultured Thermoplasmata archaeon. GTDB lineage: Archaea > Thermoplasmatota > Poseidoniia > MGIII > CG-Epi1 > CG-Epi1. The sequence goes on from CAXHBG010000034.1 coordinate 3,272, forward strand.
AACTTAAGCATGGTCCTTTGGCACTTCTAAGTTCAGAAACTCCAGTTATTGCGATAGCTATTCAAGACCATACATATTCGAAATTAATATCAAACATTGAAGAGATATCTGCTAGAAGCGCTCCTGTTATTACAGTTGCACAAAAAGGAGATAAACAGGCCTTGAGAGTTTCAGATCACGGGTTTGAGTTACCCGAAGTAGATCCAGTTCTATCTCCATTTCTAGTTGCTGTTTTTGTTCAATTATTATCTTATTATGTGGCGCATGATTTAGGGAAAAGTATTGATAAGCCAAGGAATTTGGCAAAGTCTGTAACCGTTGAATAATTAACTATTTAATTCCTCTAAACTTTTGAGCGCAAAAATAGTATGTAAAGCAGTTCCAATATGTAGTGCGTCTTCGTCAGCTTTAAACATGGGATGATGAACACTGTATGTTGCATCGATATCAGGATTATTCATTCCCAATACTACAAAACAACCTTTTACTTTTTCTGTGTAGTAGGCAAAATCTTCTCCTCCCATTACTGCATCTAAGTCACTGACATTTTCATCCCCTAGAAGCTCAATTCCTATTTCTTTTGCAAATTTCCACATATCTGAATCATTAACTGTTGGCGGATAATCATTACCAACATATTCAACGATAGCCTCACAGCCGTGAGTTTGAGCTATACCTTCAGCAATTTCTTTGACCCTTTTCTGAAGTTCCCTTAGACCATCCATCGTAAGAGATCTTAACGTTCCCTTCACATTTACCTCTGAAGGTATAACATTTGATGCATTGCCGCCATTTATTACTGTAATACTAACCACACCAGAATCTAACGGATCTAACTCCCGAGATATTATTGATTGTAGATTAGTAATTATTCTAGCCGAAGTTAATACTGGATCCTTAGTTAATTGAGGAACTGCAGCATGTCCTCCAACTCCTTTAACGGTAAGGCTGAGTGATGAAGTTGCAGCTAAGAATGTGCCTTCTCGCGATCCAATCTGGCCACTAGGCATTTGAGGCCAAACGTGCAATCCAAATATCCTTTCTACAGCAGGATTTTTGAGGGCACCTTCTTCCCTCATCAGTTTCCCGCCGGCGCCGCCTTCTTCTGCTGGTTGGAATAGAAGCTTTACAGTTCCGTTAATCTGGTCTTCTTTTCCTTTTAGCAGCCTGGCAGCCCCAAGAAGCATTGATACATGACAATCATGGCCGCATGCATGCATTTTTCCATCGATTTTGCTTTTGAAAGATACATCAGTCTCTTCATGGATTGGTAGCGCATCCATGTCGGCCCTTAATGCAACACAAGGACCATTTCCATTGCCGATAGAAGCAAGAACACCAGTTTCTGCAATAGGGTGTTTGTATGATATTTCTAATTTGTCAAGTTCTCGTCTAATAAGCTTACTTGTCTTAAACTCTTCATACATCAGTTCAGGGTGTTCATGTAATTCTCTTCTAATACTGATAATCCAATCAGATATTGACATTGATTCGTCTTTTATCTTATGATAATCCATAATCCTCTATTCAAAGCTGTTTAATATTATTTATCAGGCATTTTCATGATTATTACATCACCATTGTCAAACCAAATAGGAAATTTGTTATTATCTGTGAACTTAGTCTTTGCTTCACCTGTTAGTTCCTCTGCGGGATCCCATTGCAAAAGAGCAACTCCTTTTTGCATTTCTTCGGATAAAAGAACATAGGTAACATCTTTCCTTCCAGCTTGCGGTGTCGGCAAATCTTTACCGGCTAGGATAGATTGCTCGGTATTGCCATTAATGACGGTAGCGCCATTTTCCCATGTTGCATTTGTTTTAGTTAATCCAAAAGTTAAACTGCTTAATCTGTGATCGCTGGCGACAAGGCTGTTTTCTTCAGCAAAGTTAAACCACAAGATACCATCAATTTCTTTCTGACTACTGCCTTCTTGGAATCCTCCCATCACGGAAGGTGGAGGGTATGCTCCCCATGCACATCCAATCAAAAGAATTGTGAATACCGCAGTAACATATTTCCTTTTTTTGGTTTCGAATCCTATAATAAAATATTGAAAACTTATTCCAATCATTAAAGCAACTGGAGCTAGCAAATAAGGTGCATGTCTGTAAGCAATTAACAGATGAGATCCAGTTACAGCACCTATTGTAGCTAACCCAAGTATTGGTAGCAACCAACCCCAAAGTAACCAACTATTCTTTTTTGACATAACAAAGCTAGGAACACAGGCTAGCGACATAATTGCTAGATTGACACCTAAGTATGGAGTTGCTTCAAAATCAACAGGAATATCTGTTCCAGGTACGCCTTTCCATAGAACTAGCATGATTAGAATAAATACTCCAACAAAGGAGGCCACGGTACGTTTCAAATAATTATTATGGCTTATATTTTCACTAAAGTTAGGTAAATTGAGCTTATCTTTGATTAACCATAAAATGGTAAGTGATACAAATGGAATTAGAGTTAACACAAGTGTCGTTGGAATGTTGTCGGGTAGAAAATCAAAAGCACTGTCGTCTAACATTTTTCTGAAAGACTTTGCATAAATTAACCAGTAAATTGAAATCGGTAGTGACATCAATCCTACAACCATAATCCCTTCAGTACCTATTTTTTTATTTCCCGCAGCAATTTCTACAATCAATATCCCTAATATTGCAGCCATTAACAAAAGTAAAGTGAAATGATGCGTAAGCAGTAGGGCAAAGAATGAGAATTTTGCCATATTTCCCCACGGATTTCTTTTCAGTGGATTAATAACCCATATTGTGTCATCTTTCAATATTTTGATCCAATTTAATATCAGGACAAATCCTAAAGTTTCAGCTAATCCACCAGGCATAGGATGAGAGTTTGCATACACCACTCCAAAAGTAACTCCGTAAAATGCCGAACCGAATAACGCAGGTGTAAATCCTACAATTTCTTTCCCAATAATAAATAGTATTGGGATAGCTAATCCAGAAATTAAAGGAATGAACCAAGTTAAGGAAGTGTAGTAAGACACATCAAAAACTAAAGCTATAGTTGCTGTTAATATTTGCATTCCTTGGAAATCGGGGTATGCTCTCCCCCAGCCAATATAATCTTCATTTAGCATCATTCCATTTTCGACCAAGTATCTGGTTAAGTACAAATATTCTCCAGAATCGCTCCCCCATATTGGCCAGTCATACTTATGAATAAATCGAAGTAAAATAGTTAGTGAAAATACTGAATAAAGCATATGTTTTTGGTAATTTTTAATTCTCATTTTTAACTCCAGTAATGAACATGGTTGTTTCAGCAATTAAAACAAAAGATATAAGAAAAATCATGTTTAGAATCATGGATGGTTTCGGTGTTGCTACTATTGCTATAAACAAAATTAAAGTATATATGTATTTTCTTACGTCTTTATGGCCTTCTACCATTCTATTAATGAGCAAGGTGAATACAGGCGTACTAATCAATAATCCTGTGAATAATGTAGTTGAAATGACTATTTTAATTGTTTCATACACAGATAAATTTTGAATTACGATTTCGCTATCAGCAAGTAATAAATCGAGAAAATACGGTGTTATTAAGAAAAATCCTGTACCACAACCTAGCAAGAAAAAAGTTTGACCAATAATAAAGCTATATCGAATATTTTTTTTTTCAAACTCAGTCAAACCCGTTCTTGAGAAATTATATATTGAAAGTAGCCACAGTGGAGAAGAGAATATGAGACTTAACACTAGACTAAGGAAAATTTTGGTTTTGAAAAATTCAACTGGACTGTAAGTACTTAAATCATTAATATCGAGACTAATGGCTTCTAGTATGTTAACGATTAAATCAGATGCAAAAGAGATAATCATCATCATTATGATTACATTAATTATGAAAGGCAATAGTAAATAAGTTCTTAGCTCCTCGAGATGGCTTGAAAGTGGGCTGCTTATGTCTTTTGATTCTGCCACTAACTGGCTAAGGTCGGGGGCTTAAAAGGCGCCTTGTATGGCCAACTATGAAGATTCTACAGGGGTGTGTCAGATATCCTCCAGCTCCCGGTGGTGCTGAAACTGTAGTAAAAGCATATTCTGAAGGTTTAAGGGACTTGGGACATGATGTAGAGGTTATAACAACGGACTTGTATACAGAGACTCCTTTTGTTAAGAAAGAAATGCCTTCTGAAGTTAATGGAATTAATGTTACTAGACACAAGGCCTACACTGTTTCTGGTGAGGCACATTATGTCTTAGCCCCAGGCATGGTCCAGTCTTTTCTTTCAAAGAAGGCAGATATAATTCACACACATTCATATGGTTATTTCCAAAATCACGCAGGTTGGATTCGTGAAAGATTTCAATCCACACCATGGGTAATCACACCTCATTTCCATCCTTCATGGTCCATGTGGGGAGGAGCAAAGAGGAAAACACTTCGAGAGTTTTACGATACAGTAATAGGAAAAGGAACTTTGGAGTCTGCCGATTTGATTACTTGTGTAAGCAAGCATGAAAGAGATATGCTTGTTTCAGAAATAGGTATAGATGAGGATAATATCAAAATAATTTATAATGGAATAAATTGGAACGATTGGCAGATTTTGCCAGATAAAAATATATTTCGTAAGCAATATCCAGATATTTCGGAAAAGTTTGTCTTGTTCGCAGGTCGTTTAGCTACAAATAAGGGTCTTTCGGATTTAATTTCAGCCATGGATCTAGTAAATCAAAAAGCTGTAGACTTGGTCATTACTGGGGCAGATATGGGGCTTGGTAAACAATTAGAGAAAGAAGCCTTGGAAAAGGGAGTAAGGATGCATCGTTTAGGCCACATCGATGACGAAACTTATCGTTCGGTGTTAGCCGCTGCAGAGATGTTGGTTTTGCCTTCTGAATATGAAGCGTTTGGTATCGTATTACTAGAGGCAGCTGCTGCAGAAACTGCAGTAATAGGTACGAATGTTGGTGGAATCCCCGAAGCAATGTCTCCAGGTAATAATGGCTTAATTGTTGAATACAATGATGTTGATAATTTATCTAAATCTATAGCTACTTTGCTAGATGATTCCAAAATGTGTAATGAAATGGGCAAAGCCGGTAGACTTTGGGCTAAAAATTTCTCTTGGGATTCAATTCTTAAGGAGTTAGAGCAGGAATATAGTTCTATAATCAGGTAAAATAATATATATTTCATCCAGTATAGTATATTGTGTCAATAAATCGTGATTTCTTTATGACTATTCCTGACGCATATCAAGAAGATTGGGAATTATTTATAAAAAAAGCTGATTTGGATGAGACATACCCTGCAGATATATTACTTGATTTTATGCGTGAGTTTGTCGAAGAACATCGTAGTGAATTAGTTGAAGAGTCTAAGGATAAACCAAAGAAAGTTATAGTTAAGAAAGCAGCTCCTAAGAAGAAAAGTTTTTTGGCTAGAAAAGCTAAAATTGTTAGGAAGAAAGAAGCTGATGAAGATGATACTTCTCCTGATATAACACAAACGCCTAAGTTTAGATTACTTGAGCTTGTTAGGGAAAATGCTGGAGAAGAAGGAATAACTCCTGAAAATTTGGTTGCTAAAGCAGAATCCGTAAATATTCCGAGGCCACGCTTGCAAATGAATAAGATGATTAGGCGGGGAATCTTATATATCCATAAAGGTAAAGTACACGTAACCTAGATGGTAAACTAAATTCATGGAAATTACGCGAGGTCAATGGATAATTATTATCCTCCTTACATTATCGTTCATTGCAACGGCAGGCTTTGTTGCCTTTGGTTTGGCAGCGGTATTATCTTTCGGGCCTGCTTATATTTATCTTAAGTCAATAAGAAATGCCGAGGAAACTGATCGCGAGCCGTGGAGTGCTCTGCAGACTGCTTTTGTATGGGGTGCCGTTTCTGGAGTCTTTTACGCTTTAATTCTTAATGGGTTAGGCGGAAGTCTCGTTTTCCTTTATTCTGGCAATGATGCTGATTTAACATTTGTTTTGACAGCTATAATTGTAGCTCCCATCGTAGAGGAATTTGTTAAACCACTAGTACTTTTTCGTAACGTGTCGGTAAAAGGTGAAATTGATGAGGTCGAAGATGGTATTGTTTATGGTGCAGCCTGTGGTTTAGGCTTCGGAGCTACCGAGAATATTTTGTATGGTCTTTCAGAAGGTGCAGTATCGAGTGGTCTTCTAGGAGTCATAATCATTGTAACTGTTAGAACAGTTTCTTCCATTTTATTGCACTTGACAGCAAGTTCTTTTGCAGGTTATGGAATTTCTCAATATTTGGTTAAAGATGCTCCTTTCAGTGTAGTAATAAAATATTATCTCCTAGCAGTTTTAATTCATGCAGCTTGGAACACTGCAGCTGTACTTGGCAGCCCATTAATTCTGATTTTCTCGATATTATTGGCGATAGGGGGTTTAGAGTTCTCAAAGCGCAGAATTCGAGAGTTAGATCTCGAAGGATCTAACATCTCTCCTACATCCCTTCGGGCTGAAAATGACCGTGATGATTGGTGGAATGCCTCTAAAGATAAGTGGGCAAATAAAAGTCAAACACAGACGCCTGATACTGCTTCGCCAATATTTGAATCAGCGACTGAAAGTCCTGCATCTTCGATGTTTCAAAATATAGACTGGAGGCAAACTCTCGGCGGAGTTTTCTTTTTGCTTTATATCCTTTCAAATATTATATTTTAAAAAGATATAATTTTTTAACGAGTATTATTGACTATAGACTAGCGGGGCCAGTAGCTTAGCTAGGTAAAGCGATCGGCTCTTAACCGATCGACCGTGGGTTCGAATCCCATCTGGCCCGCCACTATGTGTAGTACAAAGGGTAGAGTCTTGTTATTCTTCCTTGCTTTTCAATCTTAAGGAAGGCTTTGTCAACTAAGGAATTCACATGGTAATTTATTTTTTGACGGCTCATATCAAGCTGCTTTGAAATCATTGCTTGAGTTATTCCAGGAGTATTCTTGACGATGTCCATAATATTACGTTGAGTTTCGTTTGTAACTAAAGATACTCTTGAAATTTCTTGATTTATTCCCATTGGGAAGAATAATCTCTGTCGTCCGCTACGGTGTGATGTAATGATATCGTGATTCTCTAGTATGTTAATATGGTGGGCTAATGTTCCGTTGTGCAAGCTAAATTTATCCTTTAATTGTTTGAAATTTGCACCGGGCTCAGAATATATATATTCTGTCTCTTATACACATCTGACGCTGCCGACGACTTCGACTGTG
>CAXHBG010000035.1:0-9935 GCA_964015055.1 uncultured Thermoplasmata archaeon
TTGCAGAAGCAGTTGTCGCTGAACCTGTTGCAGAAGCGGTTGAGGCCGAACCTGTCGTAGAAGCAGTTGTCGCTGAACCTGTTGCAGAAGCGGTTGAGGCTGAACCTGTTGCAGAAGCAGTTGTCGCTGAACCTGTTGCAGAAGCGGTTGAGGCCGAACCTGTTGTAGAAAATAATGATATGTTCAAAAGACCTAGTAAAAAAGTAGAAGATGTTATCGATTTATCCAAACCAGAAATTCAAGATGCTGAAATGGTTGATGATGAAGATTGATGCTTTTTGAATCTAAAAGGCTTAAATTTCGTTTATTTTCAAAAGAAGACAAAATTGATCTAATAAAAATACTAAATGACGAAGTTGTAACTAAATGGGCTCATCTCCCATTTCCATATACTGAAAAGCACGCAGAATGGTGGATTAATATAGGTTCGAAGAAAAAATACCATTTTGCCCTAGAAGAAAAAAAGAAGGAACGACTTCTAGGTAGCATAAAGTTGACTAACACAGGCGAACTTGGCTGCTGGATCGGAAAAGAATATTGGAATCAAGGCTTTGCCACAGAAGCTGTTGAAAAAATTAAAGAATTTGGATTTAAGGAGTTGAAATTAGAACGAATTTGGGCCGCTACGCATAAAGATAATTTAGCTCCAGTAAAAGTGCTAAAGATTACTGGATTTACAAGAGTAGAGGATAAGCCGTACTATGTCGAAGGTATTGGCGATACTAAGGTAAGACCACATTTTGAATTACTAAACAGGCCTTAAATCACCCCTCCCTGTGAAATATTTGTGGCCCTGTGGGGTAGTTTGGCATCCTTGTGGCTTTGGGAGCCATAGACCCCGGTTCAAATCCGGGCGGGGCCACCATCTTAATTGTATGCAGATTTAGTTGTTGAAATAATTACTGCACCTATTTTGTACGGATCACCATTTGATGCTGGCCTTCTGTCTTCTAACCTTCCCTTCCATCCATCGTCGATAGTACCTATAGGAATTCTAATTGAAGCCCCCCTGTCGGAAACCCCGTAAGAAAATTGATCAATTGACTGTGTTTCGTGGAGACCTGTTAATCTCTCTTCGTTGTGAGCACCGTAAACGCTCATATGGGACTTAATGTTCTTTCCAAATTCTTCACAAATTTTATTGAAGGTTTCTTCACCACCTACATCTCTCATGGTTGAATCTGAAAAATTAGCATGCATTCCTGAACCGTTCCAATCTCCTTTGATTGGTTTAGGGTGATATTCTATGTAATACCCGTAAATTTCAGTTAATCTATCAAGCATATATCTTGCAACCCAAAGTTCGTCTCCTGCTTTTTTGGCTCCTTTAGCAAATATTTGGAATTCCCATTGGCCACAAGCTACCTCTTGGTTAATGCCTTCAAAACCCAGTCCAGCTTCTATGCATAAATCTGCGTGCTGCTCAACTAAATCTCTGCCATGGGTGTTTTTACCTCCTACTGAACAATAGTACAGACCTTGTGGTCCAGGGTATCCTCCAACAGGGAAACCCAGTGGCAGCTGTGTTTCAACATCCATAATAAAATACTCTTGTTCAAAACCAAACCAGAAATCACTATCATCGTCATCAATTGTCGCGCGGCCGTTACTTGAATGGGGCGTACCGTCAGCATTCATGACTTCACACATTACTAAGAATCCACTTTCTCTCTGAGGGTCTGGATAGATTGCAACTGGCTTCAATACACAATCTGAATCCCCACCATCTGCCTGCTTAGTAGACGAACCATCAAAACTCCACATTGGACATTCATCAAGATTGCCCCCGAAGTCTTTCCTAATCATTGTCTTACTTCGCATATTTTGTGTAGGTTCGTAACCATCAAGCCAGATGTATTCTAATTTTGAGAATTCGCTCATAATTTTACATTGTAACACACTATATAAAAAAAGCGGATATATTGATTGAATGTAGCAGAAAAACTGTTGTAACTAACTTTATGCATACTAATTTATATATAGGGCGAACATATGTTCAATTAATGGGCCTGAATGAAAAAGATTCTGAACTTTTGGTACAGTTAAGTAAAAATGGCAAAGCATCACAAAGAGAACTTGCCAGGGAAACTGGGGTTGCGCTGGGTACTGTGAATGCACATATTAAGCAACTTGAAAAGAACAAAGTAATAAAGGGATATTTTGCAGATATAGATCCCGAAAAAGTTGGGTTTAATCTTACTGCAATAATCAATCTAAGAATTAAAAAAGGCACACTAATAGACGTACAGTCCTCAATTGCAGAGCATTCAAGAGTCTTCGGAGTTTACGATGTAACTGGTGAATGGGACTCCTTAATTTTAGCGAGATTTAAAAATCGAGAGGAAATGGACAATTTTATTAAAACAACACTCTCACAGGAATATATCGAACGTACTAGCACGTCGCTTGTTCTAAATACTGTAAAGGAAGAACCAAGAGTGTTATTGTAATATCTAATTAACGAAAATATTCGTTAACTGATTCAATTTGATCAATAGTTAACCCCCTTTGCAATTGACCATCCCACCTTTTTTTCATAGCTCCATTTTCAAAAACAGCCATGGTTGGAACAACGTTAATGTTGAAATCATCCCACAATTTAGACTCTACATCCGTAATATCAGCTATAAAAACATCCGAAATATCAGAATACTCAGCCCAATTGTTAAAAAAAGAGACACAATATGGGCACCAATCTGCGGAAAAAATAACTACTAATTTACCATGATATTCAATTAATCTATCAAACTCAAAATCATCTTGATTTATCTTTGGAATTAAATTTACTTCTTTTCCCATATCATTAAGGTTTCTCTATCAACTCTTTTACTAATTGAATCTCGCGGCATTTCCTCAGAAACTAGATTCCAATGTAATCCAAATACTTTATGCAACTCAGATTTTGTTACACCCCACGGAGGGCCACCTTCGTCTAATTCTTTATCCAAGGGCAAGAAAAGCCCAACTAATTTTCCACTAGGTTTCAATAGTTGCCAGACTACTCTATCGTATTCGAAACGACGTAGAGGACTAATTGCACAAAAACAGGTATACTCCATGACATAATCAAATGAGTAGTGAATGTCTTCAGGAAGATTAAAGATATCTGCTTTAATCAATGTCACATTAACTTTTGCGTCTTCCGCGTTTAATTTTGTTGCTGAAATGGCATTACTTGTAAAATCTACAGCAGTTACATCAAAACCTTGCTTAGCAAACGTAACTGCATCATACCCTCTACCGCATCCAATAACACATATGCGGCCTTTAGGAAGCTCTGTGGCTAATCTTTGAAAAATAGGAGTTGGCCCTCCTAGATCCCAACCATCCATTTCAGACTCATAGCATGCCTCCCAAAATTCTGGAGTATTAACCGGATCTTCCATATTATCTTAAAGAGAAGTACCGTTAAAAAACAAGGGTAGACTTTTTGATACCACTCTTAATCTATATACATGACTGATGTATTGATGCGAACAAGTGCTGGAGACATTACTATAGAGCTATTTGATGGCAAGGCTCCAAAAACAGTGGAAAATTTTCTGAAACTGGTTGACAAAAAATTCTACAACGGATTACATTTCCACCGAATTATTAAGGACTTTATGTTGCAAGGAGGATGCCCAAATTCGAAAGATCCTAATAGTCCAAAAGCTGGAACTGGAGGACCAGGATACCAAATTAATTGTGAATTCCATCCTGAATTAAAACACGATAGACCGGGATTACTGTCAATGGCAAATGCCGGACCTAATACAGGAGGATCTCAATTTTTCCTAACCACTGTACCAACACCTTGGCTTGACGGCGCTCATGCAATTTTTGGAGAGGTTACTGAAGGTATGAACATAGTAAAAAAGATAGAAAGCTGTAAAACTGGCCACATGGATAGACCTAACAAACCTCAAAAAATTATATCTGTATCAAGAATTTAGAACTCTAGATGACCGAAAATTTGGAACAGCCTAGATTTAAAATTATCGAAAAGTATGAAGGATTTGAAATCCGTAAATATACTGACACTATACAAGCCCAAGTAGCATCCTCCACTTCTAAAAGAATAAGTTCTAGCATCCATTTTAGGGAAATTGCAGACTATATTTTTGGCAATAATCATAAGACTCAAAGCATAGCTATGACTGCTCCAGTTCAAACATGGGAGGAAAATGGAGAAAACTTTATGGCGTTCACAATGCCTTCTAAATTCAACATAAACAGCTTACCTAAACCCAACAATAATCGAATAAAAATAATGAATGTCAAGGGTGAGCTTGTAGCTGTATTGAAATTTTCTTGGTTTTCTGGAACTACGCGGACTGGAAAATTCATAAAAAAACTTCAAACCTTGATTAAAGCTAAGGGTTTGAAGCAAAATGGGAGTCCTAAATTAGCCGTGTACGATAATCCTATGAATACTCTCCCGTTTATGCGAAGAAATGAAATTCATTTACCAATAGACGGGTAACTAATCGTCTGTCGAAGAACCTTCTTCCATGTAAGGTATGTCAATATCTAATTGGGCAATATATAATCCCGAAGTTATACAAGAAAGATACGTATATCCATCATGATACTCTGCAGCCCATAAAAAAGGAATCCATCCAAAATCATAGAAATTAGAATCTAGAGGCTCCCCATATGCATTATTTTGAGGTAAAATATAAGCAACAGTGGATGCTAAATGTGAATTATTTCTATCTTCTAAATTGCCTGTGGCTATCATAGATTCAACATCGACAATCCACAGACCCGCATGATAGTGAGATATGTACAATCTACCATCCCATCCTCCACCATAACTTTGATCAGGCTTCTCATCATCAGTTATAAAATGACCTGAATCCAAATTATGTGGACTGAAAAGTAACCATTCATCCCCATCAGAATGAGGTTCACAGGAAGAACCAAAACAGTGTAAACCAGAAGTTGGAATTTCCCAATCACCAACTAATTTAGGGAGGAAACGCAAATTACCATTGACGACTTCATAATCTGTGTTATCAATGATGTATATCATTCCTGTGCCAACGTATGTGGATAATACTTCAACTGCAGCAGTAATCAAATGCCTTTCACCTTCAAGTTCAGGAGCTACATGAGAAATATCTACCATTTCAGGGTAAGGCTCAGTGTAGTGAATGTAGGAAGAACGGCCTCCGTTCTCGTTTCCAGTTGAACCGCTGTCTGGTTGACCATCTCCATCAAAATCTGCAAAATCCATCCAATAACCCACTTCTGGAGCCCTCCAAAGACAAGTTACAGGAGAACCCACTGTGCTCTTACAACCTAATCCATAGAACAGATAATTTTCAGGACTATTAACTGGATGAGGGACATCTGTAACATCTCCGATTCTAACACCAGCTTCCCAATATGCTCCGTAAACATAGGTACGTTCATATCGTGGATCTAGGGGGTCATTTCCTGGCCAAGTTTGAACTGTCATATCATGAATGTAAATCCACCCTCCTCTAGTTGTTTCCCAGGCAACTTCATACTCGCCTACTTTGATTACAGTGTGGCCATAACCAGAGCCTGGTACTCCTTCTAATGTTCTAGCTGCTGAGCCTTGAAGATTCAAGTGAGCAATGGTAACTCCACCACATGCTTCACCTACGGCAATATCACAACCTTCATAATCAGGATTAGCAACAAAGATATACCATTCGTTGTCAATCATGTGCGTATACAAATTATGTGGCCCAGAAGGGTGGTCCGAGTCATACCAGCTGTCTACCCAAACTGGGTTAGTTTTGTCAGTAACATCTACAAGAACTACACTAACTTGTGTAGGATCTCCCCACTCGCCTACCTGAGGATCTGCATATCCTGGATCTACCAGTTGATTCTGAAGAATGACATATTCTCTACCACTAAATTCTAAATATTTAATATCTAAAAGCTGAGTATTTGGGTCTGTATACTTACCCATAACTGTTGTATTGTACGGATCTGTTACATCAGTTATGTGAAATTCTGACCAACCTGCTTGATAAGCATAAGTTCGACCATCTGGGGAATCTGCTACTGTAACTTCAGCATTTCCTCCATTAGTCAAAGGATTGTAGGAAATTTGCTCAATATTACCGCTACTCATGTTATGCATTGAAGCATCCATGTGATCATGACCTTCCTCTTGAATTAGCGGATCATCTAAAACAACGATATCTTCAGTTAAAACAGTTTCCTCATCTGAAATCAAAAAATAAGCTGTACCGCTTACTAAACTCAAAGAAATCAAAACTGCTAATGCCATTTCCCTCGTTTGCATTATTTAGAGCAGTATAACCTTTTATTTATAGCCTATTCAGATGTAATAACATGAAAGCTAGTAAAATCGTAATTAGCATAGCTATTGCAATTTTTGTCGGCTTTCAAGTATCTTCTCCGACAGTTTCTGCACATACCGGAGAGAATTTCATGATTATAATTAAGGAAAACGGAAGCGTCCCCGGAAATCCAACAATGATGGTAAACGACAGTGCACTGTGGGTTAATGTTGACAACAGAGATAATGTTACTCATCAAATTTTCGTAGATGCAAATTCGGACGGAATCTACAATGGCATTGATGACTGGAAATCTTTAAACTTGACACATGAAGGGAATTGCAGAAACGACAACGGAACCAGGATTGAAAACTGCGAGGCCAGCTACACAGTCACTTTTAATGAGACGATTATGAACATGAGCTATTATGATATTGTTGGCACATATGCCTATGTTGATATTGATTCTAATGGAACAAAGTTTTACGGAAACATAACTGTGATTCCAGAATTGCACGTAACTGCTGGATTCCAAGATACAAATGCAAACAATATAGATGAAGCAAAAGACGAAGAGGAAGATTCAAGTCTTCTTTTGATTATTGCAGCATCCTCTGCACTAGGGGCAGGTATACTGGGGGGAATGATTCTTTTTGGTAAAGAAGAAGAATAAAAATTACATTAAATTTCTCTTTCTTAGTTTAATTTCATTCTCTGCTATTCTGAGCGTATATCATCTTAATTCTTCTGATGAAGATGAAGCTGAGGATGAAAGCTCTTACTTGAAAAGTGAGATATGCTATTACGCGTTAAATGGAATTATTGCCGATCATCACTACCATTTACAATTAAATATCACTATTGACGACGAAAGAATTGAAATTCCTATGAATATCGGTTTTGAAAGAGACTCTGAGGGAAATACCATTTTCTTACATCCGATACACACTTACGATAATAGTGGAAGAATACATGTTGAAACAACCAAAAATGCTACTGCGGAACTGGGTTTTTTCTTTGAGATATGGGGAAAAGATTTTTCAAATAATAAAATACTTAATTTTACTTCTGATAAGGATTATAGTATCAACATGCTTGTTAATGGGGAACCGGTTGAAACGTTTGAGAAAACCATTCTTGAGCCTTATTCATTTGTTGAAATATTTTACACAAAGAATGACTAAAGCTTATTTTAGCGGGTCATGGTAATATTCTATGACATCTGTAGTCGAAGGATTAAAACCTGAAATTATATGGAAACATTTTGAAACTCTAACTAAGATTCCTAGACCTTCTAAACATGAAGCTAAAATACTTGCTTATATCAAAAAATTTGCCAATGAAAGACATTTTAAAATACGAGAAGACGATACCGGAAATATTGTTGTACTGAGACCTGGTAGTGGAGGAGGAGAAAAGGCTCCAACAATTATAATTCAAAGCCATGTAGATATGGTTTGCGAAAAAAATAGAGACTCTCAGCACGATTTTATGAATGACCCATTAAAGTTGTATATTGATAATGGATGGCTAAAGGCTGATGGTACGACATTAGGTGCAGATAATGGAATTGGAGTTGCTGCTGCAATGGCGTTATTAGATCTACCAGAAAATACACCATTACCTCCTCTTGAATGCTTATTCACAGTTGATGAGGAAACGGGTTTAACTGGAGCATTCGCACTAAATGGAGAAATACTAAAAGGAAGAACCATGCTAAACCTTGATACTGAAGATTGGGGAGAAATTTGTATAGGTTGTGCTGGCGGAGGAGATTCTACCATTAATCTACCAATTAATTACGTTGAGGCACCTACAGATTATTTATCTTTTCAACTTTCCGTAGAGGGGCTAAAGGGAGGCCACTCTGGTGTAGATATACACGAAGAGAGAGGAAATGCAATAGTTTTCATATCATCTATAATTGACGATATTTTAGAAAATGCTAACATTTCCATTAGCTCTTTGGAAGGTGGAGATAAACATAATGCAATACCTAGAGAGGCATTTGCGCAATTTTACATTCATCCAGAATCAGTTTCAGACGCACAAACTTCCGTAGCTAACGTGGCTAATGCACTGAGAAATGAATTTGGCACAATGGAGCCAAATTTTGACGTTAAATTTACTAGCTCTAGCAAATTACCAAATGAGTGCCTTTCAGATAGTAGCCAGATGGAACTAATAGGATTACTAAGAACATTGCCTCATGGAGTTCTCAAGTATTCTCATGACGTGAAAGGACTAGTGGAAACTTCTAATAATTTAGCATCGATTAAAAAAATCAACGATAAGATTAACATCGTATGCTCTACAAGATCATCAATTTCAGAGGCCCTAGAATCACAAAGAAAAAGAATAAAGATAATGTCTGAAGCTTTTGGCGCTGTAGCTGAACAGGATGAAGCATATCCTGGATGGGCACCAAACATAAACTCTCCTGTGTTAGAGACAACTACTAGGATATATACTGAATTACTAGGTAAAGACCCACACATATGTGCCATACATGCTGGCCTAGAATGTGGTGTAATAGGAGAAAAAGTTAAAGGTATGGATATGGTTTCATTTGGACCTACAATAAAAGGACCTCACTCTCCTGATGAAAGAGTCGAGATTTCTTCTGTAGATAAATTTTGGGATTTATTACTTAAAGTATTAAATGAACTTTCAAAGAAGTGAAACTTGATTAAAAACATTAGAAATAATTTAGAAATAAAATTACCTGGAATTAAATCATGGAATCGAATGAGTGTTGAGCCAATGCAAGACAGCAGAACTATTAATGAAAGAATTATAAATTATAGAGAGTGGTCGTCAAAGGAAAATGTAAAAAATATGAAAAAAGCAGCTGTACTAGTTTGCTTTTTTAGAAAAAATAACGAATATTATTTTCCGTTAATAAAACGTCCCATGCACGAGAGAAATCATCCTGGCCAAATTGCACTGCCAGGCGGATCTATGGAAGAAAATGAAACCTTGAAGACAACTGCATTGAGAGAAGCATTTGAGGAAGTTGGAATTCAACCAAATGATGTTGATGTCATCGGAGAAATGACACCATTACCTGTTCCTGTTTCAGGATTCTTGATTTATCCATTTATAGGCATAACTAAAGCTGAACCCAAATGGATAATTAACGAGAGGGAAGTTGACGAACTTATAGTATTAAAGTTCGTTGACTTAATTGACTCAGATAATGGATATTGTGAAGAGTGGAATCTCAAAGATAAAATGCTTAAAGTACCCATATTCAAAATTATGAACATAAAAATATGGGGAGCTACAGCTGCAATTCTCAGTGAATTAATAGATTTATCGAAGGATTCTAGCTAAATAAAGAATTCAAAGGCTGAACTAAATTAGTCGAAAAAATATCTCCGAAGAATGCTGTTATTATGAAAGATAAAGCCAGTGGAATTATGTATGGAACTTTGAATGTAATCCAAGGATTTTTTATTCCCTTATTTTCTAATTTTTCCCATTCTTTGTCTGAATCCAATTTATGTTTAACAAAAGCCACCATGATCACTTTTTCTCCAATTACTTGTTGCATCGGCCAAACAAAGCTCTCTCTGGCTTTACTTAATTCCATTTTTGTTCCAAAGAAAATCTGAAAAAAAGGACTTTCTAGATTTCCTTTAGCTACATTATAAAAACCTAAAC
>CAXHBG010000036.1:0-9529 GCA_964015055.1 uncultured Thermoplasmata archaeon
GAAATATTGAATCTAAAGATACATATGAATATCAAGTGAAAATTGATATTACAACTCCAGAAACCGAATTTTTAGGATTTTCTTCTGATTATTACTTTATTGGTTCTGGTAATTTAGATTTAAACTGGTTTTCAAATGATGGTGATATTTCTGCACAAACCATTGAAGTTTACTACACTAATTTTTCTACACCATACCTCAACCCAAATAGTGTAACTTGGTTTTTGATTGATAATATAGATGTAACTAATTTGGAAACTTATAACTACGAATTTAATGAGGTTGGCCATTATTCGTTTAAAATTATCTCAGAAGATTTAGCTGAAAACATTGAGCAGAAAAGTAAGTTTGACGTTATATTTAATTATGATTCTGAGAGCGATACTCTAAATTTTGGAGATATACCTAAAAGGTGGGGTGAGCATTCTATTACTATTGAATATTCAACGAGTAGTTTTAATTTAGACTTTGATATTTATTTATCTTTAGAGGATATTGCTATCCATCAAACTATCTAACTTGGTATAAATATGAATATGTTGCGGCAGATAGTGAAATTACACTAAAGGGCCTCAAAGATGATACTAGGTACTATTTTTACGCTGTAAGCAGAGACTTAGCAGGTAATATTGAAAATCCTTTGAATACGACAGAATTTTATTCGTCTAATGGACTTTATGATCAAGTATTTGATTTGAAATACATTCCACTCCTTGAATGGAATTATGATATAGTTATTGAGATAGACAATGACTTAGATGGTACATACGAGACCGCGCTACAGAGGGGAATTGATCGAAGTAGGCTCAAGTCAAATGAATATTTCTTCGATACAGATAATAATAGGATTGTATTTGGTGGTCTTTCAAACGGAGGGTTTGTTCCTAACGAAGATTTATCTTCCTCAAATAATGTAAAAATAAGCTATTCTGGCGTACAGGGCATATTTGAAGTTTTTACCGGAGAACCTGAAACTGCAAGTTCCCTCAATATCGTCCCGTCTAATACAACTGAACTTGTTGTATCCTTTGTTGTTCCTAATGATTCTCAAGTTTGCAAAGTTCAAAGAACTACGAATATTAGCAAAGGATTTTTTAATGAAATGATTATAGAACCATGTGGTGAAGGTCAAATTGAATACGTTCACAAGAATCCAGATTTAAATGAAATATACTATTACCGAATATTAATCGAGGATGAATTTGGACACGAGAGCATATCTGAAAATAGGTCAATTGATATGAAGGATGTTGTTAAACTTTATAGTACTTCTGATGATTCTAACACTGGTCTTCTTGGTATGGATTCAATAATACCAATTACAGCACTTGTAGGGATTATAATGCTCGGTTTTGGTGGTGTTTTACTCTATCGTTCCCGTAACAATGAAATTCTCGATGAAAACGTTTCTGTGATCGAGTCAAAGCCAGTGGCAAAGTACAAAGTTGAAGAATTATACTTGATTTACAAGGATGGTAGATTAGTAAAAAATCTAAGTGACGTTGAAGTAAAAACTGACAGTGATATTATGAGCGGAATGTTGACTGCAATTAATGATTTCGTACAAGACTCATTTAACACTGAAGGTGATTTAGGTTCTATAGATTATGGCAATAACAAGATTATTTTACAGAGGGGACAAAATTCTTACTTGGCTGCCGTAGTGTATGGTGAGGTAGATAAGTTTTTCAAGGGTAAAATGATTAATGCTGTTAGAAATATTGAAAACGTTAATCCAACGATGTCAGCCTGGAACGGAGATTCTGAAACTATACTTCACACTGAACACTACCTACAGCCTATAATTGACGAGACCAAACAATCCACTAAAGAAATGGTTGATAACTATTTCTCTGAGAAAGAAATTGTTCTAACAACTAGTTATGAGAAAATAGATGATAGTGTTGAACTGCAAGTTAACATGAGTAATTATTCACCGGGCGGAATCAAAAATTGTAAATTAGTTCCCGAGTACAATAGTTTGAACTTAAGTCTTGTTGGAATTGATCCAGATGTATTTTACTCATTTACAGATAACACATTTATTGTTGGCGACATAGATTCCTATAACGAGGTTACGTTCCGATTAAAATTCCAAATGAAGGTTGCAGGCGGTAGCGCTTTGGAAATTAAAATGAATTACGAGCAGAAAGGTCGCAAAAGCGTTGCTAATTCACTGCTAGAAATCGTTTAGTTCATATGTCAATCTTAACTTCTGCGAGCCTTTATTCTTTTTGTTGGTAAACCTCAGCTTCCCAATTTCCTTAAGGCTCTTAACATGAGTTCCCGCACATGGGCATACATCGATGTCTCCAATAGTGATTACTCTTAATTTCTTAACACTAGATGGAAGCATTTTCCAGAGCCCACTAGACATGCTAGATCTAATTTCAGAATTATTTTCCAAGTTTTCTCTTAATTCTTCCGATATTTTAATCTTTAAATCTTCTTTTATGTAATCATTTACTACGTTTTGTATTTCTTCCATTTGTTTACCATCAACACTAAGTGGTTTAAAATCAATTCTCGACTTACGACCACCAATCTGGTTACCAACAGTGTCCGATCCGTATAGTTCATTAACAACTGCTGAAACTAAATGTTGAGAGCTGTGCATTCTCATATGTGAATACCTTCTTTCCCAATCAAGTTCTCCTTCAATTACAGTACCAATTTCCGGAGAGTCTCCATCAATGAAATGTCTGATTCTATTTTTCTTTCGAACATCTGTAACGACAGCTTCACCTCCATCCCAAACTATCTTACCATTATCTGCAGGTTGCCCACCTCCAAAGTGATAGAATGCAGTTTTGTCTAATTCTACTATCCCGGGAAAAGAAGCTTCAACTTTAGCAGTAAATTTCTTGGTGTAAGTTCCTTCATGTGAATCCATGTGTAGTTGGATTGTCATAATATTCCAACGGTGAAACTATATTAAAGTCCTAGCTCATAACATTTTGAGCATTATGTTTAAAAACAGGATAATAGCTTTGGCTTTGACAATTTTATTGCTAAGTAGTTCAACTTTTGCAATTGCAGAAACCTCTGAAGAATTTTATAAGGGTGGCGACGGCTCAACGCAGCAGAGCGTTACCCTAGATGGTTCTAACTCTGACAATTCGGTCAGTATAAAATATCCTGCGACTGAGGTAATTGACGCAACATTAACCGTTGAAGGTTCTGCCGACAGTGACGGAAATTATCCTGAAGGCATCTCTTTGGGAATCAGAAATTATGAGTGGAGATATGATGGAACTGGATATGGATCTCTTGGTAATCAGGAGAGATTTTCTTCAGATTCAAAAGGCGCATCTGTAAAATTTGCTAACTCTGGGGAATCAGATATTTCCATTTTATTGCCATCTAACGCAACAGTAACTGATTCAAGTGTTAAGATTTCAGGGTTACCTTACGGTTCAGGTGAACTAGACAGTTATGTTCAAGCTTCTGTGGATACTAACGGAGGGTCGGTTTCATCAGCACCAAGCGTCTCAATGTTAGATGATGATTATTTCGTTTTATGGTCTGATGATGGTAATTTAACAGATAGAGATACAATAATAGATAGTATTATTTTTAGTGGATATACCGATGGCTCATGGGGTGAACAGGTACTTCTAAAATCTAATGATGGTGAAAGTACTGAGATATATTCAACACCTAGAATCAAAGCTGTTGAAGAAGGAATTTTCGCTGCTTGGGTAAAAGATTTAGGAAGCGAAGTGATCGAGGCTTCATATAGTACTAACGACGGTGCTACTTGGTCTGCTCCATCTGAGATTGAACCTGGTAGTTCACACTATCTAATTTATGATTACGATTTTGACGTGGAGAGCGATGGTACTGTTCATCTGGTGTGGTCTTCAATTAAAGACTCTTCAGAAATAGCTTATGACGTGTTTTATCAAAGATCTGATGATTTTGGTGTCACTTGGGATGATGAGATTCAAATATCAGAAGAGGAAAGTGATACTAGTATAGGTGCGCGTATAAGTTTTACTGGAAGCAATGTTTATGTTGTCTGGGAGCAGTATGATAGCGACAATTCCATTTACAGCACATATTTTGCAAAATCTTCAAACGGTGGAAACTCTTTTGACACTCCTGAAACATTGAGCTCTACGAACTCAGTCAGCGAAATTGCAATCAGTTCTGATAATACAAACGTTGTAGTAGGATGGGTAGAGAGTAATGATAACGGCGAGAGCATAATTAAGGCCCGTAATTCAGCAAATTCAGGTTCTTCTTTCTCAACAGAGACTATTGTAGGCAGTGCTGATGGTTCGACATCTTCATTTTTGGAAGCAACTAACAACGGTGGTAATAATTTCTATCTTTCTTGGATGAGGTATGGTAATGAACAACCTAGAAAAATAGAATGTGCAAGAAGTCCAAATTCAGGTAGTTCATGGAATACTCCTGTCAATGTCGACGGCATTGATAATGATGACGAGAACGAATTCCGTGCCTCTCCTGTAATCGAAGCGAACAACGATAGAATAATCGTTGTTTGGTCTGAGACAAACTTAGGTAGTGGAGCTTCAACTGACCAAGATATTGTTTATTCTGTAAGTACTAATGATGGAACAAGTTGGTCGGATTTTGTAGATATTTCAGAATACTATTATGAAGCAGATTCAGGTTCTCCATCTATAGCAGCATCAGGAGATTATTTATATTTAGTTTATACCGATAATGGAGATTTAGATCAAGAGAACGACCCTAATGGTAACGACGCAGCTTCTCAAGACGGCGACATATTCTTTGCTCGCTCAGATGACGAAGGTGAATCATGGGATACTATTACGGTAGTCTCATCTTTTGATACCGACGGTGAAACTGATTTAGATTATACTTCTACTACTCTTCAATATAGGCCAGACGTGACAGCCTCAGGTTCTAACATACATGTGACTTGGACAGATTACAATGGTTATGACGGAACTTATTCTATCTATTACTCTAAATCAGAAAATCGTGGTATTACTTGGTCAGAGCCCATAAATTTGGACGACGGCTCTGTGGGAGGAAGATATGGTGCTACAATTGCATCAGATAACAATAATATTGTCGTAGCCTGGGTTGATACCTGGACTTACGATATCTACGTCTCAGCATCTGATGATAATGGAGATACATGGAATTCCGCTCAAATAATTGAAAGTGCGAGTAGCAGTACAAATTATATGCCTGAAATAATTTTTAATGAAGGTAAATTTCATCTTGTTTGGACAGCATCAAATACTGGAGAATCCGTACAGTATGCGCGAAGTAGCGATGGTGTAGATTGGGAGGAAACTGTCTTCATTAACACTGCAACATCACGAACTTCTTACAGCCCTGTTATTAGCGCTGACGGTTCAAAGTTGTACGTAGCTTGGACTGATAATGGAGCATACGATGGTGATTCTTCATTTGATTACGACATTGCAGGAGTTGTTTCAAATGATAATGGAGAGACTTGGGAAGAGGATAAAATCTTCGTTGATACTTCATCTAGTACTACTTTTTATCTGCCTAGCATCGGTAGTGGTTCAGGCTTTACATACTTGTGTTATCAAAATTTAGTCGCAGGATCATACGACTACTATTTTACATTCACTCAAGACGATGGAGCTTCTTGGTCAGATTCATACAAAGTGACAGACCATAACGACAATTCACTTTCAGCCAAATATCACAAAATGGATTTGTTGGTTTCGGATAAGACATATTTTGCCTTTACTGAAGAAACCGACGTTTTCAGTGAAGATAGAAGTGATCGAAATATTTATGTTAGAAAAACTCTCAGCGAAGATTATCCCGAAGATCCATATGTTAAGATTACTGGCCTAAAAGATTGGGAATGGGTTGGAGAACTAAATAGAGATAATTCACCTCAAATTTGGAGTGATACAATTGAATCCCCAGGCGCTTCAAAGTCATTTACGGATTCATTAAATGATATCCTTCAAGAAAAATTGCAGAACGGTGACACTATTATTGACGAATACGGTGTTGAAATGACGGAAATTATTCTGTCTGTCGGTAGTGATTCTAAAGGGACCGTAGGATTTAGTGAACTACAAATTGAATATGATGTTAAGTTGGACGTTAAATCAGATTTATTAATTGATGCTTTGAATAAAGAAATTGAATTTACGGATGGAGATACTGCAGAAGTTAACATTGTATCCGATGCAGATACGCCAGGAAGACTTACTTTCTCTGACCTTGAAATAACAACTACAGATGCAGACTTATCTTTAGATTCCTTATCTATATCTGGAGATCTTGTCGAGGGTAACACAGTTATGATTTCTGTAGATATTACTAATAACGGCGAAGGTGAAGCACGTGTTGATTTAGAGTTCACAAAAGACGGTTCGGTTATTAAATCCAAAAGTTTCGAAGGTATAACTGGAGGAACCACTCAAACCGTTTCCACTAATTGGGATGATATTCCTTCTGGAAATCATTTAGTTGAAGTTACAATTGTTGGCTCTTCTCCGAGCGATAAAACTCAAGGTTCTGAGGATAGCGTTTCTACTTCTATTACTGTATCTGAGTCTTCACCTGAGATAGAATATGAGATGGAGTTTGGTTCAACGCTAATAGAAAACATTGAATCTGATTGGTCTCTTGAATTAACTAATGAAGGTGAAAAGTATGGAGAGATTGTAGCTAGATTATACTGGAATGAAGAGGATGAAGATAATTTGATAACTGAAACGCCTCAAACCAAAATTGAAATTGACGAAAGCAAAATTTTCACAGGACAGTTAACTCCCGTAGATTCTGACGACTCAATATTGCTAGTTATTGAAGATGCCTCCAAAGGTGTGTTACTAGTAGAAGACATTGACATCGATGTAAAGAAGTTGCCTGATTTATCAATCAGCAGAATTGTTTGGGTTGATGATAAGAGTCCAAATGCAGACAGTAACGAAGTATTATCTTTCAGTGACGGTTCCGTCGCATATGCTAAGATTTTTGTAGAGAACCAAGGTTCTTTTGATGTCCAAGCTACAGCAGAATTGAAATTGACTAAAGCAGGCAAGGACTTGCAAGTCAATTATGCAGGAATTGTTGACAGCTATGGAATTGTAGATCTTCCTGCAGGTCAAGAAACAGCTATTACTTTTAATGGTAATTATCCTTCGGTTAGCTTTCTATCCGGTGGAAACGCTGGATTTACTGGATTCTGGAATATGGATGTTCAGATAAGTAATGTTTTGGCTAGTAATCCTAATGAACAATTATGGGATCCTGAAGAACTAATTTTTTCAGATAATACCCAAACAGTTGAGATATCAACACCACCAAGTCTGTCTTTGAATAGTTTCACAAGTAGTTCAACAAATATTAAAGAAGGACAAGCCGTAACATTTACTATTTCCATTAGTAATGATGGGGGAGCCGCAGCCTCTGGATTGTTGAACTTGATGCAATCTGGCACCACAGTCGCTACAACTGAATTTAATGTAGATGGCTTTGGTACGAAAGAGGTGTCCATGGACTATTCAGTACCTAAGAATTACGACGGTGATCTTAATTTGAAAATAAAAATAGATAGAGACTCGGTAGTTCCTGAATTAGGCCCTCAAGACGTTATG
This sequence comes from uncultured Thermoplasmata archaeon, assembly GCA_964015055.1. Taxonomy (GTDB): domain Archaea; phylum Thermoplasmatota; class Poseidoniia; order MGIII; family CG-Epi1; genus CG-Epi1. The sequence goes on from CAXHBG010000036.1 coordinate 7,596, forward strand.
ACTGACGATTCCAAAGAGATTACTATTAGTGTTGAAGGTACATTGCCTACAGCCTCAGGTGGCGGTAGTTCTGATGAAGAAGGAGGCTCAGGAATGATTATAATCCTTGGAGGAGTATTTGTATTACTAGTAGGTGGTGCTGGGGCTTTCTATTTCTTAAGGAAGTCAGGAGATGCTGAAGATACTTTAGATTCTTTAGAAGGAGGTGTACCGCCTATTCCTGAACAACCGCCTGCTATGGCCCCACCAGTGCCAGAGCAACCACCCGCAGCAGCACCGCCTGCTCCACCAGTACCAGAGCAACCTCCTGCAGCAGCACCGCCTGCTCCGCCAGTGCCAGAGCAAACACCTGCAGCAGCACCGCCTGCTCCGCCAGTGCCAGAGCAAACACCCGCAGCAGTACCACCTGCCCCACCGGTACCAGAACAAACACCTGCAGCAGTACCTCCGGCCCCTGAACCTGCACTACTTACAATAACAGTACCTGCAGGAGCTCAGCCAGGTCAACAAATACAAATTAAAGCTCCTGATGGTAGAGTAGTTGCAGTTACAATTCCTGCTGGGTTGCAAGAAGGCTCACAATTTCAAGTAAAAATATAGGTTTAACGACGAAACTGCCGTTTTTCTTATATAGACCATTTTAGGTGATGACGAACCCTGACCAGTTTATTACTGTAACCAGGACCCGCTTATGCGGTTGCAACAACTTCGGCGAACTCCGGATTGAATGATGGAACTTTTCCGTTGTTGCAGACATATTATGGAGATGATAATAACCTACATTAGGCTATCATCTGACATTCGAAATCGAAAGCGAAACTAGTGCAGTCAATCCGACAATTCTAGTAAAAAATTAATATACTCATAGTGTGCTTTGAAAGGAAAAACTTCGGTTGATCCTGCCGAAGGCTACTGCTATTGGAGTTCGATTAAGCCATGCGAGTCTAAGGGGTACTTGTACCCCTGGCATAATGCTCAGTAACACGTGGATAATCTACCCTTAGGTGGGGCATAAACCCGGGAAACTGGGGCCAATTCCCCATAGATACAGAAGGCTGGAATGCCCCTGTATTCAAAGCTCCGGCGCCTAAGGATGAGTCTGCGGCCTATCAGGTAGTAGTCAGGGTCACGACCTGACTAGCCAACGACGGGTACGGGGTGTGAGAGCACTTGCCCGGAGATGGTTTCTGAGACACGAAACCAGGCCCTACGGGGCGCAGCAGGCGCGAAAACTTCGCAATGCGGGAAACCGTGACGAGGGAACTCCAAGTGTCTATGCAATGCATAGACTGTTTTTCAGCCTAAATAGCTGTTAGAGTAAGGGGTGGGTAAGACCGGTGCCAGCCGCCGCGGTAACACCGGCACCCCAAGTGGTAGCCACTATTATTGGGCCTAAAGCGTTCGTAGCCGGTTTAGTAAATTCTTGGGTAAATCGTACAGCTTAACTGTGCGGATTCCGGGGACACTACTAGACTTGAGACCGGGAGAGATTAGAGGTACTTGCAGGGGAGCGGTGAAATGTTGTAATCCTGCAGGGACCACCAGTGGCGAAGGCGTCTAATCATAACGGCTCTGACGGTGAGGAACGAAACCCTGGGGCGCAAACGGGATTAGATACCCCGGTAGTCCAGGGCGTAAACGCTGCTGACTTGGTGTTGGAGATCCTACGAGGGTGTCCAGTGCTGGCGCGAAGGTATTAAGTCAGCCGCCTGGGGAGTACGGTCGCAAGACTGAAACTTAAAGGAATTGGCGGGGGAGCACTGCAACGTGTGGAGCGTGCGGTTTAATTGGATTCAACGCCGGAAAACTCACCGGGGGCGACGGTTACATGAAGGCCAAGCTGATGACTTTGCCTGATTTTCCGAGAGGTGGTGCATGGCCGCCGTCAGTTCGTACCGTAAGGCGTTCTGTTAAGTCAGATAACGAACGAGACC
>CAXHBG010000037.1:0-9073 GCA_964015055.1 uncultured Thermoplasmata archaeon
AATTCTGAAGCCGAAGTAGACGATGGTTCATGTGAGTATTATGTTGAAGGATGCATGGATTCCGATGCTAAAAATTATAACTCTGAAGCCGAAGTAGACGATGGTTCATGCGAGTATTATCTTGAAGGCTGTATGGATGTAAATGCTACAAACTACAACTCGACTGTAGAGGTAGATGATGGCTCTTGTGAATACCCCGAACCAGTTGAGGGCTGTATGGATGTAAACGCTACAAACTACAATTCAACTGTGGAAGTAGACGATGGTTCCTGTGAATATTCAATACCAATAGGAGGCTGTATGGATGTAAATGCTACAAACTACAATTCAACAGTAGAGGTAGACGATGGGTCATGTGAATATCCCGAGCCTACCAAAGGGTGTACGAATGAAACTGCTAATAATTATAATTCAACTGCTGAGGTAGACGATGGCTCTTGTGATTTTACAGAAGAAAAGTTAGACTATTGTCCTGATGAAATTAATGAAGATAATGAAAATTTGGTGGACGATTCATGTTTGGTTCCAGTTGATGAAATTGATAATGTAGAAACAGACGACGAAGAAACAGATTTCGGATCCATAACGTGGGCCATAGCGTTGCTTGTGTTATTACTAGTTCCTTTAATCAAAGGTAGGGGACGATAAACTACTTTAGTCCATCATTACTGGATGTATAATGTCAAGATTGCTTGAAGGAAAAGTTGCAGTAGTCACTGGAGGCTCCAAAGGAATTGGTTATAGTATCGCAGAGCGCTTTGTTAATGAAGGTGCTAAAGTAGTAATTTCAAGTAGGAATGCCCAAGAATTAGAGGTTTCAGCCCAGAATCTTAATTGTGATTATTTTGCACTAGATGTAAGTGATTCAACTTCTGTAAAGTCTATGCAAAAGTGGCTAGTTGATAAATTTGGTAACTTTGATATTTTAGTTAATTGTGCAGGGGCAGTTAGATTTGGTAATATAATTGATGCTACAGAAGAAGACTGGGATTTTCAAATATCGGTAAATCTTACAGGGACTTTCCTTACTTGCAATAAATTCGCTCCAATTATGAATGATGGCGGCGCAATTTTGAATATTTCTTCAACTTTAGGCCTTAGAGCAATGGAAGGGGCGGTTGCTTATTGTGCAGCCAAAGGTGGAGTTGTAAATCTAACAAAAGCTATGGCGCTTGATTTAGTAGACAAAATTAGAGTTAATTGCTTATGCCCAGGAGTTGTCGAAACTCCAATGGTCAAGCATCGAATAGAAACTGGTCAAGCAACTAGAGAATATCTTGAGAACGTTCAACCAATGGGGAGAATGGGTACTCCTGAGGAAGTAGCTTCTATGGCTTTACATCTTTGTGGGCCTGAATCAGGCTGGACAACAGGTTCTATAATTTCAATTGATGGCGGCCAGACTGCAGCTTAGATATAGCCAAGCTTACTGTAATGCGTGGATTATTACGACATATTGGGGGTTGAGAAAAATGCAGATTCAGCCTCAATCAAAAGAGCTTACAAAAAGTTAGCTAAAAAACATCATCCAGATTTAAATCCCGATAATATTGAATCCTCAGAAGAGCATTTCAAGAAAATTAATGAAGCTTATCATGTTCTAATCGATGAAAAAGAGCGTAAAAAATATGATCAATTTGGTTCAGAATATATTCCACGTAAAGCACCAGAATGGCAAGCTACAAATGTTTGGACTGGTACTTGGGATTATATTCGATGAGTGACGAAAATGTTGTTATTGTCAAAAATCTAGAGAAAAAGTACAGAAGTGGCACTCATGCTGTTAAAGGAATAAGTTTCGAAGTAAAAAAAGGTGAAGTCTTCGGAATGCTTGGGCCCAATGGGGCAGGTAAAACAACTACCTTACAAATGATGGGTACACTTCTAAAAGTGTCCGGTGGTGAGATACACATATTAGGCCATAGCGTTTTGTCGGAAGGCGAAAAGGTTAGGGAAAAAATTGGTTTTGCTCTTCAAGAATCCGGCCTTGATAGTCTATCCACTGTTAATGAGCTTATAGCTTTTCACATAAAGTTGTTTGGGCTCGGTAACTCGAATCTGGCTAACAGAGTTGAAGAGAGTTTAACTTTGCTAGACCTTCACGAATATTCAGACAAGATGATTCCTGAATTATCTGGTGGGACTCAGAGGCGGCTTGATTTGGCAATCTCTCTTGTTCATAGTCCCAGATTACTTATTTTGGACGAGCCTACGACAGGATTAGATCCCTCTCATAGGACTGATTTGTGGAAACTGTTAAAAAAATTAAAAGAGGAGGAAGGAATTACAATTGTTCTTTCAACTCATTATATGGAGGAAGCTGATTACCTTTGTGACAGACTCGCAATAATTGATTCAGGCGAAATAGTTGCGATTGACACTCCTCAGAAATTAAAGAAGACGATTGGTAAAGATAAAATAGAATTGAAATTATTTGAAAGTCTAAACAAATCGCAAAAAGATAATTTAGAGGGAAAATTTGGTTCTGATAATATAATTCATCACGATTTATCGTTTGACGTATTAGTCGATGATGGGGAAGAGCTTTTGCTGGACATTCTTAAAGACATCATTAATTTAGATATCAAAGTTAAGGGTACAAAAATTCTTAGACCAAGCCTAGATGATGTTTATCTCAAATATACTGGTAAGAGACTGGAGGGACAGTCATGAAATTTGGCACCATTTTTACACTGTATGTTAGGAATTTGAAGCAGTATAGACGTCTTCCAGCTGTTTTAGCTTTCAGCTTCATTGTACCTGTCATTCAGTATCTTATCTTTTCAAATTTATTCAATAGTTTAGCAGATGTTCCAGGCAATCCATACGGAGAATATCCCTACTATCTGTATATTACTCCCGCAATCATTTTGCTTACAGCTATATTCGGCAGTATTAATTCTTCAGCCGCTTTGCTAGTTGATTTAAACACAGGGTATTTTGATAAGCTTCGTGCAACACCGGCTAGTCTTGTTCCTCAAATAATTGCTAGATTTATGTCAGAATTCACACGTCTTTCTCTCCAATTAACTCTTATAATTACAGTATCAATTTTATATCATAAGAGAATAAGTGGAATTTTAGAGCTTCCAGAGGCAGGGATTACAGGTCTTATCCTAATTGTATTGCTGTCTGCAGGCTTTGGGATTGGCGTTGTTGGAAATTTGGTTGTTGCTCTAGCTTTCAAAACAAAGAGTGACCAGGCAGTTCAAGCAGTATTTCCTCTTTTCTTCTTAGCCGTTTTCATGAGTACTGCATACGTTCCTGAAGCACTTTTACCGGATTGGTTGCAATCAGCTGTAGGATATAATCCTGGAGAATACATGGTACAAGCAATAAGAGGTATTTTTCTGGAAGGTTTTGTGGATTCAACAATTGATGCAATTTACACTGCCTTTGGTTGTATTGTAGTTCTTACTGCTCTAACAGGTTATATGAATTTTAAAGTAATCAGTAGCTCAATAGATTAGTGGTCCGTCCTCCCGGATTTGAACCGGGGACCTGCCGGTAACTGCGGCCTCCCGTACTCACGGGTAAAAGGGATAGACCCCTACAGCCGGCCGCTCTGGCCAGTCTGAGCTAAGGACGGTATTACGCTGATTAGTGGCCACTATTTGTTTCTTCTTCTAAATCATTAAACTTTGCGGCAGTCAATTCAAGTCTAGAATAATATTTTCCATATTCTAATGACTTAACTATGAAAATTAGGCATAAAACAATCATTATTGCAATTAATAGATATGAAAAATATTCCCACGATTGGCCTGATTTTAGGAGTGGAAGAGTTGCAAACCCATTCCACGCACCATGCATTACAAATCCAAATATATATGCATAAATTAGAGGCGTTTTCATAGATTTTTCCATCTGTTTAGAATATGCAATTGCAAATCCAATAGCTCCAGGCCCAACAGCGTGTAAAACTGTAGAGCCAATACCTCTTACGAATGCATTCAAAGTCCAAGCATCGGAGCCGTACCACAGTAAAATGAATAATTCATACAACATATTCTCAATTATGGCGAAGCCCATTCCACATGCAACACCATACAAAACTCCCTCGTAAGGTGTTTTTAATCTTTTCATTATGAAAATTAATCCAATTGGTTTCAACAATTCTTCAACAAACGGAGCTATTATTGATACTAAAATTAATTCAGGAGTGCCAAAGTCGCCTTTCCCTAGTAGTGCATTTTGATTGACTTCTACGATTCGTGACCCTAAATCATTTAGCAAACTAGCAGGTAAAGTCGAAAACATTCCCCACGCAAGCGCGATAAGGACAAGCCTCTGGGGTTCTGGTGAAGTTATTGTTCTTGAATAGATATAGCTAACCCAGATTAAACCAGGGAATGCAAATGCTATAACAAACGCAACCGGAAAGAGGAGTAGGAATGGCCCCCTTTCGGTTAATGCTACTAATCCTAGAGCTAAAGACATAAGGAACAAAAAGAATAGCATTCCCGATTTTGGTAATTGTAGTACTTGTCTCTGTATTGAACCTAGTTTGAAACTAGTTTCATTTGATACTGGCTTTATTCCTCCCCAGTCTAGATCATTTTTTTCTTCACTTTTACTGTAAAATAGTTTTCCAGATTTAGAGCTATATTGACCAGGGTATTCAGATCTGTAGCTGTTACCAGAGGTGTCATCAATATTTTTCTCTATATTCTTAGTGTATGGTTTTCTATTGGATGTCACATATCTAATTGGAGCTGGCATTTTTTGCAAAATTGCGACTATAATCATGCCTCCAGCCACCATTAAAATCATAATCAAAAATCCCATGAATGGAATTTCAGGTAAAGACATAGTATTGCCTTCATCCATGGCAATAGGCCCTACGATGTACAAATATCCTAATTGTCCGCCCATGATTAGCAGCAAATTTGCCATAATTAGGCCATAAACTTGGAAAATTGCGCTATATCTCACAATTGACTATGTAGAGGCTACAGTTAAGATAGTTGGGTTATTCTATCGATTGATTCTTGTTTAGCAAACTCGATAATTGCTTCAGTATCTCCAATTCCATTATATCCTGCAGCACCAGGGTGGCCACCTGAAGAACCTTCATTTATTTCACATATTTTTTCTAGTATTTTAGTCAAATTAAAACCTCTAGACACTATTCGATTTGAAGCTCGCGTAGAAAGGCGCATCTCACCATTTTTCTTACTAGAACCTACTATTGCAATATCAGCACCCAACACTATCATGTGTCTTGCACTACCAGATTCAAAAGATCCAACGATACTTGTCGCGATAATCCACTTTCCATGCTGAATCCATTTCATATTTTGCGCTGCTTTCAAAAATGTAACTTTTTGAATTAGTGGTCTTTCACTATCTAGAAGGTTAATGACCTCCTGTGGTTCAGCTCCATTATCGCACAATATACTTGCCGAACTAAATGTTCCGTTGTTCGCGTGTCTGAATTGACCAGTATCTGTGTAAATTGCTGCAAGTAGTACATTAGCACATTTTTTGTTAATTGCTAAATCTAACTCTTCAATTATTTGTATAATAATTTCTGCGGTACTAGTCTTATTTGGCTGATGGATTATTTCAGTTCCTTCTGGCCATCTTTCAATTTTTGTATGGTGATCAATTACAATTATGTTTTCAGCTTTAGGGACAGGACTACAATGTTCAGGGTTTGGGCTGTCTAAGGCGATGACTGTCCCTTCCCATATTTTAGGAGATTCCATCATAATATCAATCTCATTAAATTCGGCTATTTTTTGACCGTGAGAACTCACTTTATCCGGAGCACAAATTATAGCGTCTTCGAATACGGTTTGTAATGCTATGGCAGAAGCTACGGCATCCACATCAGCATGATGGTGAATTAATAGTAATAATTTTTTCTCAAATAATTTTTTTGAGGAATCATTGAGTAGCATCTTGATTTTTATTTTCCTGTAGATTTTGAACAATGGGAGTTAGCTTACTTTGCATCTCATTAATTTGGGCGTTTAGATTTTCTATTTGGCCTTTTAGACTTTTATTTCTTATTTCCAGAGTTTCTTTTTCATCTATTAATTCTTTTTTTAGTTGTTTAACGTTATCAACTTTCTGCATAATAGATCCAATGGCTCTGTACAATGTACTTTTATCGTTTGTATCCTCAATTTCGTTAAGAGTTCTTTCAATTTCATTAACAGACATTTCAATTTGAGTAGTTTGTTGGGTGAGAGCTTGGACTTGTTGTTGCATCTGTTGGAAAAGGTTAATTTTCTCTTGAATATTTTCTTCAGTTATCTCATCCATTATCTAAAACTCCTTCTGCACAATGTGCCCACCCTAAAAAAGAATTTAGCGCAGCTCTTAAACTGGCAAAATCTTCGGCTTCTATTTCAATTTTTACTTTTTCACCAGCCGGAATAACTTCAACGTCTACTTTTGGAAGCTTATCTTTTGCTTCATCCATTAAGGCTCTAGCTATATGTTTGGAATTAGTTCCCATTTTCAAGCTAACTTGAGCTTTCATCAATCAGAAACAACTGTTTTCTTGGTAGACGGTCTTATTTTGTAAAATATTTTTTCACCGCACACACGGCAGGTTAGACCAAGAACTTCCAAGTCCATATCTAGTCTAGTGCCACAAGAAGCACATTTGTAATTAACCATTATTCATCCCTCGTTGGGTAATAGGCACCACTTGCAAATTGGTATCCACAGCTATTACAACTATAGATTCCAGTCGAAATTCTTTTAACATTAGCCTTAGAACAAGATGGACATTCAAATTTTTGTTTCTGCTTTTTTTCAACAGCACCCAGTCGTCTTCTAACAGAAACACCATATCTTGGTCCAAATCTGCCTGTACTTCCAACCTTCTTTGTACCCTGACTCATTATATCCCTTTTAGAGCCTCACGTAAAACATTATCGCTCTTTCTTGCAGTTTTCACAGCCTCTCTTACTTCAGCGTCGGTAAATGCACCATTCATACCCTTTTGAGCAGCTCTAATATTTCCGTCTTCGTCATGCGCAACAGTTAATCTTGCAGTCATAACAGATTCTTCATCAGAAGTAGGATCTAAAATTACAGTATCTCCAAGCCTTCCGAAGGTACATGATATCGGCCAGCATGTTACTGGTAAATCAACATCTTCATCAGCAATTCCATGTTGGACATTTGGTATTTTAGCGTTAGACAATGCAGCAGCAGCTGCTAATGTACAACAGTCAAACAAGTTACCGCCGTTATCCAAAATGTGTAAATCAATGTAAACCATCCAAACACGCTCACCACGTTCAATACATAATGCGTCAAAATCAATCATTCTTGATTCTCGTATACCTCTGTCAACAACCCTTGCTAATTCAATTGAAGCTTCGCGAGGTGGTCCAGGATCAAAGGACTGGTCTGCTAAAGGAGCTAATTCAGTTGAAGTGGTCATAGTTCCACTTCCTGGAGAATCACCGTAAGGTGTTCCTATCAACAACTTAATTCCACAAAGAACCTTAGTTTTACCTAGATGAACCATGGACGAACCCTCAGCAGTATTAATCATTCCAGTTTCTATCTTTACTTCTCTAAATTCATTAATGCCTCTTCCATCAGCTCTCTTTCCTTCTGCAGCTAAAGATTCCATGTGCCCTTTCATTAGGTTTGAAACACTATCGCTGCTCATTTCTTACCTCCGTAGCTTTTGTCTAAAGCATCTCGCATAATCTTGTATAAGTCCATACATCCGCTAGTAGCTAAATCCATAGCTTCTTCAAATTGGTCTGGTGTTAAGTGTCCGTCTAACTGTAGTAAGACAACTTCTCCAGTACTTGGAATTATTGCTAAAGGCAAATCAGCTTGCCCATAATTATCTTCTTCCTTGTTTAAATCTAGCACCACAACATCATTAACTTTTCCAGAAGCACAAGCAGGAATCATATCTCTCATTGGTATGCCTGCATCAGCTAAAGCTACAGAAGCTGCAGTCATTGCAGCACATCGAGTACCTGCATGAGCTTCTACAACCTGCATATCTACACGTATAGATGCTTTTGGAAATTCTTCTACCATAACTACTTTTTCAAATGCTTGAGAAACAATGTAGGATATCTCACTAGATCTTCGGTCTAATCCCGGTCTTTTTCTGTCATTTACACTGAAAGGAGCCATAGTATATCTCGCTTGAACAATAGCTCTATCTGCTTTTTGTTTGTGTCTAGGATGACATTCCATAGGTCCGAATACACCAGCGTAAATTTTGTTGTTACCCCATTCAAGATAACAAGAACCATCTGCATTATCTAAAACACCTGCAGTGATTTTTACTTCTCTTAGTTCATCGGGTTTTCTTCCGTCTAGACGGACTCCGTCTTTAATTAATTCCATATCTGTTTGGCCTGCCATTTTATTTCTCCAATAATTTTTCTATTTTTTTAGTTAAACCTTCTGAGGAAGCTTCTCTATCAATTGTCTCCATAGCTTTTTGTGCCTTAGAGATATTTTCCCCCTTGCCGTCAATCCAAATAAATCCATTTTGACCTATTTGAATACGAGTATTTGTTTTTTCACGTATAGCAGTAATCATTGACCCCTGCTTTCCGATAACTCTCGGTACCGCAGTAGGCTCTACTTTCACTACAGTTCCAGAGTATAATTTTCTACAATCATCTTTTTTCAAAGTTATTTGGTGTGAACCGGCAGCATCTACCATGAAAACTTCAGCCCAAACTGCATCACCTATTGACAAAAATCGTGCAGTATCTCCGAATGGTACTTTCCATCCTGATTCACTATGGTGAAGTGTTGAATTAAATGCAGCACCGATATCCATTCTCCAAACGGAAGGTCCGGTTTCAGCACATATTGCAACAATTTTATCACCAACTTTTGGATTATATCTGCCTTTAATTGCATTGACATTCATGTATCCACTTCTATCATTTGAGTAGCCTACTACTGAGGAATATACTCGTCCATCTTTTCTAAAAATTCCCTTGCCGGGTTTACTTTTTGTTTCCAGTAAATCGCCAGGAAGTACAAATCCTTTAGAATTTTCACTTTTTTTATTATTTTTTGATTCTTCGCTCATATGAATCATCCATTATTCTTTCAATTA
>CAXHBG010000038.1:0-8926 GCA_964015055.1 uncultured Thermoplasmata archaeon
GAAATACTTCTTCGCTGTTAACGGCTGTTGCCGTAAGCATTAGGAGTAAAAAAAGACCAACGAACATAGAGATAATCGAGGACCATACGTAAAGTGCAGATTTTGTTTCAACTGTTGTGTATACTAACTTGTAAAGTGCAGATTTTGTTTCAACTGTAGTTGGAACTTCTGAATTTTCTATCTCTAACTTAGATTCTCGCCAACATTCGCTACTGCAATATATTTGGTCTTCTAGGTCCGACAAAATTGGCTTTGAGCAATGCTTACAATACTCCATACTGATTTTATTGCAATAAAAAGTCTATTAATTCTCTCATTGCTTTACCTCTGTGACTAATACTGTTTTTTTCCTCAGATGCTAATTCTGCAAATGTTTTGTCAAATCCTTCTGGAATAAAGATAGGATCATATCCAAAACCTCCGTCGCCTCTCAGCTCATTAATCAGAGTTCCACTACACTCTCCTACAAACTTTTGCTTTTCACCTGATTCTGTAAGTAAACCTAATACACATCTGAAAGTGCATGCTCTGTTGTCAACGCCTTCCATTTGTCTAAGAACTCCTGCAAGGCCAATTGTATCATAAACATATCTAGTATAAACTCCTGGAAATCCATCAAAATTATCAATGAAAACTCCTGAATCATCAATTACAAACGGAAGTTCTATTTTTTCCCTGAGCCAAGAAAGTCCGAAATCTACCACCTCTTCCAAACTTGATGCTTGAATCTCAGGATAGTCAATATTATTTTGAACAGGAATATATTTTGAATCTCCAAAGATTTCTCTAAACTCCCTTATTTTTCCGTTGTTTGAAGTAATAATCTGAAGTTTAGGCATTTTATCGATGAGACTGATTAGCCACTTGCTATAATTAATTATTCAACGTAATTACCTTATATGCCTTCTTAGTCAGAACGTTCTAGCGGGGGTCGCATAGTCTGGCCATTGCGTTGGATTGCTAATCCAATGGGATTTATCCCACGGGGGTTCAAATCCCCCTCCCCGCGCCAAGTTCTTTTTTCTTCTTAACATTGCTAATAATTTGCAGAAAAGCACATATGTGGGTTTAGAATAGTACATTCGTGAAAGAAAAAGAATTGAAGATTTTAAAATTAGATGAAACGACCGAATTAATATGGAATATTTTTATCGCATTGTTTGTAATAATCCTAATAATATCATTTATTAGCGGATATGGCATATGGACTACAGGCGCAATCACAGTCATATTTTTGCTTCCTGTTGTTTGTATTATTTCAGGAATTTTAATTACGATATTGAGTAAATTAAATTATGCTGAAACTGATGGGGACTGGGGTACATTAGATTTAATGAAGTCAGTTTATTCTATATACTGGAAAGAAGCGGATGGCAAGTTCTGGTGGGGATGAAGTTACTTCCTGCAATATATCACAATTTCATAAATTCTATTTCAATAAATTCTTTGGTGTGTAAAAATTTGGATTTGTGCAAAAAATCTTTTCTAAAATCGAAAGGATAAATTGTGTAATTCAAATTTTTATCGTAAGTTTTATGAGTGAAATTTTCCCACAAAAAACCATGAGTACTTCCAGCTGAAAGAAATTCTCCTCCAGATATTCTCTTGATTTGAGTCAAAACTTTTCTGATATCTTTTGAGAAAGATAATGTTCCTGTTTCCATGACTACGAAAGAATCGTCTTCGAAAGTTGACCAAGCTTCCATGTCATTGATATCCATTCTGGTACATTTTTCACATCCAAACAAATCAATTGTGACATCTCCATGTCCATAATCAAGAAAATATTTTGTTACGAATTGAAAATATGTTCCTCCACAGGGATCACCAATAACCAACAACTTTTTTCCTTTTTCGATTGAAATATCTGAAGCATCCTGAAAAAAAGCATTAGTTAGTTTGTATCTTTCAAACACAATTTGTACCATGTAAACCGGAAAATAAGTTTTTTTGTCGTAAACAATAGTGTAATATATCCTTTTTCGATACACAAGTATGTTAGAAGCAGCAATTAAACTAGTCGTTGCAGCAGCTGTTGCACTTTCTATATGCTTTCCTTGCAGTATTTTTTAGATTATGATTAAATACAAATAATTGAGCCGTAATCTTGACAATAGTATAATATATTGCCAAATCAGTAATGTAATATGTTGGAATCGGTTAAACTAGCTTTAGCGATGGCTATTGCACTATCCTTTTGCACACCTTGTTCATCTGGTATTGTTGAGGAAATTATTGAAGTTGAAACGATAAATTCTGACAGAACTTACCCTAATGATTGGACACACAGGCCATTTGGAGAACTTTTCACTAGCTTAAGTTGTGTGTATTGTATGAATTATGCAGACCCTGCAATGGAAAAGGTAATTCATGATGTAGATGCGGATGAATCTAATCCTTACAATGTGGTCGTATTTCATCAGACAAATGGAGGTGCTGGTGACGATCCGTTCCACACCCAAGATTCAAGATCTAGAATGAGAGACCATTATGGTCAAACAGGTACGCCAAACGCACAGTTTGACGGTAACTACCGCTATGTTGGTGGTGGAGGTGAATCTAATTATCAAGACTATACAACTGCTTTGTCAGAGTCGGGACAGAGGGAAGGTGAAGGAAATGATGAACCATTTAAGATTGTGGACTTAGATATTTACAGCGAATTTATTGGATCTGAATCTGAGGGTGAAGCCGGCCAGTTCAAATTAAGTGTTGATGTAACTTACTTCGGGCAGACTGGAGGTGATGATGGAGTACCAACTGAACCTGATGATATACTAGGAGAAAGCCCTGACTTGAATGGAGAATTGATTGTTTTTATGGTGGAAGATGGAGTGCCAGCACACTCTTCGCAATTAGATGAAATTTGGAACAACCGAATGGTTTTCAGGGAATACGGAATCGAAAGTGAAGTATTTACTTTAGCGCAAGATGAATCTGCTACATTTAGTGCTGTTTGGAAAGTCCCAACAACACAAATTGACGGGGACGGGGTCGAAGGAGACATCAAGATACCTATCAATCCAGGAAGAATTATTCCAATTGCAGTCGTGTTTGACACTGATGATACTGATTCTGGAAATGATCAAGATTCAAATGGAGATGACACTTATCCTACTCCTAGGTCGATTCAATCTGCAACGCCTCAATCTACTAAGTATGATAACCCAGAAAGGGACGTTCCTGAAATAACCAAAAAAACGGAAATATACCTCGATGAAGGTGCTGAAATTCAGGCAAATTTTGATGCCGACGAAGGAATTGGGGCTGCGTTCGTGGTCTATAATTATGAATCTAGTAATTTCACGGGCGAATGGATGACTGATGAAATGAAAATTGAAGGAGAAGAAGTATGTGATGAAAACGGAGTTTGTTATGCATACTCTGGAGCTACTGGAACATCACTAATTCCTTACTCTGGCGATAGTGAAATTTACTACCAAGTTATTTTCTCAGATGGGAATAAAACATCTGATAGAACTGATGTGCTAGTATTTGTTGGAGCTGATGGCGGTACTCCTCCTTCTGAAGATGGAGAATTACCTATCATGATGATTGGTATCGGAGCCTTGATTTTGGCTGCCTTATCTGGATTTGTTTACTGGGCTAGAAAACCTGCATCAGGCTGAACAAACTGTAAAATATATCCCCTTTGTTTACTCGAAGGTGTGTATGTGAGCCTTAAACAAAATTTAATCTCTGTATTGGTCTGCTTTTTATTCGTAATTTCATCAATACCTGTATCAAGTGAAAGTAGTAATCCCGAACCCGATGACTACCCGAATGGATGGACCCATAGACCGATAATGGAGCAATTTACTAGTTTAGGATGTTCACCTTGTATGGGCATAGATCCTGATGTAGCTAAACTTTGGAAGGAATTCAGGGAAGATCCCTCTGAACCTGTTACTTTCATTTCTTTCCACCAGACAAATGGTGGAAATTCAGATGACGAATTCGTTAGCCAAGAATCAAAAGATAGATATGGACATTACGCAGTTCAAGGTACGCCTGATGCTCAATTTGACGGAGGATATATCGAAGAATTGGGTGGAGGAGACGGCACCTATGATACATACAAAGATCACTACTTTGAAAGCGGTGAAAGAGATGTAAAGCCAACTGAACTAAGAGTGTGGCAAGAATTTCAAGAGGATAAATTTATTTTTACTGTTAATTTAACCTATCTTGGTGAAGGCGGATTTAATCTACCAACTGATCCCGACGTTCTAGATTCAAGTGTATACCTTTTCGTAGTAGAAGATGACATCATGGCATGGAGTTCCGTAGAAGGTGAAGAAGTTATGGCTCATAATGTATTCCGGGAAACTGCTCTTCATGATGAACAGGTAGAACTGCAGCCTGGTGAAACTTGGAGCTCTGAGATAGAGTGGACTATTCCTGAAACTATCATTTACCCTAGCGGTCACGAAGACAGGGATGGAAACCCGCAAGAAGGAGAACATCCAATACCTACTCCAATTAATCCTGCAAAAGTTTCCGTAGTTGCGGTTGTTTATGATAATGACGATACCTCAAGAACAACTACCGCTGGAAAAACAGGAAATAGTGCTGACACTCCAAGAGCTGCCAACTCTGCAACTCCAAAATCAACAGCATATGATGAGCAGAACGAACCTCCTAAAGTTGTGACCTACGAAGAGAGTCTAATAGGCAATACAGCAAAAGTTAGTGCAATGCTTGAAGACGAGGACGGAATCGGATCTGCTTATGTAATTTACAATTTCCACAATGGCTCATATGATGATGAAGCATGGGGAGTAATGCCCATGGCTGTAGATGCAAATAACAAAGCTACAGCTTCCATTCAATTTAGTAGTGGAGATCCTGTTTGGTACCGTATTCTGCTAGTTGATGGAAAAAATGGATTTGCAGCAAGTGATGCGAAGCAATTCGAAGGAACAGGAAGAGGTAACGATAGTGAGGAAGCTTCAGGTTTCGGTATTATTACTGTGACTGTAGCTTTATTAATTGGACTAACTCGAAGAAAATACTAAGGTGAAATTGAGTGGTAACAAAGAAACAAGAAACAAATTGGGATGTTTTAGTAGATAAGACTAAAACTACAGTTTCTGAAAATAAAGTTTTATTCTCTATTGGAACCGTAAGTATTCTAATTTTAGCTGTTGTTCTATACGGAATGATCGGCGGTGATAATAATGCTCCCGATTTTACTTTGAAAGATACTGAAGGTACAACTTTCTCTCTCTCTGATTACGAAGGCGAACAGGTAGTCATTCTTGATTTTATGTTCTCAACTTGCGAGCCCTGTGAAAAATTCGTTAAAGAAGCACTGGAACCTTATTCTGAAAAAATGGATAGTGATGATGTAGCTATACTTTCTGTAAGCGTATTTGCAAATGATGACGAAAACGAACTCAGAGATTATGCAGAAAGCTATGGCTGGAGACACGCACTCGGAGACAGTGAAGGAGATATTGAAATTGCATATGATGTAATTGGAACTCCTAAGATTTTTGTTATCGATAAAAACGGTGAGATAACCTATTCCCACATTGGACCTATCTCTGAAAGTGAATTAACTGCAGAGGTAGACAAAGCGTTAACAGGCCAAGGAGGCGTCGTAAACCTAAAACAATCCTCAATCTATCTGTTTGCTGTAGGTGCTGGCGTTATGGTTTTCTTCTCACCTTGCTCTTTTCCAATGCTGCCAGGATACATGTCATTCTACTTGACAAATAAAAAACAGCGTGTTGGAAAATTTGATGAAACTGCCGCTAGGGAAACGTTGCCTGATGGCTTAGCTGCAGCCGCGGGCCTAACCGGTGTTTTGCTCCTAATTGGGATTTTGTTAGTACCTTTTGTTAGCATAATTGGAGGATACCTTGGCTATCTAGAATTATTTGTTGGAATTATGATTGCAGGGCTTGGATTTTCAATGCTAATGGAATATGACTTTGAGAAAATTGTTCAACCATTCCGCCAATTCCTTAATGATTATATTTTTCAGACACAATTTGCTGCCTCTGTTGCAAGTACAGTAGAAAGCGGAATTCAATCTGCCGGTAAAAAATTCAATAATCCAGCGATGGAAACATTTAGTTTTGCGAGTGAGGAAGCAGGAACAAAAACTGGACTGTTTTGGTATGGTGTAGCCTATGGTTCAGCAGCTGCAGGATGCGTTGCACCTGTAGTAATAGGATTGCTGACTGCAAGTATCAGTAAAGGAATTATTACTGGATTGTTAGTTTTCCTAATTTTTTCTCTTACTGCAGGTTCACTAATGGTAGCATTTACTATGATGGTTGCAGCATCCGAAACTACTATTGTTGACAAACTGAAAGCTTCTACCCGCCAAATTGAAATGGCTGGTGGAGTCATAATGATAATTGTTGGAATCTACTTGGTCTATTATTATCTTTCAACGAACGTACTCTAGATATTTATCTGAAAGTGGAGGTTCAGGAACTAATTCTTTGCTAATAGCTTTTGTTCCAACTGAAATTAAAGTGATCTCTTGATACCTTTCAGCATTTGTATACAAGTCTTCGAAATGAATTGGTCGGTGTGCTTTTGACTGATCTTCATCAATTGGATTATTGACTGTAAGAATTCCGTTATCCTCTCCTGTTATGACAATCCAATGTGGAATATCTTCATCCTCTTCTTCGAATATAATCGTGGAAACAAGAGCCATCATAACTCGATCTGCATTAAGAGCGTCTCTAATATCTTTCAATTCTGGTTTTCTTACTTCCTGTGTTGTACCATTTAGCGCGCATACTCTTTTTTGCATGTCGTGAAAAAATTCTAAGTAATTCTCACTTCCACCATTATTTTTGATGTAGGTTTTTGCTCTTTCTATTAAGCCAAGACCTGGAGTATCCGTAATTATGTGAGGGTATAATCCTCTAACCGACAGTGGTGCGCAAACCCCATATCTGCCTGCTCCTTTCATTTCAACCGCATTTGTCTCCCTCCACAGTTCAATTTCTAAATCTCTGTCTAAGTTACTAACAAAGTTGTAATATTTTAATATCATTGCAACACAGGCTGAACCGCAACTAAAATCTGAAGTCTGCGAATACAAAGGTACGTCTAAATTCACAGACGATGATTAGGAAGTGTCCAAATAATACTTGCCTATTTTGATATTATAGGTAGAAGGCTATTTGCTGCCGTTTCTGCTGCATTAGCAACATCATCTAATCTTTGAATCAATCTGTACATGTGCGAGGCTGCAAGAGGTTGATCTTCACCGTTTGTGAATACATATGAAGCTGCTTTAGCTTCTACTAAATCTGCTATGTGTTCTAAATCATTAACTTTACCAATATGTTGATGCATGATGTCTTTTTCTTTATTTGAGAATGCAGATTCGAGAAGATATTCAAAGCGTCCAACTGTTTGCTTGTACTCTTCAACAGTAGATGTAACTGCTTCTGCTAATTCCAAAACTAAAGCCTTGGCCTCTTTATTTTCGTATAATTTTCTAAATGACAAGATTTCAGTCACATTTTCTGCGTAATCAGCAATTCTGTCTTGGCGAGAAACTAAATCCAAGAACACAGGTTTATCAACTGCCAATCTGATACTGCCCCTCAATACATCTCTCATTTCATTCTTGATTTTATCTGCCTCGAGCTCTGATTCAGATGTTGCAGTAATGTGGCCTTGAATGTCTTCGCCTTCACAAGCTGCTTTAACGCAAGCATTCATATTCTCGACTGTTTCAAATACTTTCTCAGCATGTTCATAATAAGATTTGAACACGCTAGGACCAATTCTGCTTTCAAAAAGTTTCATCTTAACCTTCAGCCTCCGACCTTATATCAGACTTTAGCTCTGTTGTTATTGCGTTATACAACAACCAAATAATCGTTGCTAAAATTATTGAGACTGATATGATAAATCTAGTCTCGTTTAATCCGAAAATAATGTAGAGTCCTATTGCTCCAAGGGCTGCTGCTGGAATACTTGCTACCCAGCTTGCAGCTATCTTCCCAAATACTTTGAAATCTACTGAGGCTGCTCCTCCTGCAAGACCAACGCCGACAACAGATCCAATTAGTGTATGTGTTGTAGAAATTGGAACTGCTAAGAAAGGCATCGAGAAAATTAGAACTGTTGTTGCAGCTCCGAACTCAGCTGCGAATCCCCGTGTTGGAGTGATATGTGTGATTTTCTTACCAACTGTGACCATCACTCTAGCACCCCACGTCATTACTCCTAAAGTGATTCCTGCGCTTCCTAACAAAATTAACCATGTTGGAATTGCCGCTTCTGAACGAAGGACATCCTGCTCATGTATTTGCCATACGGCTGCCATTGGACCTATGGCGTTACTTCTATCATTTGCCCCATGTGCAAATGCAACATAACATGCAGTGATAATTTGTAACCAAACAAATATTTTTTCAACGCCTTGATATCCCTCTTCTTCAAATTCGTATTCACGCAAAATCCAATACAATACAAAACTTGCTAAAAGCCCTATGAAAAGTGCTAATAACAAGGAATATAGTGGTAACCAAGCGCCTTCCTCAAATATGTTAAATGTTGTTCCTTCACTAGCAGGAAGCCATTCTGATTTGTCCAAGAAACCTTCAGAATCAAGGCGTTTAATCATTCCTTTCATTGCCTTGTACTGAAGAGCTAAACCTAGAACAAAGAAGGTAGGCAAAGCCAGAATTGGCGCCATTATTCTTGAACGCTCTATTGGATTTTCGGCATCCATAATCACTTTCTTAACAATAACAAATGTGGTGTAAGCTAATATTCCTCCAAGTAATGGTGAAGCTACCCAGCTCATTACGATTTTAGTTACAACTTCCCAATCTACATTATCTGGAGCGACGTAAATTCCAATTCCTAGAATTCCGCCAACAATACTGTGTGTTGTTGATACAGGTAAACCATATTTTGTTGCGACAGTTAGCCATAA
>CAXHBG010000039.1:0-8882 GCA_964015055.1 uncultured Thermoplasmata archaeon
ATGGCCAGTATGTTCAACAGTGTTGACACTAGTTATGGCGAAAAAGTTTGGCATTTTTCAAGAGAATAAATTAACTTCGATCTAGAACTTGAATCGATATCTCTTTGATATCACTGTTTGGACCTTGTGTAGCTACACAGTAGACAGCGTGAGCCACGTCTCCAGGCACCATTGCCCATTCCTGTTCTTCAGGAGTTCCACCTTCTTTTCTTCCATTGAATTCTGTAAGAACAAAGCCTGGTCCAACATAGCATACTTTGATGTTGTCAGAGTATAGTTCTTCTCTCCAGCTTTCGTTAAGCCCTCTCAGTGCCCATTTAGTACTTGAATAAATCGAACCTTTTGAAATTCCAAGATAACCAACAATTGAGCCGATATTCACAATTTGACCTCCGCCATTTTCCTTGAAATGGGGAACTGCCGATCTTACCATTGCCATACAAGCCCAGACATTTAGTTGGAATTGTTCTTGATAAGATTCATCCTTAATGTCAGGAACCATTTCGAAGCGACCCATTCCGGCATTGTTGACTAAAGTTCCTATTTTCCCCATTTTCTCAATGGCAAACTCTACAGCCTTATCTGGATTTCCTTCAACGGTTAAATCTGTAGCGAAAATGTGCACTTTACCGCCAGCGTCCTCTACTTCTTTAGCTACATTTTTTAGGTTCTCTTCTCTACGCGCAACCAGAGTCACTTCCCACCCTTCTTGTCCAAATTTATGGGCGATACCTCTTCCAATGCCCGATGAAGCTCCCGTAATCAATGCTGTTTTTGTCATACATTTCCACTAAAATTTGGCTTAATTAAATTACACTTCCATTTTTTTGTTGAATAATCTTGTAAAATAATTTTTTTTGGCATTCTTTTATATATGTCTTAAGAAAATAGAATAATATGTTGGAAGGAAAGGCACTGGTTGTAGCAGTAATGATGCTCACCGCAGCCCCGCTAGTAGTCACCGACGATGGAAGAGCAATAGTTGGCGACGTTACAAGAGATGTTACTGATATATTTGCAGATAGCGAACCACTGCCTGCAGAAGATCCAAAATTAGACGAAGTTTTAGATGATGCAAAAGACAAAACTAAAGA
This sequence comes from uncultured Thermoplasmata archaeon, assembly GCA_964015055.1. GTDB lineage: Archaea > Thermoplasmatota > Poseidoniia > MGIII > CG-Epi1 > CG-Epi1. Next base: position 1,095 of record CAXHBG010000039.1, read on the forward strand.
AAAAGATTTAGAATTAGATAGAAAAGACGTTTCTTCCAAAGAAACTAAAGAGGAAAAATCCTGCTACTACCTAGAAGAAATTAAAGAAGAAATGATGGAAGGTAAGGAAGGTTGGGATAAAGAAGAAGAATGGGAAACTGAAGAAGAACTTTTTGAACTTTTAGAAAAATTGGCAGCAGACTGCGGTGAAGGGGATGAGGAATCGTGCGAAAAGTTAAGCGAACTCAGGCAAAAAATAGGTGGTGAAGAATCAGAAGAACGTGAGGAAGAATCAGAAGAACGTTCACGCAGCAGCAGTAATGAATCTAACGATGAAGGTAAAGAAGAATCAAAGGAAAAAGAAATAGATGAAGAGTTAATGGCTCAGATGGAAGAGTTGAAGTCTGCATGTGAAGAAGGAAATGAAGAATCATGTGAAGAACTTCGCTTTATGCTTGAAGAGTTAATGGATGAAAAGAAAGACTGGGACAAAGAAGGTAAAGATTGGGATAAAGAAGGCAAAGACTGGGATGAAGCTTGTTTGACTATGGAAGAATGGGAAAAAGTCTTTGAAAAAGATAGAAAGGAAAAAGACGGTAGACACAAAGAAGACCGCAGAGAAATGACCATCGAAAATATGATGGAAATATTTGCAGATATTGATGAAGAAGATATAACTGAAATTAAGCAGATTACAAATATGTCCGATGAAGAGTGGGACTTAATGATTGTAAAATTTGAAACTAACAACATGACTGAAGAAGATTGGATGATGGTTATGGAAAAAATGGAGTTAGTATTTGAACATCAAATGAAAGAAGAACGTGCAGAGATGGAAGCTTTCAGAGCTCAAATGAAAGAATTTGATGATGCATGTGAAGCAGGTAATGAAACAGCTTGTGAAGAACTTGAAGCAATGATGGCTGAAGTTGAAGAAGAAGCCAGCGAAGATAAAGAAGAATCCAGAAAAGATAGAGAACAGTGTGACGACGAAGAATATGAAGAAGATTCTGGTGATGAAGAAACTGATGAAGAAGATTCAAACGATGAATCCGATGAAGAATCAGAATAAAGTTTGGAGATAAATGGCAGATAAAGATTCAGGAACTTCATTTGCAAGTATGTTTGTTGGAACCTTAGGTTTCACCATCAGCATTCTTTGTATCTTAGGTTTCTTTGTATCTAACTTTGCAATCGATTATATTGATCAAAGAATTGAAGAAGACTGTGAGACGGAGCAAGGTCAAGTTGCACAGGTAGTCGGTGCAGACGAAGGTCAATGTGATGAAGGAAGTTCAATCAGAGACTTTCTAGCTCTAATCAGGTATCCTTTGCTAATCGCGGGGATAATTTTTGCCCTCTTAGCACTTCAAGTATTTTGAAGTTAGAATAAACAATATTGATATTCTCGTAATTGTTCGTCTACGGTACGAGCGTTAGGAACAACAGTTTCTAGCTCATTCCAGAAATCTTTACTATGATTTTTGACTTTTGTGTGAACCAATTCATGTAATAAAATATAATCAATTAGGTGTTGAGGTAAATGTAATAATTTCATATTGAGACTAATATTATTTTTTGAAGAGCATGAACCCCAACGTGTTCTTTGATTTCTAATTGAAATTTTATTAAATTGAAAATTATGTTCTTTTGCTAGTTCACCCAATCTTTTACTCAATTTATCCCTAGCTTCCCTTCTATTAATTTTAGGTAACTCCTTACTTTTTTGGGTTAACTTTTTCATATTGGCTGAGTGCTTTTTTAACCATTCAATTTTTTCATTTACAAATTTTTGAGCGTTCCTCAAGTTTTGCCGATATGGAATAGTCACTCTGACATATTCCGGTTTGACAGAAATAATAATTCGTTTTGCTCTATTATTCTTTATGTAACGAATAATTCCCACATCCTTATGTTCAATTTCGTATTCCACTAAACAATGATAAATCAGTAGTTTATAATCATACCACAGAGTGCTAATCCCACTAGACCAAAAATCATGGCCATTCTCAATATGTGCCCAGCTTCGTTATCTTTACCTTGCTTCAGGAAGGGTTTTACAGCTATCGAACTAAGTACTGAAGGTAGAACAAAAATTACCAGATTCTTAGGTAAATATCCAAGGGTAAATGGTAGTGTGATAAGTAAAGTTGAAGCTACAGACAAAATCCAGACGGTTTTCCGAGCTTTTTCGTTTCCCAAAACTTTGGGTAGAGTATTACGATTGAAATCACCATCCTGGTCGTTCGTATCCATTATAATTTCTCTTGCTGTTGTAAGTGTCATTGCACTGGCCGCTACTAGCCAGAGCAAAGGATCATTGATGTGATCAATAGCTGCAGCTCCAAAGAGAATGGTAATCGCAATTGTACTTGCAATTGCCAAATTACCCCACATTATTCTTTTCTTCAATGCGGGATTGTAAGGACCATCTATTTCGTAAGCAATCATAATCAGTAAAGCTATTAACCAAACGGCAACGGAATCTAACCATGCAAAATCTGAAAAATTAGGTTCATATAGAATAATTGCAATCAAAGAAACACCAGACAAGATTATCATTCGGTGACCGTATTTTTTTGCAGCCTTCAATGAAATGCTTTCAGAAGGTAAAGGCCTTTTTGGGTGGTTTACTTTATCAATTTCTATGTCTAACAAATCATTTATCGCAAACCATCCGGCAATAAAAGCCCCAATACAAAAGGCGTGAAGCGCTAATGGAATTAAATTGTCTTCATAATTTACACCGATCAAAACAGAACCCAAGACAATTGTAGAACATCCCCACACTACATTTGCTCCTCTCGACAAATCCCACCAATTTCTTAGGTACTCTCTTCTATTCACATCCACCAATAGAGGTGTTTCTATAAATGAAACACTATGGAGTACATAGCTTTTATATGTCACAGAGGTATGATACATTGTGTCTTCAGAAGCAAGTCAAAGTTTGTCAGTCAGCAGCATTATGCACAAAGATATAGTTTCGGTAAATTTAGATGCCTCAGCTCGGGAATGTGCTGAGAAAATGTCTGAAAAGCATGTTGGATGTATCATAGTTGTTGACGATAAAAATCCCGCTGGAATAATTACAGAACGTGGATTTGTGGACCTAGTGAAGAAAGGAAATTTTGATAGTCACGAAATTAAAGCTAAAGATTTCATGACTGAACCGTTAATTACTATCGATTCATCTAGTACATACATTGAAGCGATGAGAAAATTTGAAGACAAAAATATCAAGCGCATGCCTGTTGTTGATAATTCAGGAGTCGTCGGTTTACTTACTTTGAAACATTTGGTGAGCCACTCTAAGAAAAACATTAATGAGCTTCAAAAAGAAAATGAATTATTGAAGAAAATGGCAGAACAAAGAGGAATGACTAGAGAATAATTTTTTTCCATTAAATTAATTGTTTTACTTGCGTATGTGCGATAGCAATGTTCGGTATTCTTAAAAATTATTTTTATATAGAATTGCCTTTAGTTTTAACAACTATGAATTTATCATCTAAATTTCCACTATTCGCAGTTTTAATTTTACTGATCAGTACGGGATGCACTGATAATCCATATAGAGATGAAGATACAGAAAATCAGGTTACATCTTATGGAGTCTTGGTTCATCCAATGACAAATAATCATAGTGCAGCTCCAGGATTTGATACAGATTTTATCTTAACAGTTTGGAATATTGGTTCTGAAACTGCAACCTTCAAAATGGCAGTAACTCATAAAGATGAAGGAATCGAAACGGTTTCTTTTGAACAGAATATGAATAACATGACTATTCTTGCAGATGGCGTTCTTCCTTTGATTGTAAATGTCAACTTATCTTCATCAGCAACAGGAATCCTGAGAACTGATATTGAGTTTAGTTCAGAATCAAATGAGGCAAACTTTACAACATCCCAAAAAGTAACCCTAGAAGTAAATTCAGATGTGACGTTCGATAGACGCAGTCAAGTTGGATATACAGCAAAAGTTCATTATGCAGGAATTCTTGCTAAGAATTCAAAGCTATTTGACTCAAGTATGGAATACGTTTGGAACACTTATCCGTATTATAATGACGGAGTTTCTGACGCTAATGTACACATAGACACATTAACTGCAAATAACATTGGATGTTTTGAACAATCAACTGAAGATGGAGTAGTTCTATCTTACGTGGATTCTAGATTTAGTGCGTATGAAGGCGGATTAAGAGTAGGCATGGAAGTCTATGAATTTGATAATCAAAAAATTAATACTTATGAAGAATTTTACGACGCAATTAATGCAACGTCAGCCAACCAAACAATAGCCGTTTCAGTTGTAAACGAAACTGCAGGAGTAGACAATTATACAGTAGAAATGACTGATTTAGGTGATTTTTATGTTGAATACTATCCTGGCTACTACCAATCATGGATGGACGGTAAAGGATTTATGGGAATAAATGCTGAAGAAAAGACAGCACTGAACTCAGAACTATGCTCGGGCTCTAGGCAGATGATAGTTGGCTTTGACAATAAAATGGTCGGAATGTATGAGGGCCAAACTTTAGCAGTTAGAATCCCTGCAAAGGATGCTTATGGTGAAAGTGGATTTAGTCCTCTTGCAGGTGAGGACTTACTTTTCTTGATCGAAATGGTTCAAGTGATTGCCAAAGTAGTTGTCCAAGAACCAGAGGAAGAACCTGAGGAGAATGTAACTGAGGAACCTCAAGAAAACTTTACACAAGATTACAACATGACGGTTACTGAAGTAATCGATGGAGATACATTTTACCTTGGAAATGGCGATAAAGTCAGGATGCTTGGAATTAATACTCCTGAATCAGGCAGGCCTTACGCCCAGGAAGCTACCGATTTCTTAACAAATATGATTCTAGGAAAAGAAGTTACTCTGGTTAATGACAGCAAAAATCCTGATATTGATTCTTACGGAAGATTACTCTCACATGTCTATGTCAATGACTCACTCATTAACTATGAGATGATTCAGGAAGGGTTTGCTTTTTGGTATCCATACTCCTCAGGTACAGATTTTGATTCGGTTTATGAGGAAGCTCAAGTAGTTGCTTCAAATAATGCAGTTGGTTTATGGACAGAATCTTCTTACAATTTTACGATAGATTACATTGAATATAATCCAGAAGGCAGTGAAGCAGATGGAGAATATTTGGTATTAACAAACCATGAAAATTTCAATGTTAGTATGGTTGGTTGGTTCCTACAAGATGAAGCCGCTCAAACAGCATATGAATTCAATTTTACTATTGCTAATAATACAAGTATTCGAATTTATACTGGAGAGGGTGTTGATAATTCAACAACCTTGTATTGGGGATGGTACCAAGGAATTTGGAACAATAGTGGAGATTTTGCTATAATTCAAGATGAAAATGGTCATATGGTTGCCAATTACAGGTACTAAAACGAACCTAACCTATTAATGTCAGGTATTCCAAATCAAGATTATGAGTAATGCACTTGTTTGGTTTCACAATGACTTGAGGTTAGGAGATAATCCAGCTCTTGTCAAGGCAATAGAATCAGGCAACAAAGTTATTCCAATTTATATCTGGGATGAAAATGATAGTGATTTACATACCGGTTCAGCAGGAAAGTGGTGGTTACATCAGTCCCTTGATAGATTATCTAACAGAATTGAAGAACTAGGCAACAAATTAGTTCTTCGTAAGGGAAATCCTAAGTCAATAATCGAAGAATTCATAAGTCAAAACAATATTTCTAAAATTTTCATGAATAGGAGATTTGAACCTCAAATTATTGAGAGAGATGAAGATATTTTAAGTAAAATTGACCATGAAATTACAAATGGTAATTTACTTTTTGATCCTGAGGATATTCGAACTAAGCAAGACAAGCAATACACAGTTTTCACTCCGTTTTGGAGAAATTGTAAAATGCAAACAGAGCCTCACGAGCCTTTGGCAATACCCTCTGAAATTCCAGCACCAGATCAATTTGCGGAATCATTAAGTTTAGATGAGATGGGACTTCTTCCAAAAATTAAATGGTATGAAACATTTGAAAAGAAATGGCGGCCTGGTGAGGAAGAAGCAAATAGAATTCTGGTTCATTTCTTGAAGAGTGAAGCTAGAAAATACGGCAAACAACGTAATATTCCTGGAGTAAGAGGCACTTCAAGGCTATCTCCATACCTCAGATTCGGCGAAATTAGTCCTAAAACAATTTGGCATGTTTCTAAGGATTACAGTAATCCTGGTACCGATCATTTTGTCAGAGAAGTTGGATGGCGTGAGTTTTCCTATCACTTGATGGCAAACTTCCCCTTCTTAGCTAACAAACCTTTGAGAGAAAATTTTGAGCAATTCCCTTGGAGAGATAGTGACGAAGATTATGAAGCTTGGACCAAAGGAATGACAGGGTATCCAATTGTCGATGCTGGAATGCGAGAATTGTATGCAACCGGTTGGATGCATAACAGAGTTAGAATGATTGTATCTTCATTTCTTGTAAAACATTTACTTATTGATTGGAGAAAAGGAGAGAGATGGTTCTTCGATACTTTACTAGATGGTGATTTCTGCAGTAACAATGCAGGATGGCAATGGGTTTCAGGAGGTGGAGCTGATGCTGCACCTTACTACAGAATTTTCAATCCAATTCTTCAAGGTAAGAAATTCGATACAGGTGGCAGATATGTTAGAAAATGGGTTCCTGAGATTGCTGATATTCCAAATGCTAACTTACATGCCCCCTGGGAGCTCTCTGAAGGCCAATTACAGCTCTTTGGAGTCAAGCTAGGGGAAACATACCCAGAACCAATTGTAAACCACGAATTCGCCCGTAAAAGAGCACTAGAAAGCTTTGATCAGATTACTGCTAAAAAATAAATCATTATTCACTACTTCTGGCTGTGGATCCGACAACTAGTGCAGAAGAAATTATAATCAGATTTTTGACAATGTATTGACCTTCAAGAGTTAAGCCAAAAGGAAAGTTCGTAAAGCATACTTCAGGAAATAAAACGAGAGGAAGGAAAGTACCGGGCATCTGTACGAACAATAGAAATATCGACACACGAATGAGTGGTTTAATGCACATAGTAATGCCAATGATAACTTCCCAGATTCCTAAGATGGGAACGAAAGTCTTAGGATTTTCAAACCAATAAACAGTATTTTCTACTAGCTCTTGGGCGGGACTAAGTTCGACTACTTTAAGTCCTCCAAACCAAATGTAAATTATACCCAAAGAATATCTTAGAAGAGTAACACCAAACTTATCCATAAATTTAATGGCAGTAGCATCTAAATCCTCAAGAAGCTTATTAATTGAATCATACAAATTCATATTTGCCTCCCAAACATTCGGTATTTAATAGATGGTTTCGAAAAGCAAGCAATATGTCAACAAGTATGCCTTGTTCGTTAACATATTCTACTGCATTTGTATTTATTAATTTCGTAAATTTCAGCTATTCAAAGATGATGCTGTTGTATCATCCAACACTACTATGCCGATTATATCCGTCTTCGAGGCTTCTCTTTGGAAGATATACAATGCCTTTCCATGGAAATAGGGGCTCCCCTCTTGATTGATCCTATGAAAATCCACCAGAAGCGTTCCTGATGTTTCTGCCAAGCTCGTAAAATCAAGACTATTCAATTTACTACTGACATATCCATCAACGTCCAGTGAGCCTCTTAGTAGGGAGAAGCCTTCTATGAGCTCCTCTCTATTCTCAAAAATTGTGGTTCCTGAAGGTGACGAGATAAAGAACGGCGTCCTACATACATTCGCAATACTGTCGTAGTCCTTATTCTCGAAAGCT
>CAXHBG010000040.1:0-7862 GCA_964015055.1 uncultured Thermoplasmata archaeon
CGAGATCTGTTGACGTCTCGTGGGCTCGGAGATGTGTATAAGAGACAGTTCCTCCGCCACAAATTGCCCTAAACTCCCCCTTTCGATCATTAACTTCGAAAACAGAACCTGTATAATATGCAAGACCTCTAACAATAGAACCATCAAATTCTACCCAATCTGAAATTCCATAAGACTCAATCGCTTCGAATAAGGTTGTCAATTCTTTTAGCGCCTCACTATCAGGCTTTAGAACTTTCTTTAATGAATTAAGATGTTTTACTCCTAAAGTCGATTGTATTTTTGAAATAACCTTTGGACTATGGCCTAATTCTGTTAGCTGCTCGTTAATTACTTCTGGAGACAGTTTATCCATTTTGTCAACAATAATACATGTTTGAGCAAACGCATCTCCCTCTATACCCAAAGAACCTAAAGCCTCCTCCAAAACTTTTCTACTGCTAACTCGAATAACTACATCTTCTTCAGTCAATCCAACGCCTTCAAGGAATGTTGTAATGACTGAAAACAATTCTGCGTCTGCTGAAATTTCACTAGTTCCCCAAATATCTACATTCCACTGGAAGTGCTCGCGGCCTCTTCCCTTTTGCATTCTTTCGTAACGCCAGCATTGAGGAATTGAGAACCATTTGATAGGGAGTGGAAGAACACCTGCACGAGACATTACCATTCTGGCTAATGAAGGTGTCATTTCAGGACGTAAACTAACCTTTCTATCTCCTTTATCTTTAAAATTATACAACTGCTTTACTATATCTTCACCTTGTTTTCTGGTGTAAAGATCTTCATTTTCTAAAACCGGTGCGTCGTACTCCTCAAAACCATGTAAAAGTGAAGCATATGTGAAATTGTCGAATAACCAATTCCGAAGTCTCATCTCCTCGGGATAAAAATCACGTGTACCTTTGACGCCTTTTGCCACATTAGCTTATCGAAGGTGTATGTTAAGTATTTTGGGGAGGCACAAAGTTATAGAATAGGGCTGATAGGAGACTAATGGGTACATCTGATAAAATCAAAGAACTTGAGAAAAAACTCAAGAAAGTTTCAGAGGGAGACCAACTTAGAATTGACAAACAGCATAAAGCTGGAAAAATGACTGCAAGAGAAAGAATTAACGCATTATTAGATGCAGATTCATTTGTAGAATTAGATGCTATGGTAAAGCACCGTAGCAATAATTTTGGATTAGAGAAGAAGAGGCCTGATGGAGACGGAGTAGTAACTGGCCACGGTACAATTAATGGAAGAACGGTCTACCTTTTTGCACAAGATTTTACAGTATTCGGAGGCGCGTTAGGAGAAGCTCATGCCCAAAAAATATGCAAAGTAATGGACTTAGCAGCGAAAACAGGTTGTCCAATGATTGGACTTAATGACTCTGGAGGTGCTAGAATTCAAGAGGGTGTTGTAAGTCTTGGAGGATACGCCGAAATATTCTACAGAAACGTTTCTTCCTCAGGAGTTATTCCACAGTTTTCACTAATCTTGGGCCCATGCGCTGGTGGAGCTGTTTACAGCCCTGCAATGACCGATTTTACACTAATGGTAAAAGACACAAGTCATATGTTCATTACAGGACCTGATGTTATCAAAACTGTAACTCACGAAGAAGTAACTTTTGAAGATCTCGGAGGTGCAATAACTCATAACTCAGTTTCTGGTGTTGCACATCTAGCTTGCGAAACTGAAGAAGATATGTTCGAATCTCTAAGGGAACTAATCAGCTATGTACCTCAAAACAATATGGAAAGCTTGCCTATTCTTCCATACACAAAAGAAGAACTCGATGGAATCTCTGAATTAGATGAGATTATACCAGACAATTCAACTGTGCCTTATAATATGTTAAGTTTGATTAACTTAATTTGTGACAATGATCTCTTCGAGGTACAGCCTCACTGGGCTAAAAATATAATCACTGGTTTTGGAAGATTGCGCGGACACCCTATTGGTATTGTAGCTAATCAACCCTCGGTTCTAGCAGGATGTTTAGATATTGATGCATCAACAAAAGCCGCAAGGTTTGTTAGATTCTGTGACGCTTTTAACATTCCTTTAGTGACTTTTGTGGACGTCCCCGGATTTCTTCCAGGAACTGAACAAGAGCACGGTGGAATTATTAGACATGGTGCTAAGCTACTTTACGCATTCTCGGAAGCATCGGTTCCTAAACTAACTGTAATTACAAGAAAAGCATACGGTGGAGCTTACGATGTAATGGCTTCCAAACATATACGCGCAGATTTGAATCTAGCATGGCCTACTGCTGAAATTGCAGTGATGGGAGCTGATGGCGCTGTAAATATTATATTTAGAAAGGATATTGGGGAAGCTGATGATCCTGTTAAGGCTCACAAAGAATTAAGTGATAATTACAAAGAAAAATTTGCTTCTCCATATGTTGCTGCTGAAATGGGATATATTGATAGAGTAATATTCCCAAGAGAAACTAGAAAAGAGTTGATTTTAGGATTAGAAAGGTACGGTAACAAAAGAGAAAATAGGCCTAAAAGAAAACACGGAAACATCCCACTGTAACGTATATCTATCGTAGCCTACTGAAATGTATGACCATATTAGAAGTTGGACAAAAAGCTCCACAATTTGAATTACCGAACCAAGATGAAGAAAACAAAACTTTAGATGATTATAATGGTAAGTGGTTAATTACTTATTTTTATCCTCGTGACGACACTCCAGGGTGTACTGTAGAGGCTCAAGAATTTACAGAAGAATTAGATAATTTTACAAGTGAGGGTGCAGTTATAGTAGGAATAAGTCCTGATACTGCTGCTAAGCACTGTAAGTTCATAGACAAACATGGACTAGGTATGGAATTATTAGCTGACACTGAAAAACAAATGCTTGCCGACTACGGTGTATGGCAAGAAAAGTCAATGTATGGTAAAACCTATATGGGAGTAGTTCGAACTACTTACCTAATTGATCCGAATGGTTTGGTGGCCGAAGCCTGGACAAAAGTCAAGGCTCGCGGCCATGCCAAAGCGGTTCTCGAAAGATTGAAAGAGATTAAAGGATAAAATCCTTACATCATACCGCCCATTCCACCCATGCCGCCCATTCCGCCCATATCAGGCATGGCTGGCATAGCACCTCCATTCTCATCTGGTATATCTGAGACTAAGGTTTCTGTGGTTAGGACTAAACCGGCAATTGAACCGGCTGCCTGGATTGCATTTCTTGTTACCTTAACAGGATCTACAACTCCAGCTTTCATTAAATCTTCGTAAGTATTAGTTCTAGCATTGAACCCAAAATTACCTTTTTCTTCTCTAATTTTAGATACAACAACAGATCCGTCCTCTCCAGCATTTTCAGCAATTTGTCTTGCTGGGATGGCTAAAGCGTCACGAACTATTCGAACTCCCACTGCTTCCTCATCTGACAATTTACTTGCCATTTTATCAAGCGATTCAGAGGCTCTAAGAAGTGCAACGCCGCCACCTGCAACTACACCCTCAGCCATTGCTGCTCTTGTAGCATTAAGCGCGTCGTCAACACGAGCTTTCTTTTCTTTCATTTCAGTTTCAGTTGCTGCACCGATTTCTAATACTGCAACACCGCCACTTAGACGGCCAATGCGTTTGTCTAGCTTTTCTTTATCCCATTTGCTAGAAGCAACATTTGCTTGACTGCGTAGGATTCCTACTCTATCATCAATTGCTTTCTTTGAACCTGCGCCTGAAATTATTGTTGTTTTATTTTTTCCAATAATTACTTTCTCTGCAGTTCCTAGATGAGCTTCTGTAATTTCTTTTAACTCAGCACCCTGATCTTTAACAAGAACAGTTCCGCCAGTTAGTATTGCTAAATCTTCTAATTGTTCACCTTGCTCATCTCCAAATCCTGGAGCTTTGACTGCACAAGCTTTAACAACTTTTGAAGCTACATTTAGTACAAGTGTAGCTAGTGCCTCACCTTCTAAATCCTTTGAAACAATCAAGAGTGGCGATTTACTTTGTTTAACTGCTATTTCCAATGCTGGAATCAAATCTTGAGCTGCTGAAACTGTGTGGTCTGTGAATAATATTTTAGGATTTTCTAAAACTGCTTCTCTCTTTTCACGATCCGTAATCATGTAAGGTGAAACGTATCCTTTATCGAATTCCATACCTTCTACAACTTTCAGACTAGTTTCCATTGATTTTGCTTCTTCTACAGTTATAATTCCATCATGTCCTACTTTTTCGACTGCATCTGCAATCAAAGTACCAATTTCTGAATCATTATTTGCTGAAATTGATGCTACTTGCTTGATAACTTCACCAGATTCTACTGGCTTTGATGCTTTCTTTAAATCTGCAACTACAGCTTCGATAGCTTTATCGAAACCACTTTTTAGATTAACAGGAGACATTCCTGCTGAAACATTTCTCAATCCGTATGATGAAAGCGCTTGAGCTAAAACTGCAGCTGTAGACGTACCATCTCCTGCATTATCTTGAGCTTTACTTGCAACTTCCTTGACCAATTGAGCTCCCATATTTTCATAGGCATCTGGTAATTCAATGTCTTTTGCAATTGTAACTCCATCATTAATGATGGTTGGACTTCCAAAAGATTTGTCTAATACGACTGTTCTTGCTTTAGGTCCTAAAGTTACCTTAATTGCATCAGCTGCTGCACTTATTCCTTCCAACAACTTCTTTCTTGCTTCTTCCCCGTATATCATTTGTTTAGCCATGTTTAAACTCACTTAACCTTAGCTTGGAGATCTTCAGATTTTATCAAAAGATAATCTACGTCTCCCCAGCTTAATTCTGTTCCGGCGTACTTCTTGTACACTATTTTATCTCCAGCTTTGACATTTTCTGACTCTGGTCCTGCTGCCACTACTGTTCCAACATTCATTTTTTCTCTTGCAGCTTCAGGCAACATCAATCCACTTGCAGTCTTTTCTGCAGCCTGTTCAAGCTCTATGAGAACCATCTCTCCTAAAGGTTCAATTCCTATCGACATTTTCTTTTCTCCGTTATTAAGGATAGGCTGGCCTGACTGTTGTAAAAATTACAAGTAGTAGGCAACCTGAGGTTGTCTACTCCGGCCGGTATATAAAATTGATTACAATCCTTTGATTAAATCGAGTAAAACCTTTCTTGGCTCTGGAGATTTAACAACACCTGACGCAAGAAGAATGCCTTCTGAGCCCAAAGATATTGCTTTTGATATGTCATCTTGATTTTTGACACCTGCTCCACAAAGCACTGAAATTTCTGAATTAATCTTCTTTACGACTTCAACAGTATTAGAAATTATTTCAGGCTTAGCTGTTGAGACTGAAATATCTCCACCAATTAATTCTGGAGGTTCCACTGCGATCATATCTGGATTTAACTTAGCTCCTTTTTCTGAAGCTTCAATATCGGCTGTACATAGTACCGTGGACAACCCAAGTTCTTTACAACGGTTAATGGTCTTTTCAATTTCATCCCAAGTCATCTGACATTCTGCATGATTAACTAAAGTTCCAACTGCACCAGAATATCGAACAGCTTCAGGTAAAATAGCTCCTGTATGAGAACCATAAGTTACTCCATCTACATGCTGTGCGAATATAGGAATATCCAAATTATCACTAAAATCTACTAAGTCAATTGCAGATACTGCTGCAGCCAAATTGACATTGTGCTCAAGAGCTATTTCCTCCATAATTTTGCATAGATCATATCCATCTGCACCGTACCCTTCCTCGTAAGCTTTCAAGTTAACAATTATGATTGGAGAACCATCACTCATAAACTGTCATGAAAAACGCATTTAATGACTCTTTGGGAATCAATATAAAGCAATACATCTGTTGAGTAATTATGATTCTTGTAACTGGAGCTCTAGGACAAATTGGAACTGAATTGGTACTCTCGTTACAAGAAAAGTATGGCGTTGAAAAGATAATAGCTTCTGACATTAGAAAACCTACAGATTATGAAGGAAAGTTTGAGCAGTGTGACATAAGAGACTTAGAAAATTACGATGAAATTAATTTGAAACATCATGTAAAGATGGTGTTTCACTTAGCTGCTGTACTTTCTGCTGCAGGTGAAAAGAATCCTGACTTGTGTTACGATGTTAATTGCAACGGATTAGAAAATGTGCTAATTATTGCAAAAAAATACGGACAACGTATTTTTTGTCCAAGCTCAATCGCTGTGTTTGGTCCTGATGTTCCAAGAAAAGATACGCCGCAATATGCTGTACTTAACCCCAAAACTATGTACGGAATGACAAAAGTTAAAGGCGAAATAATGTGTGATAGATACTTCAAAGAGTATGGTGTAGACGTCAGAGGAATTAGATACCCAGGACTGATTAGCTGGAAGCACAAGCCAACTGGAGGAACTACAGATTATGCTGTTGAAATGTACTTTGACGCTGTAGAAAAGGGAAAATACATATGCTTTGTGAACAAAGATACAAGATTACCAATGATGTTCATGGATGATGCAATTAGAGCTACACTTGAACTAATGGATGCGCCATTAGAATCTCTAAATTATCATTCAAACTATAATCTATCAAGTATGAGCTTTTCTGCTGGGGAATTGGAAAAGGAGATTAGCTCACATGTTGATTTCGAGTGCATTTACAAACCAGATTACAGGCAAGATATCGCAGATACTTGGCCAATTTCAATAAATGATGACGATGCAAGAAAAGATTGGGGATGGGAACCAAAATTTGATATATCAAAAATGACTGAAGAAATGATAACAAACTTAAGGAGATTAAATGAGTAGCCCAACAAACTGGATGAAAAAGGAATATGACGATTTAGTCAAAAAAGGATTTGATTGGAAACCTCCTGTAATAGGTGGACCTTCTACAGGCAGGGCCATTATCGACGGTAAAGAGGGAATAATGCTCTGTGCAAATAATTACCTCAGTATGAGCAATCATCCTAAAGTGAAACAAGCTGCAATTGATGCTGTTAAATCACACGGAGCAGGAAGTGGAAGTGTTAGACCTATTGCTGGAAACATGGATATCCACAACGAACTCGAAGATACAATTGCAAGATTCAAAAATAGAGAGGCTGCACTGTACTATCAAACTGGATTTGCTGTAAACTCAGGATTAATTCCTCAATTAGCCGGTAAAAATGATTCTATTATTTCTGATCAATTAAATCATGGATCTATTATTGATGGAGTACGATTATCTGGTGTCAAAAAAGAAAACCGTACAATTTATGCTCATAATGATATGGGAGAATTAGAAGATAGATTAAAGAAAGCCACAAAGAAAAGTGAGAAAACTCTAGTTATTAGTGATGGCGTATTCTCTATGGATGGCGATATAGCACCACTCGATAAAATAACAAAATTAGCTAGAGAGTATGGTGCTATGACATACATTGATGATTGTCATGGTGAAGGCGTTCTGGCTGGCGGAAGAGGAATTGGAGCTCACTTTGGCGTTGAGGACGAAGTAGATATGGAATCTGGATCTTTCTCCAAGGCATTTGGAGTCGTAGGTGGCCTTGTTGCTGGTGAGAAACACATGGTAGATTACGCTTTCAACAAATCAAGAACAATGTTACTGTCCGGTTCAGCACCACCTGCTACTATTGCAGCTTGTAAAGCTTCGATAGAAGTATTGGAAAGCGAACCTGAGCACGTCGAGAAGTTATGGTCTAATACCGAATATTTCAAAAAAGAAGTTCAATCTATGGGATTCGATACAGGAGTATCTGAGACTCCAATTATTCCTGTGATGTGTGGAGAATCTCATAAAGCAAAAGAATTGAGTACAAAATTACTGGATATGGATGTGTTTGCATTACCAATTGTTTTCCCGATGGTTGCTCCAGATAAATCCCGAATTAGAGTTATGATGAGTGC
>CAXHBG010000041.1:0-7359 GCA_964015055.1 uncultured Thermoplasmata archaeon
GAGTTGAATCTAAAGCCTCTCTTCTAAAAACTCTACCTACACTGAAAACTCTAGCAGGAGGTGTTGGATTTTCAGCTAAATACCTGATAGTACCTACTGTTGTGTGTGTTCTGAGGAGTGCTTGTTGTGCAGCCTCTTTGCTCCAATCAGTACCCCACCCTTTAGAGCCTGTTTCTCCTCCATCTTCATGGATCTTCTTAACTGCATCAAGTATCTCTTTTTCATTAATAACAAAAGAAGCCGGTTCAGATAGGTAAAAAGTATCCTGTAATTCTCGGGCAGGGTGATCTTGAGGAATGAACAAAGCATCCATATTCCAGAATGCAGATTCAACATAATCACCCTCAATCTCAGAAAAACCCATTTGCAAAAATATATTACGAATTTCTTCTGTAAATCTAGTTAATGGGTGAAGTGTGGAAAAATTACTAACTTCAACTTTATCTTCAACACCATATCTTTGGAACGATTTTTCTTTCCAATCACCTGATTGAATCAAATCTGGAGTAAGATCACCAATCAAATTTTCATCTAAACTATCTAAACTAAAATTATTACCTTCATCGGTTAGAGAAAAAGTTCTTTCAACTTCTTCTTTAATGTTTAACAATTGTCTTCCTTTCAATAAATTAAGTGCATCCTGGTCAATCTCTTTTTCGGGTAAAGAAGATTTGCTAAGCCTCACAAGTAATGGCTCGTCTGAAGTTTCATCCAGATTTCCAGTAGGAATTAGTTTCAATCCTTCATCTGTTTTTTCCAAGTCTGCAAACTTTTTCCTTTTCAACCAACCAATAACCACCTTACTCTCATCATCATGAAGGGGTAACTCAGATAACAGTGACTCTCCTGCTTGGTTAAGCCACTCTACCGCACGCCTTTCAGGCAAGCCTTGCTCTGCATATCTTTTACCCTCTTCGTTTGTAAAATAGAACTTAGTTGATGATTCCGAAATCTTGACTAAACCTTTACTCCTCAACCATGAAGCTGCAGACATAGCTTCCTTTTCACCGAGGCCTGACTCCATGGAAGCTGCTTCTGGCGAAAGTATCCCCTTCTTGAGAACCTTAAGCAATTTTACTTCATTTACAGATAAGTCCACGGTAAGGTATAGATAGGGTGTTTATTAATTTGTTCTGAATCCAGATTTTTCTAATTCACTTACAACTTCTTTAAAAACAAAATCGGCTTCTTTATTAGTGGTATTAATTACGATATCATAGCCGTCTAAATTACCATAATCGAATCCGTACAAAGAAGAGTATCTATCTCTGTCATCGTTATCTCTATCTTGATTTTCTATAAATCTTTCAATTACATCGTCACTTTCAGCTAATCCTAAATTAAAAATTTCATCTTTCAAAGATTCTAAACTATCATAAACCATATCAGGAACATTTTCCAAACCCTTAGTATATGCATCTTCACCTATCTCTCTACGAAGAAATCTAAGTGCTTGATCTCTTATTGAACACTGAAAGTATATGCGAACTATATTTTTCTTACCAAGATTTTCCATAAAGCTTCCCATGTAGGCAGGTTGTCTTCCTTCAATAACTCCGAGATTAGTGCTTACATTTTCTCCAGAAATCATTTCACATGTTTTATAATCAATTTCAACGTCAATACCTCTTTCTGTAAGTAATAACTTAGCTTGTTCTGCTACAGTAATGCCCCTCTTTGCAGCTACCTCACGAAATAAATTCCCTACTGAATGGAATGTGCCGCTGAAGTAATTAGCCAAATTTTTAGCTTGTGTTGATTTACCTGTTAGCTGATCTCCAGCAATCAAAATCATAGGCTTTTGGTTTATGGAATTCCTAAGCTTATCAACAGAATCTAGTCCAATGTATTTTTTGAAAGCTGTTTCTATTCCGCTAATATATTCCACAATCTAATTCATTACTAGTACTATTTACCTGTTTTGATTAGCACTCAAAAGTGGATTCTAAATGCCCAGTGAGAGGGTCACCAAAGTCAATGACTCTCCCATCCCAATCATCTTCAGCTACTAAAGCTATTAAACTATTAGGCGCTTCATCGATTACTTTCCAACCTAATTCTGCTGCTAAACTATTAGAAAATGAAAGAACTTCATCGTAAGTCAACATATTTTGCTGGCTTAGACGCTCACGAGCTGGTCCTAAATGCATATATGATTTTACTTCTATCATGACCCTTTCTCCTGCCATTTTAATCAATTTAGCATATCCTGCAACATCAAAGTCATTCCAACCTTTTACAACAGTCATTCTGAGAACTTTACGTGTTTCTAGACCATCCATCAAAGCTAGAGTTCCTTTAATCTTATCCCAGAAATTAGGTACTAGTGGAACATCAATCTTCTTCCAAGTGCGTTCATCTGGAGCATCTAATGACATGTACAATTGAGTAGGTAAGGAATCTTCATCTCTAAGCCTTTCAATCATTTCTGGATGCAATCCGTTAGTTACTAAAAATGAAGAAATCTTACGGCTCCTCAATTCACGGAGCATTTCTGGCAACCCGTTGTAAAGGGTCGGTTCTCCAGTTAAAGAAATAGCAAAATGGCGAACCGTTTTAGACTCTAGTACTTTTTGCTGATCGACGTTTGGATTTCCTCCAAAACCTGAGATTTTTCTTAAATGTCCTTCGATTGAGCCCTGTACAATATCTGCAGGATCATCCTTGGCATATTCCATCAAATCTTGTTTACCTGAAAACATTTCATTAACTCGCCAACAGTACACACATTTTTGATCACAGGCTACGGCTGCAGGAGTCATTTGTGTACATTGATGAGATCTAATTCCGTAAAACTTTTGCTTGTAACATCCACCTTCTGAGCCTTTTATAGATTTTTTAGTCCATCCACATATTTCAACAGCAGAGTGATTTCCAACAATTTCATATGATGCCTTTTCAAGCGCTTCCTTGTATTCGTCGGTGAAAAGGAGATTACTCTCCTCACCATCAGGTTCGCGCAAATTTTCTTTAGGTATTTTATCAATATTATTACCTTTAGAACTAGTTTCCATCATACTTCAACAATCTCCCTAACATTTTCTAACTTCCACATGTAATATGTAAAGGTAATCGTATAGTCTATAGAATCATTGAGAGCAATTGAACCAATACTTTCTGAGGTGTAGGTAAACTTACCACCCAACCATTCTCCGGACACCTCGTATGACTTAACAAAATCTTCTGGACTATTGGCAGTGTCTGAAACGATTTCTGGTAGCTGATTAACAATCCAACTTGTTACTATTGTGCCACCATTACCACCATCATTTTGCGATTGACCTGCTGTATCGTTCTGAGAAGAAACATCAAATGTCACTTGGCGTCCACCACCTGCACCTCCATTAGCATCCCAAGCAACTTGAATGTCGATGTACGAAATACGTAAATTGGAGGTAAGATCCCAATCTACATCATCAACAATGTAACCAAACTCAATGAACTCTCCTTCACTATTTAATGTACCTGAAATCGTAGTGCCAGAAACTTCAGTGAGACTTACATCAGCAGTAAACGCCTTTGTCCCACCTAATTCGGACACCATTATTGAGTTGGCTGCTGAGGAAAAGGTAACCATTAGCATCAGTATGATGACTATGAAGCCGACGGTGCCGGAAACTATCCTTCCAGTAACTGTAAAACCCAATTTAGCTGAGCCTAGGTGATATAATTCTTTATTGTTATATTTTTCAAAGCTTGAAAGTTTTTCAGACAGATTATCTCCTATACTCATTGAACAGCTAGTGTATTGCCTTTATTTAGCTTTCAGTTCGAATTATGAACAGCCAGTGGTAGACCCGCAGCTTACGCATTTAAGACAACTTCCGTTGGATACTAAAGTGAATTGGCCGCATTCAGGACATGGGTCACCTTCATAACCATACTTTTCAGCTTCTTTCACGAGTGCATTATCTCCAGAAATCATATGTGCATTTTCTGTAGACAAATCAGTTACTGTTGATTGAAATGAGCTTGAATCACTAGATGTAGTAGCCATATCATCTAAAGTTAGTTGAATTTCATGGCCATCCGTAGCTTCACCTGCCGGAGTAAGGCCTGAATTCAAATTTTGCTCTGTTTCAGCTTCTCCTTCGCTTCTAACAATATCCGGTTTCAAATCTTCTGGCTTAACATGGGAAAGATCATTTCTATCCAAATAGTTAACTGCTAAATCTCTGAAAATGTAATCTAAAATACTAGTTGACATCTTAATACGTTCATTTCCAATAACTGGACCGTTGGGCTCGAATCTAGTAAAAACAAATGCATCAACAAATTCCTTTAGAGGTACACCGTGTTGTAAACCAAGACTTACTGCAATAGCAAAAGCGTTTGTTAAAGCCTTGAAAGCCGCACCTTCTTTATGCATGTCAATGAAGACTTCTCCCAAGGTTCCATCATCGTACTCCCCTGTGTGCAAGTACACATTGTGACCTCCAATCTTTGCTTTTTGAATATACCCTTTTCTCTTATTAGGTAATTTCCTTCTTTGCGCAATGTAACGAGTAACTATTTTACTTGCAAGAGGAACTGCATCTGGAGTTGGAAGGGCTTTAGCCATAGTTTCCACAGCTTGCTCAGTACTAATCATAGTCTCAGACATCATTTCTTCTTCATCAATATCAACCTTTAGAACTGTTCCAGACATCAGCGGCTGGCTTAACTTTGATCCATCTCTATAAAGTGCGTTAGCCTTAATCATTGCTCTCCAAGAATCCATATAAACCTGCTTGATGTCTTCAATCGAAGATTCGTGTGGCATGTTAATTGTTTTTGATATAGCACCAGAGATGAAAGGTTGAGCAGCAGCCATCATATTGATATGAGCTTCCCATCCAATAAAACGCGTACCATACTGGCCACACTTATTTGCACAATCGAAAACGGCTAAGTCGTTATCTTTTATATGAGGGGCACCCTCAATAGTTAACCTGCCAAAAATATAATCGTTAGCCTCATCAATTTGCTCTTTGGTATAACCTAAGTGCTCCAACAAATCAAAGTTCCAATTGTCTACAAATTCTTCCTTAACTCTCAATTTTTCAACACAGAAATCAGTACCTACCATTGATGGAGTTACAAGTAAACCTACAGATGTAAAACTACTAATTTGAGATTCTAAAGAATCGATTATGTCATTAGTTAGGCCTTTACGTTTCAATGATTCTCTGTTAATACCTGGTGCACCAGAAAACGTTCCTGTACCAATTATGTAATCAACTATTTCCTTTGATTGTACAGAATCATATCCTAATCTATCAAGTGCAACAGGAACTGATTGATTTATTATTCGAAGCATACCTCCACCTGCAAGAGTTTTAAACTTTACAAGGGCAAAATCAGGCTCTATACCAGTAGTATCACAGTCCATTACTATGCCAATAGTTCCTGTTGGGGCAATTACTGTAGCCTGAGCATTTCTGAATCCATGCTTTTCTCCCTCAGTAACGACCTGGTCCCAACAGTTCTGTGCTGCCGAAAGTAAATATTCTGGACAATAGTTAGAGTCAATACCTCTAGGCGTTACGGTGAGTCCCTCATACTCTTCCGATGGTGCATTGTAAGCTGCTCTTCTGTGATTCCTCATAACTCTTAGCATATTGTCCTTATTGTGCTCATATCTTGGGAATGGCCCCTGGACTGAGGACATCTCTGCACTTGCTGCGTAAGAGACACCCCCTAAAATAGAGCTGAGAGCACCACAAATAGCTGAAGCCCTGCTATCATCGTACGGAATTCCCATTCGCATCAGCAAAGAACCAATATTAGCATAGCCTAAACCAAGTGTCCTGTAATCATAACTTCTCTGGGCTATAGCTTCTGAAGGAAATTGTGCCATTAATACAGAAATCTCTAGCGCAACTGTCCATAATCTTATTGCGTGACTATATTTTTCGGTATCGAATTTAGTAGTTTCGTCATCGTAAAATTTAACTAAATTCAAGCTTGCAAGATTACATGCAGTATCATCTAAAAACATATACTCAGAACAAGGATTACTGCCGTTAATTGGACCGTCTGGTGAACATGTGTGCCACTCATTAACAGTTGTGTCATACTGTAAGCCTGGGTCTGCACATGACCATGCTGCTTTAGCTATCTTGTTCCACAATTCATTAGCTGGAATAGATTTACATGGTGATGGCTCTCGTGATTCTTCTTTAGCATCATCCAATTCAGTTCTCCAATATAAATTCCAATCGTCTTCATCAAGAACAGCCTGCATAAAGTCATTACTAACCCTAACTGAATTATTACTGTTTTGACCTGAGACTGTAGAATATGCTTCTCCTTCCCAAGAAGTATCATATGTTTCAATGTCCATGTGAGTATAACCTTGTTCGCCTAATTCAAGAACCCTTGCAATTATGTTTTCAGGAACATAAGCTTGCATAGCAACGCTAATTGCTTTAGCCAAAGACCTGTTTTTCCCTTGATCAAATTTAGAATCTTCATCAGGATGTGCTTGTATTGCGGCTAAAATTTCATTTGCATGGTTTTGGAGATGTTGCGAGCCTGAAACTAACGCAGCAACCTTCTCCTCTTCGGTTAATTTCCAATCGATAAATGCTTCTATGTCTGGATGGTCCATATCTAAACTAACCATTTTAGCAGCCCTACGTGTTGTACCTCCAGATTTTATTGCACCTGCTGCACGGTCACCTATTCGCAAAAATGACATGAGTCCTGATGACATACCGCCGCCGGAAAGTGGTTCTCCGTCTCCTCTTATTTTTGAAAAATTACTACCAGTTCCAGAACCGAATTTAAACAAACGAGCCTCACGTGTCCAAAGATCCATGATTCCACCCTCGTTAACTAAATCATCAGAAACAGATTGAATGAAGCAGGCATGAGGTTGTGGATGCTCATATGCATTGACTGAACGCTCTAAATCACCAGTTTTCGGATTAACAAAGTAATGCCCTTGGGCTGGACCTTCAATTCCATAAGCCCAGTTGAGACCTGTGTTAAACCATTGGGGCGAATTAGGAGAGACCATTTGGAATGCAAGCATGTAACACATCTCATCAAAATATGCTTTTGCATCTTCTTCGCTAGCGAAATAGCCATGCTTCCAACCCCAATAAGTCCAAGTTCCAGCTAAACGCCTAAAAGTTTGCTTACCATCAATTTCTTCACCGAACTTTTCTTCCTCACTGATATCCTCCATCGATTTAAGATCTGGAACGCTTCGCTGAAGCCAAGATGGAACTGCCTTTTCCTTAACCTTTCTGAGTTTTTTAGGAATTCCGGCTTTTCTAAGATATT
Organism: uncultured Thermoplasmata archaeon; assembly: GCA_964015055.1. Lineage (GTDB taxonomy): Archaea > Thermoplasmatota > Poseidoniia > MGIII > CG-Epi1 > CG-Epi1. Next base: position 7,273 of record CAXHBG010000041.1, read on the forward strand.
TTTGCGCAAGAACATTAGCTGCAACTTGGCTGTAATTATCAGGAAGATTAACATCTTTCATTGAAAAAGCAACACTTCCGTCAAAGT
>CAXHBG010000042.1:0-6855 GCA_964015055.1 uncultured Thermoplasmata archaeon
AGACTTTAATGACAACCTTATTCTTTGGTTAAGTCCATTATTTTTTTTGATTATAATAATCCTTTCCAAACTTACCCCTATATGAAGATTTGTTTCTAAATTATTTTCAATTCAGCAGTACCTTTTGTGGTAGATCCTAATAAATTTTCAAGTTCATTGTAGGAAGCTGCTGGCATCTTAACAATTCCTATCCAGCTTCCATCGCTTTGGTATTCTTCATTTTCAATAGTCCCCAATCCAGACATTTGACCATAGCATTTTCCAACATATATTGCCGGAATTTTAACTGCAGCTTTAACTTTTTCAAAAGATATAGGAATTAATGGTCTTAATTTTCTTACAATGTCTTCAACTTGCCTCTCAACGCTCTTAATTGGATCAAAGTTATATTTTGCTTCAATAATTGCATTTTCAATTCTTTGTGGAGGATGCGCTCCTCCCGTTTGGGGATTCATAGCATTAGCGACAATGTGGGATAATATCTGCTTCCTTTTGTTATCAACCATTTCCTTTTTTTGTTCAGAGGTTAATTGAATTGTTCCTTCTGTTAATATTTTCTTGTAAATATCTATCAAATCTGATGACTCGAAAAAATCATTTAAAATATTTTCTGGAGATCTTTCGCCCTTTGCACTGTCGGCCCATACTCCATCCACAGCAATACTGTCTTCCCAATCAATTTCGTCACCTTCTTTGAAAGCTTGAGCTTCATTAGGATCTATTAATATTTCGAAGCGGTGCCCGCCGGCTTCAAGCCTAGCAATCACAGCATCTTCAAGAGATACCATTACTTAATTTTTTTAATTTCTTCACTGACTACTTTAGGGTCCAATGTTCCAAATTCACTTTCAGTACTTATGACTGCGATTTCGATGACTTCAGCTTTCAGGTTGTTATCGTTAGCTGCAGAAAGAGCTTTCAATCCTAGATTGATAGCTTGCTTTTCAGTCATGTTATCTTTGTAATCTTTTTCGAAGACTTCCATTACTTCATTTCTTCCAGCACCAATTCCTCCAGCTTTGTACGCCATCATTGCACCTGAAGGATCAGTCTCGTAGAGATGAGGTCCTGATGCATCTATTCCAGCAATTAGCATTGCCGTACCGAATGGCCTTACTCCCCCATACTGAGTGTAGCTTTGCTTAAAGTCACATAATTTTTTGACTAGAGAAGCAACAGCTAACTCTTCGTCATAATTAAATGTGTTGACTTGACATTCTACTCGAGCTTTATCAACTAATGCTCTTGCATCAGCAACTAAACCTGAGGTTGCACAACCTACATGTCCATCTATTTTGAATATTTTTTCAATACTGTCTGCTTCTATTAATTTAGAGCTCAATCTCTTGTCTACTATTAATACAACACCATTTTTGAATTTCACTCCAACGGTGGTAGTCCCTCTCTTTACTGCTTCCCTTGCGTATTCAACTTGAAATAATCTCCCGTCTGGAGAAAATACAGTTATTGCTCGGTCATATGCCATGTGTCCTGCTTGCATAAAAATACCTACATGCCACCGTTTCACGCTCTAATAAAGAGTATCGGTAGGTGGCTTAATTATTAAATGAGCAGTTTTTACCATACTGTGCGCAAAATATGGCTTATTGCAGCGATGATGCTAATTCCAGGCTGTCTAGATAGTACTCCAGAGTCTTTAGATGGCGTAGATATTTCAATTCTAGCAGAGTCATTTGTTGAGGGAGATACAATTCAATTTATGGCCTCAGGCAATAATCCTAAGGGAGCCAAATTTCTGTGGGATTTCGGGGATGATAGTGGCAGTTCAGGCAAGGCTGTTGAACATACTTATGATGATGAAGGCACTTACACAGTAACACTAACCGTAGTAGATGATGATAGTAGAATAGGTGTTGCCAAGAAGGATGTAGACATTTTATATAGAAATCAGGCCCCTTTAGCAAGTTTGGAGGCTACGTATGGGGGTCTCGGTCAACAAGTCAAAGTCAATAGTATCGCTTTTTTTGACGGTGGAGCCTCCAGCGATCCAGATGGAGATGTATTAGAATTTGAATGGGATTTTGGTGATGGTTCCACTTCATCATTACTACGTCCAAATCATGAATACACTAGCATAGGGAATTATACAGTCACTTTAACAGTAAGGGATCCTAGCAATGAGTCCAGTACTGCAGAAACTTGGGTACTAGTCAACATAAGAACTTACAATGTAGAGTTTATTCAAAATGAAATAACAATTCCAGCATTTGCAGGTTACACTGCAGAAGGTGCCACAACAACTCAAAATCATGTTTATCCCTATAATTTAACTTCAGCTTCTTATGATTTAGAATGGGAAGAAGATGAAGATCTTGACTCGCCAGATAATCCGTTGGTAGGAACTTTATTTCCTGACGATTTTTCACTTGGAGTTTCAACAAATTATGTTTTCAACCTAACTGAAAATGGGACCTCAGGCAACCTTGAAGTTAATTTTGATGTTTTGTCCTCTATTCCTGATGATTTGATTTTATCTTTGGGTTCAGAAAATGAAGTTAGACAATACTTATTTCAAAATGGTTACACCAGTGCTAAAGGCCAAGGTAGTTGGGTAACTTCAATTACTTGTAATGATGCACCTTCTATAGTTCCCGAGCTATTTAATGAAGTAGATCAAGGAAACGATTGGATACTTTACGTAAGTTACACTTACTATGAATCAGTGATAACAGAAGTTTAATCTTCTTCAATACCTATTTGCGATGCCAAAAAGGCCAATGTTTTGTTAACGCTAGTATATTCGCTACCGCCTTTTTCTTTTGCAATTTCAAGCGGACCAAACGCACTTTCAACAGCACCTTCAACATCATCAGGATTTCTCTTTAGTGCCAGGTGATAATTACAAACAGCTAAGTTGTGCCAAGCTCTTGGTTCATCGGGATTGATTTCAGTAGCCTTTCTAAAATGTTCAGCTGCTCGCTCCAGTCGTTTTTCAGCCCATGCAGCATTCCCGAGCCTCAGATAGTTCTTCACATCTCCTTTCGAGACTTTTGCAGCAAACTCTCTATATTCTCCTCCTCGATCTATATTTTCAGTACTGTCCACATATGAAGGAGTATTTCTTTGATAAGTATTAGAATGACTTCCTGAATGCGATGAATAACTTTCAGTGGTTGTTGTTGTTTCACTACTAATGTAATCATCTCTCTCTAAAATTTCGGTAGTATCAGGACTCGGCTCATCAAACATCCCAAAGCCAAACATAGGCTCGTACTCATCTTTATCATCAGAATTTGCAGTTTCCTTTTCTACAACATTTTTGTTAAGCGTTGAAGTTCCTTCATAAGGAGCAGGCATTGTTCCTTCATCTGTATTAAATGCCGTTATGGTGTTGCCAGCACCAGCGTAAATATAATCCGATTTTAAAGTCGAGCAAACACACGTTATCTCTCCGGCCGTTTCGAAATTTTTTATTACTTCACCTCTATCATTTAACATGTAAATTTTGTTATCATGTGAACCAGCTAGAACACCACCGTCATTAAGTGGCTTAACAGATCGAACGTATCCTTTTGTTTCATAATTCCAAATTTCATCTCCATGTAAGTCTAATGAATAAACTGTGCAATCCCATCCTCCAACTATTACTGAGTTATTGTCTTTTTCAATGTCGACATCCCATAGTGCATCACTTCTTTGTTTTTTCCAAGATAAATTGCCTTCAAAGTCCAAGCAGTACAAAAATTCGTCAGCACATGCTACAACATGTGTTCCGTTTCTTGAGACGCCAACGCCTACCATCGCTCTGCTGGTATCATATTCCCATAATTTAGCTCCACTCTCTGTAAACATTGAGATGGAATCTCCGGTTCCAATCACAACGATCTGTCCATTTGGGTCGACCGCAAGCGACCATATGGCTTTTCCCACATTAATTTCCCATTCAACATTTCCCAAAGAATTAAACATTCTTAACTTGCAGTCTTTTCCGCCGCAAATTACTCTCTTGCCGTCTTTCATAACTGCGACTCCATAAATTCCATCGCCGATGTTTTTTTCCCAAATTGTTTGCCCTTCATTATCTACTAAAAAAATATCGCCGCTATTATTTCCAAAAGCTATTTTCCTCCCATCCTCAGACGAAGAAATGCACTTGATAGTGTCGGAAGTATTTATTTGGAATTTAGAATTTACAGACATTAGCACAACAATCCATTCAAGCTCATATTTATTTCTTTTTACACATACTTATCAACAAATAAATTTATATAAAGAGCGATTGTAGTACTACACCTGAACTTAGAACCTGTAAATGCGATTTACGGGTTTTTAATTTCACGCAATTGGTGTACAAATGATAAATAATCGTGTTGCATTTATGTCCGCATTGGCCTTTGCCGTATTGTCGCTTTTCTTAGTAGGCAGTTCAGAAGCTAGTTTGAACAACGGAGAATATGAACCTTCAGACGAAACAAGGCTAGATCCTTCAGCAGGAATCTCATTTAGTGTTGTTCTTAATGCAAACAATGATAATGATGAAGGTATAACTTCTATAGTTGCAATTTTTGGAGATCCAGACGGGTCTTGGACAGGTGAGGTAGATTTAGAATGCGACACTGATGTTCTAGATTGTGAAGGTACTGGAGATGACCTTGATGGAACTTGGAAAACACCAGATACTTTAACGGCAGGAGATACAGTTTCAGCACCAGGCGACGAAGTAATTTTTTATAATTTTAAAGCTACAATGGATAGTGGCAATGAATACGTCTGGAATGGCGGAGTCGATACAGTCTCTACAGATCCTGAAATACACGTCAACACGCTTCCCTCATTAAGCGATGATGCAGCAGTTACAGGAGATGATATGCCTTATTCAATTAGGACAGTTTCAATAACTTACACTGATGCTGATGGACACACTGGCGATCTTTCAGCTACGGTTTGTGAAGATTCAGATCCAACAAGCTGTGAAGCATCATTTCCTTTATCTAAGGAATCCGGAGATGAGACTACAGGTGCAGTTTATTCAGCAAATTTCCAAACTGCTTTCGGTGGAGATTTAACAGTTACAGTAAGCGGTACAGATGGATTTGATTTTGCTGAAGATAACAGAACAGCTTCTTTCTCAGTAGATACAGAAACACCATGGTTAGTAAATGACTCAGTAAGTTCAACTTCAGCCGGTGAAGCTGATCAAATAGTATTTGATGTAGTTTATTGCGTATTCGAAGCTCAAACAGGGGCAACAGTATCAGTAAATGTCGGCGGTACTTCAACTAACTTAAACGAAAATGGAGCTTACGATTCATGTGTAAATGGCGTTGGTACTAATTACACAGTATCCACAACGGTGGCTTGGGCGGCAGCAGCTCAGGCAGTTCAATTTTCTGCATCTAATGATGCAGCTTCGGCTGAAAATCTAGATTCTACTTCTGTAACTATTAACGATCTTCCAGTAATTTCAGATGGTTCTGCCAGGAAGATAGATTCAAATTTTATAATTAATGCAACTGTTGATGATATAAACCTAAATGATGGTGATTCAATTTCAGTACTCGCAGTAATTGAATTTGGTTCAACAGTAGCTATGAGTCCAGATGAAAACTCTAATTATACAATTACCATTGCAGAATCGGCTATAATTAACGAAAGAGGGGGCTTGAGGGCCATTACTTTTGTAACAGCAGATTCTTACGGAGAAATAGTTTCAGAAGACTTTGGAACTACAATTGAAGTTAACAAAACCAGTTCCTTCGCAATTAGTACATCTGCAAGCATGAGTTTAGCTCCAGGGCAAAATACTTTAACATTTACCATAGATAATGATGGTAATTTTGAGGATACTTTCACAATTTCAGTATCTAGTTTGAACGGATGGTTTGTCACATGCCCAGCAGTTACAGTTGCATATGATTCTTCATCTGATTGCGACATCACAGTAAATGTGCCGCATGTAGCAGCAGGAACTAAAGATTCATGGGCTGTAAGTGGTGTAGCTAGTAATGATGCATCAGTTAGCAACGAGGAAACAGGTACAGTTACAGTAGATACAGTAACAGGTCACGACCTAACTGGCGATACTGATTTGTCTGCAAACCCTGGCGACACCGTAACTTACCATTTTACAATTCTAAATACTGGTAATGCACAAGAGAAGATGGATTACACTGTTACTTCTTCATGGAATGTTGATACGCCAGGAGGTAGTACTACTCTTGCTATGGGGGCCTCAGATACGATTTCAGTTACTCAAACAATTCCAGCTAATGCAGGTTCAGGTGATACAGAGTCTGTAACATTTACTGTAATTAACGGAGATGGTTCATCTACTTCAGTGACAACTACTGCAAATCAAGTATACGGAGTAACAGTTTCCGCAGGAACCTTGACAGGATTGAATCCCGGTGGTTCTGGAGATCTATCATTTACAGTTACAAACACAGGTAATGGTTTTGATACTTTTATAATTGGGCACAGCGGAGTTTGGGCTAATGCTAAATCAGATGACACCATAGCTTTGGCATCTGGATCTTCAGCTACAGTTGATATTACAGTTGGAATTCCTGCAGATGCAGCTAGTGCCGCATCTTCTTCAATAGGTCTATCTGCAACGTCTAGTGGGGCCGCATCCACAGACTCTTATGATGTAGTAGTTGCTTCATCAGCACGTTCACTGTCAATTACAGGTGACATTGCATATGTATTTAACGAAGGTACAATTGGCCAAGGGACAGCCACAATTCAAAATACTGGAGTTTCCACTACCTTTATTGTAACTTCTATGACAGATTCAGTTAGCTTTTCAACTTCTGAATACACTGTAGCATCAGGGGCAACTCAGGATGTAACTTTCAGTATTATGGCTTCATCTAGTGGCGATCAATCTTTCAC
>CAXHBG010000043.1:0-6366 GCA_964015055.1 uncultured Thermoplasmata archaeon
AATATTAATTAAACCTCCTAAAAACCAATTACTGATTATCCCAGTTCCGCCAGTTGTTAGCTCCTGATATGTATCTACTGCGCCTAGCGTACCGATGGAAAGCATGGTAACGTGAAGCCATGTTTTTGGTTTTCCAGATTGTACATTTTTCTTTACTCCCTCATCAATTTCCATTTCCAAGAATTTCTGAGTTCGTGACCTTCCAAATAATAAAGCTAAGCCAAGCGTGGCCAGAATGGTAAAAAATGTTGCACCTATGCTCAGAACTGGATTTATATCAATGTCTAAGCTTTCAAATTGCATAAATCCTACGCTTGAAAGTATTACGGGGACTGCAAAAAATGCTAAAATGTACCCTCCTAACCAAGCTGCGGAAGAGATTACAAACAGTTCAAAAAGCACCATTCCTTTCAATTTGTCGGCAGTTGCTCCAATAGACCTGTGGATGCTAATTTCTCTTCTTCGCTGTTCAAGAGAAAGTTCTAAGCCATAAATTAGTAAGTACAATGATAAAATTACTACAGGAATCATCAAAATGTAATCAAATACTTGTACAAAGCCAAGAACAAACTCAAGCCATAATATAGTTCCACTAATCATGTCAACATAAAATATTTTTACATTGCCATTATCATAGGTTTGCTTTTGCATATCATTTGATATTGTATCTAACCAAGTTTCAGCTGCAGATATCGATGATGTCGGGAGTAAACTTCTGTCGACAGTTATGCCCAAGTACACGTGATCTTTGTCAATCAACGTAATTTGTTGTTCTTCACTTAACAATGTCCATGTTGAGTAGATTGGATTAGCTGCTAGTACAGGGTTTCCCTGAGGCCATGGTTCATAAATTCCCAAAATTGTAACATTTTCTAAAGACATTTTAACCTGACAGTACATTAATCGGTATTCTTCGCCTTCTATTATTTCACCTGGGCAATCTTCATCTTCCATCGCTCCCGGAAGGCTTCTTTCGTAAGTATATGTGAAGGTTAAAGTGTCGAGATTGTCACCCACTTCAGCACCTGCTGCAGATGCTATATCTAAGGGAATGTAAATTCCTCTTTCATTATTAACTTCTTCATGAGTTTTCCATTCTCCCATTTCATAAATTATGTTTTCAGATAGCCGTTTTGCTAGTACTCCGTCAAAAGCCTCAGGACCTAAGAGAGAAATAGCTCTAACGTTGATAACAGGAGGCCCTGTTGTATATTCATAATTCCACAAATCCTTAGTGTCCCATTTTTTGTCCTGATCAGAAGATTCTATGCTTTGCATGAACAATGGTGATGCATAGAATGCAGCATCATTCCCCCAACTAATCTCACTATGCAATCCACTTTTACCTAAAACTAAGGTACAATCATTGAATTCTTTTCGTAATACAACTTCATCACACATTTGTTGAAGTACAACTGTATCATTTGTCCACCCAGAGGCTCCTTGTTCAGGAGCTGATTTAAACTCAATTTTTGAATCAAAAATACTCTGCTCTATGGATTCTTCAAGGAAAGCTTGTGAAAGTCCCACTCCATAAATTAGAACAAGTGTAATAACTAAACTTGCAAGGAAAACACCTGCAAATACAGCCAATCCTCTTTCCTTATCCCTCCAAGATGTGAGAGTTGCTATTCTTAGATTGTCAGGTAAATCCGCAATTTTCTTTTGTAATCGAAAAAATCTTTCTTTCCACACTCTTATTGAAAAAAACCACGATATCCAAGAAACTTCAGGATTACTCATTCCTCTTCCTCCTCGTCTTTTATTCCCCAAGCCGATTTAATATCGCTTGCAGCAACAACTCCATCTTTCATCAGTAACATCCTATCTGCTTGGCTTGCAAGATTAGGATCGTGAGTGACCATCAGAACTGAAATTGGATTTTTACCTTTAGTCAATATCTTGAATAACTTCATGATGTCGCTACCACTTTCAGCATCTAAGTTTCCTGTTGGTTCGTCTGCCAGTAATAGTGGTCTAGAACCTGCAATAGCCCTAGCAACAGCGACCCTTTGGCGTTGTCCCCCCGACAGTTGCTCAGCACCAAAATCTATTCTGTCGCCTAAGCCAACAGTGTTCAGAGCAGACTTTGCCTTAACTTCAGCTTCATCCTGGTCTACACCTGAAATTTCTAGTGCCATTGCAACATTATCTAGCGCACTCAAGTGTTCTACCAGGTGGAAATCTTGAAAAATCCATCCTACACCACTTCTTCTTACGTTTACAACTTTGTTTGGAGGCTTGGTGCCGTACGAAAATTTACTAGAAGTACCTATTTTTCCATCACCATCAATATCTCGATTTAGTTTTTCTTCAATATTATCTTTGGTTCCAGAAGGTTTCGTTTTTTCTGAATTGTTTACATCTTCAAGCTCAATTACTCCTTCGTCGCCAGGCAATAATCCTCCAATAATATTCAATAAAGTTGATTTTCCACAACCTGAGGGACCCATTAGAGCTACTAATTCCCCTCTCTGAATTTTTAGATTAATACCTTTTAAAACTTCTATTCGAGTGTTAAATGCTTTCGAACCAAAACCTTTCTTCAATTCTTTTACTTCTAATAATTGCACAATTTTTCATCAGTGTGTCCTATAAAAAATGTATTCACACTTATTCTGTTAATCAAGTAAACTATTATTGGTTTTGATTAATCTTTCAGTATATTTCCTTACTGCGTCTTCTATGCTTATTTCACCTAACAAGATACGATTCGCGGTTCCTTTATCTATTGTAATTAATCCTTTGGACAATCTACGAGATTGCTTTTGTATCCAAGCTATTTCACCATCTTTCGGACTATAATCAACAGGTTGATTTGCCTCAGGTAGTCTGGATGCAATTCGTATTGCAGCTTCTATGTGGCTCCCACTACCACTTCGCTTTTCATCTATATATTGTATAATGTTTTTGTAGTTTCCTAGTGAATTTACAATTAAATTCCTTATCGGCGGGCTACCTAATCCAATTTTTATATTTTGGAGTCCGATCTCATTATCTATAGATGTTATTATATCTACCATTGAATCTATATTTTCAAATTCCCTTTTGAATAATAAGAGCTTACTTGCTGAAGCTACTAATCCACATATTCCACCAGGATCAATCCCTACAGTTAGTTTATTTTTTTGATAAAAAGCACATCTTATTTTTAGCTCGAGTATTTCTAAATCTCCAGGAATTACGTGCGGAGTTAGGCAATTCTTTACGATTTCATCAGTAACCAAGACATCAATTTCATGGTCAATTGCAGGAATCTTCTTTAGATGCTTTAAATTAAATTCTGCATTTTTTAATTTTCTTGTTATTTGGTTTAATTTTGAAAAGTTATCTGTTAAAATTCCAATTCTCATGGTTTTGTCCACTTTAAGCTTATCCAATATTTTTCATATGCTAAAACAATAATTTTATTCACACCATGTCCCACTCTAATCATTCTAGCGATGTCGAGCCAGTTGTGGTTCTTTTGTGTTATATGTATTAACCAGGGAGCGTGTTCAGATTCGTAATTGTAAACTCTGTAGTGAGTTCCAAATTTTAGTCCGGAATGAATTTGGTATCCTAAATCAACTAGTTCTTTCATTTTTGGATCGTGATTAATGTTTTCTATATTATCTTTTAATTTGGTTTTTGGCCAATTTATTAGATTGGCAATGTAATACACAACATCTCCCTCGCTGTCAACAATTCCTATTTGAGTTCTTCTCTCAAAACCAGCCTCCAGTTCCCTTATTACCTTGTTAAAATCTATGTTATCCTGAAAATAGTAACTGTAAACTATAGCTGAAGCTGCAGATTTTGTAGATGTATTTCGATCGTAGAGCCTCAGACCTTTTTCGTCAGATTTAACTACCAGGCCTCTTTCTTTTAAATCACGATAAGTGTAGTAGATAAGTTTATTTCCTTGTAATTCTTCTACTTCTTCCTCAGTCAGCACAATATCTTTCCTATCATTTGAATACAGGGCTTCATAACTAGTAAGTAGCAAGTTTCCTCCGCTTTGTGGCGTTCCTGTATTTCCTTTATTGTAAATTTGGGCAGCTACTTTTTTATCTGTTACGATTATATTATTCTCAAATTTTTCGTAAGTCAGACCTTCACCTCAGTTAATAGCTTTACCTTCCCTGCATCACTTAACATTCTTGCATTATACTTTGGGATTGTCTCTGTATCTCCACTTTTGAGAGTATAATTTTTAGCATCCATTCCTGTGAAAGTAGGTAGATCTTCCAGTACTCTAACATTTAAGTATTCTGAATTGTCTGTTTTGTCATCAATGTTTTTCTCAGTATTTTTTTGGGTTTGAATTTCAGAATTTTCTTCAATTTTAATTTCTACTTTCTTGTTTACTACATTATCTTTCTTGAAATCAGGTTTATCTTCTGTCATAAATTCATAATCAGTATTAAGCAGATTGTTTTCGCGATGTTTCTCAATAACTGTGCAAATAGATTCTAAATATTCACTCTCACTAGAGTGCACATTTTCCGAGTTTGGGTTTTGACCATTAACTTTTTCTCTTGCTAAATCGGTTAATTTTCTTTCTCTAAGTTTGTGTAATTCGAGTTTTAAATCCATTAGCTTCCGCATGTCAGAATTACTCTTTTCAAGTCTCTTCACATTACCTTTTGATTGTTCAATAACATTTCGAATTTGATTCTCTAATTTTTTGATTTGGTTAAAGAAGCTGTTAGGTATTTTAGTTAGCCTTCCTTCTTTCCTCTCCTTTAAAGTTTGAACTCTCAAGTCTCGGAGAGTTAATAATTCGGTAGCCATTGTTATACCATTTGATACCCTAATAAGAATGTTTGCCAGTAAAAGTCTTTTATCTACACAGTTAGTTGAGATACATGAAGAAGTGCCCAGTCTGTGCTGTAGAGGTTGAAGATACAGCACCTTTTTGTAATATTTGCGGTGTAAATTTGGCAGGTGCAAAAGACGTCGGTCCTTCTAATGTGGAGACTCCTGTAACCAAGGAGGAAAGTTCCAAGACAGTTTCTCCTGTTTCTTCGCCTCCACCGATTTCTACTGGTAGAGCAAAATCTAGTTTTTATTTACCAGCATTGCAATTTTTGCTTGCCGTAGCATTACTTGGTTTGGTTTTGTATTATACAACAGCAGACGTTCCTAATCCTGAATCCACAGTTGGAGAGGGGGTGACCTATGAAGATTTAAGAAATTATACAACTTATAATGAGCCATTAACTTGTCCTGGTTGGGGTGAAATATCTTCCAAAGGCAATCCTAATGGATGCCCCTTAGTTCTTAACTCTGAATGGAATACTAGCAATTTCAATGTCAAGACTCATGAGTATCAAACAATCCTAGGCCTTACAGCTTTAATGGGTCTGTGTATATTGGTCCAGGCTAGGAGAATTAGCGATAGTAACATCATGGCTCCATTGTTTTTGATGTTAGTAATTTTGGGAATTGTTTACCTTTTCATGGGGCGAGACCAAGAACCATTAGAAGGTTTTGAAAGTACCTTGGGAGCTACTGCAGGACTTGTTATCATTGTAGTTTCCTACATTGTTTTCCTTTATGCAGTTACTGGTAAAGACATTAGTGAAGCTCCTTTATCTACGATTTATTCTTTTATCGGTGCGGGATCGTTAGTTTTTGCAGCTTTGCATCATAATTGGGTTAGAGGACCTTGGCTATCTTGCGATACTTCTTTGAAATCATTTGATTCATCTTTGGAACAAGCTTGTACAGAAGTCGGTGGTCAAGTCCAATACGCTTACATTGATTTGCAGCCAATTGAGATGCTGATTTTATTGGCAGGTATTCTGTTCCTGTTATTAGGAATTGCAGGTTATATTCTTCAAACTGTAAGACTCAAAGACATGGAAGAAGCAAAATACTTCTTCATGATTCTAATGGGTTTGTCACTACAATTTATAGTTGTAGTTTGGAATTTAGTAAGAAACAGCGCTAATTTCTACTTCGAGCAGGGAGATATTATCCTCACAGTACTATCTGTTTCAATTTCTTTCATTGGTATGTATCTGTTCTACAGAAAAAGAAAATCCGAGCAGAGCATGGAAGGTTTAGCTTACTTTGGATTATTTGTATCAGGAATTGGAACTCTTTTTGCAACGATGATAGCACCAGCACTCCTTTCTGGTACTGATGTTTCGTCACCAGAATCTACTACTGAATGGATAATGTTTGGACTACCATTGGCTGTAGCAGCCGGTGCAGTTTGGTACGGTATTAAATACGGTACAGAGAAATTTAGAGACAGAATGATAGAAATGCAACTATCCAAACCTCCAGTTTCGGATCCTTTCGACTCCGATTTTGTTCCTGACGATGATAAATCAGAAGATAATTCGGAGCCTGAGCCTATTAAATCTGGAGATA
>CAXHBG010000044.1:0-6154 GCA_964015055.1 uncultured Thermoplasmata archaeon
ACAAACGGTAACGGTCTTACAAACGGTAACGGTCTTACAAACGGTAACGGTCTCACAAACGGCGCTGGAATTGGTGGATACTCAAGAGTACCACTTGTTGCAAGCGCAAACCGAAACGCAACATTTGCTGGAGCTGCTGCATTCTTACTAATTTTAGCCGGAATGTCAGTTTTACTTTTGTGGGAATCTAATGAAAACTCTGCTATAACTATTGACGGTGAAACTGGAGATTGGGATGGAATTAGTCAAACTGAGCAGGAACAGAATAATGTAGATAGTGCTAACATAGACATTGTAAGTACAAGTGCGTTCACAGATTCTATTTATCTGTCATTATTAACTACTACAAGCGAACCTATCTTTGCTTCATCTGAAGGTAAAACTATTCGGATATTTATTGATTCTGATAATTCAGCAGATACAGGATACTCACTTCCTGGAGTGGGTGCAGATCAAATGATCGAAATGTACGGTAAAGGACAAACTGTATTGAGCTCGGTTCTTTACTCCTTCAATGACAACAGAGAATCAAATGACTGGAATGGTTTTTTTGCCCTAAATTCAGTTAACTCTCGAACTAAAGGCGTTAACACAGAAACTCAAGTCCCATTATTCGATTTGGGAGCTTCAACATCTGATGAAATGAAAATTGTCTGGCAAACCACAGATAACGTTGAAATGATTGATTTGGCTGATAACGTTGTAAGCTTAAATGGCGAAGGATTTTCAATCTCATCTACTATTGAGAATATGAGACAAGAAGCTAATTCTAACAATAATGGCGAAGGCATTGTAATCGACGGATACTTTGGTGATTGGAATGAAGTTAACAAGGAATTTGACACAATAAGCTCTGCAGAATCTGAACACATAACATTAGAGCAATATGCAGCCACTGAAAGCAATGAACAATTTTACATGTACTTGAATGTAAAAGGCAACATTCTAAATGGAATTTCTGTGCCTTCATACTCCGCAAAGTCAGTTCCTGACATGAATGAAGGAGATTTAGATAACGGTTATGAACCAGTAGGTGTTTCCAATCAAGAATCTGCGCCATTACCTGTTTTGACCGGTGAAGATACAATATACATTTTAATTGATACTGATAATGATTACACAACGGGATATTCATCCCTAGGTACTGGCCTCGGTGCTGAGAAAATGGTTGAAATTAAAGGTGTCCATGGAATTATTACTCTCAGAGTTATGAAGGAGTGGACTGGAACAGAAACCAACGACTGGTCATGGTCCGAAGGTGAGATTATTGATGCCGCTGCAAGCGGTAGCGAAATGGAACTTGAAGTTTCCAGTGGAGATTATTGGATTCATATAATTTCTTGGAATGGTGAGGAAGAATCATCAAGTGACTTTGGAATTGCTGACGACTTAGGAAGATATGCAGACATGGGCTCTACCTGTATAGCTTATTTCAAATTTAATGGAAATGCAAATGATTCGTGTACTGATGATTCAATTTCTATGACATTAAGTGGCGGAGCAACAACATCATCTGCAGGTAAGATGGGCAATGGATTAACACTGAATGGTGTTGGAAGTCGAGCAATCGGTTCTGATGATGGTTCACTAGATATTAGTACAGACTGGAGTATTGAAGCTTGGATAAAACCAACTGAAGTATCCACTGGAAGAACTATAATTGCTATAGCTGACGGTGATGGTAACGAGGAGGATAATGAGTTATCAATTCACTTTAACAGTGCTGACCAATTGCAGGTCTGTAGTGGAGGCGAATTAATTTGCGCTGCTACACCCGAAACATTTACTGCAGACAATTGGTACCACATTGCAGTAACGCACGATGACTCTGATGATCAAATTGACATTTACATAGATAATAAGAGAGTAGTTACGAATAACGGATTCCCTGAATTTACAGCTGCTGTTTCTAACGCTGACTTAATGATTGGTGTAGGTGATGAAGACAGTGCAACAGCATTCTTTGCAGGAGTAATCGATGAAGTTCGTGTCTTAGATTACCAATCTATGGCTTTTGCTGGTGGATTGATGATAAGCAGTGTTGCAGGTACGTTTCCTGGTAGTGCTACTGTGACTATTTACAATGCTGCAGACTCGAATATCAATTTAGCTGGAGTCACTGTAATGCAATCTTCTGTAGATGATACACAATGTTCAATATTATCCGGAACACTTAACTCTGGTGCAACAACCACAACTACCTGTACTGTAGCTGCAGATGACATGTTGTATCTATCTGATAGAGATGGTGATAACGACGGAAGTAACGAAGGTAGTCCTGATTCAAAATTCTACGCCATTGATGCTGTATGTTGGAACGATGGCTCTGGAAGCGATTCTTCTTGTGATGGGGCTGCAGATGCAGTTATCGCAGCTGGACTTTGGGCTGAAGACACGTATGTCAATGACGCAAATAATGACGGTATTAGATTAGTAAGTAAAGGAAATAATGACGATGGACAGAGCGACTGGGAAGCTATACCTGAATTTGGTACCTTGTTAATGCCTATCGCATCTGTTTTGTTAATCGTAGGATACAATTACAGAAGAAAAGAAACCGAAGCTTAATTAGAAATTAAGTTAACTTCCAGGTAGTACCGCTAGAAGTATCTTCTATTTCAACACCAAGAGACATAAGTTTATCGCGTATTTTATCTGACTTATTCCAGTCTTTCACCTTTCTGGCAGCTTTTCTTTGATTTATCAATTCTTCAATCTGGGTTTTAAATTCTGAATCAACTTCAACCTTACTAAATAGACCAAGAACTTCACCGCCCAAATTAACAAAAACATCTAAGATATTATCTTGTAAATTTTTTGCCAACACCTCTAACCGATAACCATTAACTAATCTAGAAAATTGGAAAAGTACTGCCAAGGCTTCTCTAGTATTAAAGTCATCATTCATAGCATCTGAAAAATCTAAATAACATGATTCAATTGCTTTCAATAATTCATCTGGCGACTGATCACCGGATTTAGATGTTAACTCTAATCTATTGTATACTCCTTCTAACCTCCTGTAAGCTGAAAGCGACTCATCCAGATTAGAATCACTAAAATCTATAGGAGACCTGTAGTGTCCATTAAGCAGGTAAAATCTCAATACTGATGCTGAATACTCTTTCATTACATCTCTAACTAAAAAGAAATTATCTAATGACTTAGACATCTTTTCATTATTAATCGTCAAATGGCCAGAATGAAGCCAATAGTTTGCCATAGGCGAATGGTTAGTATGGCATTCAGTTTGTAGGACTTCTGATTCGTGATGAGGAAATTTAAGATCGATACCACCCCCGTGAATGTCAAAATGTTCGCCTAGGTAATTTAGTGACATTGCTGAACATTCAATGTGCCAACCTGGCCTTCCCTTTCCCCAAGGGCTGTCCCAGCTTGGTTCTCCATCTTTGGCTCCCTTCCAGAGAACAAAATCCGCAGGGTGCCTCTTTCTATCATCAATTGCAACTCTGGAACCAGCCCTCATATCTTCTAGCCTCTGCCCTGTCAAAGTTCCAAATTTGTCTGAAGCTGAAATTACATTAAAATATACATCTGGTGCTAAAGCCCCTTCAGCAGGTTTCGCAACATAAGCATTCTCTTTTTGAATTAAATCATTGATAATTGTGATCATTTCCTGTATATAGTCTGTAGCCTTTGGCATTACTGTAGGCGATTTAACTTGTAATTTTTGTAAATCTTCCTGAGTTCTATTGATGAATCTCTTAGTAATCTTTTCAAAACTTATATCTTCCTCATTAGCTCTTTTGATTATTTTGTCGTCTATATCTGTATGATTTTGAATGAAATTAACTTCATACCCACTATATTCAAGCCATCTTCGAACAACGTCAAAAGCAATGTAAGTCCTCGCATGCCCCAAGTGCATATCATTGTAAACTGTCAAACCACAAACGTACATTCCCACTTTATTTTCCTCTATTGATTTAAATTCTTCGACTTTGCGAGTGGCTGTATTGTATACTCTGAGCACAGGTTTGTAAGGACAGGAGATTAAAACTGTCTGCCTTAGTGATACAATGCCTGAATTACCTGAAGTGGATTCGTACAGAACCGGCCTAGACAAAATGATTAAGAGATGGAAATTGAAAGGTGGAAGGTCAATTTGGCAGAAAGCTTGCATTGATGATTTTAGCATAGTTAAAAATCAGAAAATTAAAGGATTTGATAGACGTGGAAAATATCTAATCATAAATTTATCAAGAAACCACATAATTATTCATCTAAGAATGACAGGAAGAATTGATGTTGGTTTTGAAACTCCAAAATATACAACTGTAGAATTTGATTTTGAAAATGGCCAAAAGATGTGTCTTGTTGACTACAGAAAATTTGGTAGAGTATGGATTGTTGATGACCCCAATACTATTGTCAATCACTTAGGTATTGAGCCGCTAAGCTCGAAATTCACGCTAAAAAAATTTAATGAACTAATAGGAAAAAGAAGTGGAACTATCAAGCCCTTATTGCTAAATCAAGCATTTATTGCTGGGATTGGTAATTATCTAGCCGATGAAATCTTGTTTAGATCAAGTATACACCCTCTAAGAAAAGCTAATACATTAAAACATAAAGAAATAAAAGAGTTATACAACTCAATAAAATACGTAATAAAAAAATCCATAGATTACGGAGGCACTACTTTTTTGACCTTCAGAGGTCCAGAGGGTAAAAAAGGAGAATTCTGGAAAAAACTACAAGTTTTTAGAAAAACTGGAGAACCATGCCCACATTGTAAATCTCCAATAAAGAGAATCGTTGTTGGACAAAGAGGCACACACTACTGCGAAAATAAGCAAAAACTCTGAAATTCTTGATTAATATTATATAGAGTCTTAACAATCGTGATACCTCGAGGTTAGAAACCATGATGGCTGCTAAGAAAGTATCAAAGAAAATTGTTGTCCTAGGTGACCCTGCTGTAGGAAAGACTAGTTTAATTCGTCGATTCGTTATAAACGCTTTCGATGATAAATATTTAACTACAATCGGAGCAAAGATCGTAAAGAAAGAAGTTCAATTAAGATCTGGTGGAGCTAAACCAGATATTGATGTCACTCTTATGATTTGGGATGTTGCTGGACAGAAAACACTAGGCAATGTTAAACAAGCATATTATCGCGGTTCTGAAGGAGCCATGATTGTTTGTGATATAACTCGACGTGAAACTCTACTATCTACTATTGATTGGATTAAAACCTTGATGCAAGTTACCGGTGAAATCCCTGTTGTACTTCTTGCTAATAAATGTGATTTAATGGATAAGGCGTTATTTGGTGAAAAAGAAATGTCTGAAGTTTCTAAAAAACTAAATGCTCCATTCATGATGACATCTGCTAAAGATGGACGCAATGTAGGGGAAGCTTTCCAAAATATTTCGGAAAGTATGGTAGAGGGAATGTAAGAAGGGCCTGAAGCCCTATGGACGATTTCTACGACACCGACATTGGAGTACAAACTTCAGATATTTTAGTGCTGCCTAGTGCATTTTTAGGTACACTTTGGACAGAATTGCAAAGCTTAGGTAATGATAAAGCTAGAAAAATTATGTTTAAATGTGGACATACGGTGGGTATAAATCTATCCGTAAATTATGCAGGAATGGGAACTGAGGACTTAGACATGGTACTAAACCAAGCATGGGCTGAAGCCGGATTAGGACATCTATTTGTTTTAGATACTAATGTTGAGAAAGTTATAGTAAAGGTTGAAAATTTACTTGAGATTGGAATTATTGGTAAAGAAAATCATTGTGATTTTACATCAGGATGCTTGGCTGGAGTGCTCGAAGGACTCCTGCAACAACCTTATAGCGTGGCTGAAGATATGGTTGGAGAAGACGAGAGAGTCTTTACGTTCGAGAAAAAATAAATATGGCTGGAAACTGGAAAAAAACACTTGATGATTTACTCTACAATGGTGATTTAGATGGTGCTTATAATTTACTTGATGGAATATTAAGAGAGAATTCTGGAGACATTAAGGCTAGAATTGCTTTTGGTAAAGTACAATATGAACTTGGAGATCCAGATAATGCAAGAAATACCTTTGAAACTGTACTGAAACAAAGCCCTAACCACCCAGACTGTCTCTTATACACATCTGACGCTGCCGACGACTTCGACTGTGTAGA
>CAXHBG010000045.1:0-5815 GCA_964015055.1 uncultured Thermoplasmata archaeon
TCTGTTGACGTCTCGTGGGCTCGGAGATGTGTATAAGAGACAGGTTATGCAGAGGGGAATGATTTGCGCGGTCTCGTTGCGATTGTAGGTAAAGAAGCTCTTTCTGACAGAGATCAGAAACTTCTTGAGTTTGCTGATGAGTTCGAGGAAAGGTTTGTTACTCAAGATAGGGAAGAAAATCGTTCAATTGAAGATACGTTGGAAATTGGTTGGGATATGCTAAGTAAACTGCCAGAGTCTGCATTGACGAGAATTGATCGTAAAACACTTGAAAAGTATCACCCAGCATACAGGAAAAAATAATTAAATGAGTACATCAGACGTCAAGCCAACACGAATGGAGCTTATAGAGACTAAGCGCAAGATTAAGCTTTCAAAAAGTGGCTATAAGCTCTTAAAAATGAAACGTGACGGTCTGATTATGGAATTTTTCGAACTTTTACCTAAAGTAAAGGATTTACGTAGCCAATTGTCTGAGTTGTACACTAATGCTATGGAAAAGTTAGCTATCGCTGTTGCAGCGGATGGTAAGATTGCTTTAGAGTCTGCAGCTAACTGCCTGAATAAAGCACCTGAAGATAAATTGTCATCCAAAAATATTATGGGCGTTGTAGTTCCTTCTGTGGAAGTGACAGCAGTCGAAAAGTCGCTTGAGGATAGAGGTTATGGTTTGATTGGGACTTCTATTCGAGTTGATGAAGCAGTTCATGCTTTTGAAAAATTATCAGAAATGATAATTTTGGCTGCAGAAGGTGAAACTACTATGAAGAAACTATTGGATGAAATTGAATCTACAAAGCGTAGAGTTAATGCACTTGAATTTAAAGTGATTCCCAATTTGGAAGAAGTCGCCAAGTATATTTCTTTCAGGTTAGAAGAGTTGGAAAGAGAAAGTATTTTCGGCTTGAAACGCATTAAAGGGTAATGGACTGGTTAATTGAGTATTTTGAAGACCCCGATAAGCGGGTTCGCATATTCAAAATCATGGCTTTCATATCTCAGGCCATGGTTGCTCTAGGTGTTGCAATTTTTATGTTTTTGTTCAGAGATAATTTAACTGAGCTATTCAGTTAAATTTGGTGTAACCACACTTTCCGCATGACAATCTATCTTTGTGTACGGCTAGAAATACACCAGGTCCACAGTCTTCTTTGGGGCAGAACTGTTTCTTTCGAATCAGTTTACCGTCTGCAACTTCGTATTGCTTAATTTTACTCATCAGTTCCTCCTTCTTCACTTTCCGTTTGCTCTTCTGAATCGGATTCGGCAGACTTTTCTTCAGTTTCTTTTTCGCTGGAGTGCGAATCAATGTCTTTATGTCTGTCAAGTGAAGGCTTTGTCTCTATCTTTGTTAGAGAGTCTTTATCTGAATATACCTTAGCATAACCATGGGTTTCAGTTTTTCCGTAGGCGTTCTTTAGGTGATCGATAATAACTAATTCCCTATTGGTCTTTAGTTGCTCCGATAAGTTTTTGATAACTTGATTTCTTCTTGGCGTAGACTTTTCATTGTGTTTAATAACTACTTTAATTTCTTGTCTATTCAACAGCGGATTATCGTTTTGTTCAATTATTTCTAATTCCATTTACTTTACCAACATTTTTTTGAGAAGTTTGTTGGCCCTCTCTTTTGTTCGTTGATCTACATCAACTACTACCATACCTTTGTCGGGCATCCCATAAATTACCTTCGCTCCTATTTTAGAGTGTTTAATTACGGGTAAAGTAGCTAAATCTTCTTCCCCATTTACGATAATTTTTGTCATAATCTCAGATTTTATCGCGTTTTTGATTTCAAAATATAATTGTTGTGATATTGTCCCGGGTTCATTATCAACCTTTACACTCTTACTTTTTACACTTTCAATAATACTCATTTGCATTTCAGTTAATTTGATATTTCTTTTTGTCTTATAATCAACTATCATTAAATTAGGAATTATTTCTTCTTGTATCAACTTAACTGTACAAATATCCCCAATAGTAGCTATAAATTTGGAATTGTATAAATTATTAGGTGTATCTGTATAAATTTGTGAAGTGGTTTGCTTTAGTTCCTGAGCCATTTCAGGCTTTAGAATATACATTTAGCGAACACGTAGAGCATACCGCCCCGGTGTTTTAATTCCCATCTCTTTTGCTAATGAAGATTTTTCAGGGTTTAAAATTTCAACAAAACCTTGCCATTCTCTCGAAATCTCAGCTTCTGGACACCTTGGGCAGGTACTCTCTTCTAGAATCATGTGGCATTCTTTGCAAGCAAAATCTGCCATTATTCACCACCTGCAGCAGCTCTATTCTGATCTTCAGCTATCCACTCGTGTTTACCGAGTCCCGGTTGTCTCATTGTAAGTCCAATTTTTGATTCACGTGGTGAAATTTCATTAATTGAAATTGTAACGATTCTAGCTCTTACTTTATCTCCAACACGAAGTTCGCGCTTTGTTTCTTTTCCAATGAGCCTTTGGTTTCCAACATCTGTGTTAATATGGTCATCTTGTACTTGTGAAACGTGTAAAAGACCATCTAGAGGTCCAAAACGAACAAAAGCACCGTATTCAGTTATCTGGTCAACGACACCTTCTACTACTTCCTGAACTTTAATGTCAAAAAGTAACATGTCCATTCTGACCGGTTGGTAAACTGCTCCGTCCCCATGTACAACACGACTGTCTCCAGTCAGTTCCAGCTTGGTAATAAGAACAACTAATTTCTGGTCAGGCCCCATCCTTCCTTCGAAGGCTTGATGAGCTAATTCCATAGTTACTTTTTCTATGTCTTCGTTCAAACGATCAGGTGGAATTCTCACCATATCGTCTCTTGTATGCAAGTAATACATTATTTTTCTCAGTAGGCCCCTCTATAAACGGACTTCTCAGAGTCCTGCTAGAACTAAACTAACTACAGACATTAGCTTAATCAATATATTGAGACTAGGTCCTGCGGTGTCCTTGAATGGGTCACCTACAGTATCACCCACGACTGCAGCTTTATGAGAGTCTGATCCTTTGCCGCCGTGTGATCCACCTTCTATGTGCTTCTTTGCGTTATCCCATGCACCACCTGCGTTAGACATGAAAATAGCCATTAAAACTCCTGAAACAGTAACTCCCGCAATGACTCCTGCTAGCATTAGCATTCCTTCATCAGAACTTATTATACTTGTAGCTGGTAGAATTACAGCAAAGATAACAGGAGTTGAAACAGCTAGTAAACCTGGTGCAACCATTTTCTTTATTGCAGCTTGAGTTGAAATATCCACACATCTTGCAAAATCCGCATCGGCTTTTCCATCTAGTAGCCCTTCAATTTCTCTAAATTGTCTTCTGACTTCTTCAATCATTTCAAAAGCAGCGTCACCAACCGCTTGCATTGAAAAAGCAGCAAAAACAAATGGAAGCATACCTCCTATGAATAATCCAGCTAGAACTTTTGGATTCAGTATGTTAACTTCATCGATTCCAGCCTGGGTTGTAAATGCTGCAAACAAAACCAGAGCAGTTAATGCAGCTGAACCAATTGCAAAACCTTTCCCAATTGCAGCAGTAGTATTACCCACTGCATCTAATTTATCAGTTCGTTCTCTTACTACAGGCTCAAGACCGGTCATTTCAGCAATTCCTCCCGCATTATCAGCGATAGGTCCGTATGCGTCCACAGCCAGTTGAATTCCAATTGTAGACAGCATTCCCAACGCAGCGATTCCGATACCGTAGAGATGTGCTACTTCGTACGAAATCAACATAGCTAATGCAATAGTAATTATTGGAAAAGCAGTAGAAATCATCCCCATACCCAATCCAGAAATAATATTAGTAGCAGAACCCGTTTCTGATGCTTTGGATATCTCATGAACTGGTGCATATTCATCGGAGGTGTAATATTCAGCTAATAATCCAATTATAATTCCTGATGCAACTCCAGCAAGAGTTGCGAAGAATAAATCGAGGGTTACTAGCATGTCAACTTCCTCTGTTCCATCAGAGTTTGTACCAACGACCCACTTTAGACCATCTTCAGGTAGCATATTGTCAATAATAAAGTATGAAGCTACTAGCATCATTCCGGCAGCTCCAAAGTGACCTCTGTTCAAAGCACTCTGTGGATTTCCACCTTCCTGTGTTTTAACAAGGAACGTACCAATTATTGAGACAAAAATTCCTGCAGCAGCCAATGTTAGTGGTAATTGCACCAAGTCGGGTTGATTTTGTGCTGCGGCCAATACCATGGCTCCAATTATAACACCTACGAATGACTCAAATAAATCAGCGCCCATACCTGCGACGTCCCCTACGTTATCTCCTACATTGTCTGCAATCGTTGCAGGATTTCTGGGGTCATCTTCAGGAATTCCAGCTTCTACCTTACCAACTAAATCAGCCCCCACGTCGGCGGCTTTTGTGTAAATTCCTCCACCCACTCTAGCGAATAAAGCAATAGAAGAAGCTCCGAGCGAAAATCCGGCCATGACAGAAAGTCTATCTTCTAAATTTTCAAAACTACTTTCTAAACCTATGTAAAGTAATGAGAGCCCCATGACACCTAGTCCAGCTACACACATACCCATTACAGCTCCGCCTGAAAATGCAACATTTAGCGCATCGTTCAGGCTTGTTCGCGCTGCATTTGTTGTTCTGCTGTTAGATGCTGTGGCAGACCACATTCCAATAAATCCAGCTAATCCAGAGCAAACAGCTCCAAATATGAACGCCAAGGCAATTATTCCTTGATCCTTTGAATTATATCCTATGAATAATAGGATTGCTACAACAAGAACAAAAATAGCTAATACTCTATACTCCCTATTTAGGAAAGCCATAGCTCCACTTCTTATGTGACCAGCAATTTTTGCTATTTCATCAGTTCCTTGGCTCTGGCTTTCAACCCATTTAAGTCTCCAAAATGCGAATCCAAGAGCTGACAGCCATGCAACAATCCACAATATCATTATGTTTTGATCCATTATTTCTCCACGTTAATCAATCCTTACGGTCAGATATAACAATTTTTCGACTTTAATACTCTATATAAGATTGTGGTATGCTTTAGTTTGTTTTCCCATATACTACAAACCCGCCAATTACGCCGAATCCTAATAGTACAACCATAACAGAATAAATGCCAATATCCCACCAAACGCCAAATTTCAGGCCCCAGCCTATCCAAAAGAGTAAAGCCAATGGTAGCAGAAGATAGTAAAATCCTTTCGTTAACTTTTCCTGTTCGGGTAGATTTTCTAAATTCAAATTTTCACCATTACCATATCTTTTACTGAACGTACCGTTTCAAAGGGAATATTTAACATATTGTCTGAATCTATCTGGTATCCTTCAGGAATTTCACCTTCAGATGAAATTACTAGCGTTTTTAATTCACCAGAAGTTGAATCTAAAATTACATTAGATATGAATCCTAGGCGCTCTCCAGAAACAGTTGTAACTTGCTTGTCCTTTAAATCAGATAGTCTTATTTCCATATCACATATAGAGATCGTCTTCGCTGCGCTTCTTTTTACGCACTGTTCGACTTCTCAGCTTTTTTCCTAACTCTGCGTAGTATTTTACAGTATCCTCTGTTACAGAAGGTGTAACTTCTTCAAGTGCAGCATCAAAGTGTTTGGAGGTTACCTCTTTCGCATCATTGTTCTCCCTCAATGCTAGTATTGCGGCTTCCCTGACCACACCTTCGATGTCGGCTCCAGTATACCCAACCATTTTATTAGCTATCTTATCAAGATTAACTCTCTTTAGAGGCATATCTCGGGTATGTATTTTCAATATCATTTTACGAGCTTCTTCGTCAGGCTCATTAACTA
>CAXHBG010000046.1:0-5736 GCA_964015055.1 uncultured Thermoplasmata archaeon
CATTGCTAAACGGTAAAGTAACAATTGCAATTGTTACTTTACCGTTTAGCAATGAAGGCTCAAGAAGATCTCGCAATGCAAGAATTGGACTTGAAAAATTAAGGAAGTGTGCGGATACTGTAATTGTTATACCCAATGATAAACTTCTTACTGATGAGATTGCACAATTACCTCTAAACTTAGCATTCAGACAGGCTGATGAAATATTGGGAAATGCAATTAAATGTATGACTGAAATTACATCCCACAGCGGACTCGTAAACATAGATTTTGCAGATATGCGTTCTATCATGTCCAGTGGTGGTGTTGCTATGATAGGAATGGGCGAAGGGCAAGGTGCTAATCGTGCATCTGATGCTGTAACTGCAGCATTAACCTCTCCATTACTTGAATTAGATATAGAAGATTCAAAAGGCGCTTTAGTAAATGTGACAGGTGGAGACGACATGACGCTTCAAGAAGCTCACGAAGTTGTGAGAGAAGTTCATAGTAAGATTAATAAAGATGCTCGAATCATTTGGGGAGCTTCGATAGATTCTACTCTCGAGCATCAAATTCGTGTGATGCTTGTAGTTACTGGTGTCAAATCTTCTCAGATCTTGGGACCTCCCGACGGAGTAGATGACGGAATGCAAAGTAAATACGGAATCGATTTCGTACATTAGCAAAATGAGCTTTATCAACAAAGTATGGAAGACGCAACAGAAACTTGAAGAACGTTTCAAGAGGATCGGAAGAGGTCAATATGGTCGTGTTTTACGGTTAGCACGTAAACCAACTACCGATGAATTTGTGAAAAGTTCATGGGTTGTTGGAATTGGAATAGCAATTGTTGGATTTATTGGATTTGTCGTATATTATGTATGGCTCAAAGCTCCGCCCATTGTTGCAGATTTATTAGGAATTTAAAAATGGCAAAATTCGTTGAAGAAGAAACAAAAACTGAAGAAGTGGTGAACGAGCCTTCATCCGATACACAGATTTACACTATGAAATCACAAATAGGACATGAAAGAACTGCTAGTGAGAGACTAGCCGATAGAGTAAGAAGAAGCGGAGCACCAATTTATGCAATTTTAGCACCTTCCAAACTTCGTGGTTTTATTTTTGTAGAAACTGATAGTCCTGAGGCATTGCGTGATAATCTGAAAGGATTAACACACGCCCGTGGAATGGTTATGAATAAAGGAGTTGGTTATGGGCGCTCTAAGCAACCCGACACTTTTGGTACTGTAACACTTGAAGAATTAACTCCTCACTTAACGCCTCCTCCAGCAGTTACAGGAATAGAGGAAGGAAACATTGTAGAGGTTATTTCTGGTCCTTTCAAAGGAGAAAAAGCAAGAGTACAACGTATTGATCAAGCTAAAGAAGAAGTTACTGTGGAATTATTCGAAGCAATGGTTCCTATTCCAATAACTGTTAGAGGAGATCACGTAAGAGTTCTAGAAAAAGAGGCAAATTAATGGGTGAAACAATAGAAGCACTAGTAGACGCAGGTAACGCATCCGCAGGACCGCCACTAGGTCCATCATTAGGACCAACCGGCGTTAACGTAAAAGATGTGGTAGATGAGATAAATTCAAAAACTAAAGAAATGGCCGGTATGCAAGTACCAGTTAAAATCAAAATTGACGACAAGAAAGGTTTCACTATAGACATAGGAACACCTCCTGCTTCATCTTTGATAAAACAAATACTTGGAATAGAAAAAGGATCAGGGGAGGCTGGTTCTGTAGTTGCTGCAGATATGACTCTTGACCAAGCAATTACTGTCGCTAAACAGAAGGGACCTGGATTGACCGGTGGAGATATCAAAGCAATGACTTCAGAAATTTTAGGCGTTGCAAAATCCATGGGACTTAGCTGTGAAGGTAAAGACCCGAAAGAAATACAATCTTCGATTAAATCTGGAAGTTTAGACGACAGATTTTAGATAAATTCTATATTGTTTTCAATAATCTTCCGACCGCAGTAAACACACTGAATACTCAATGAACCACCATTGATTATATTGAAATTTGTTTTTGCTCCTCGCTCATTGTTACTAATACAATTTTCATTTGAACATACAGCCATCTCAGAGATAGATTCAGGCAATTCGGCTACATTCTTTTCTGCAACTACAAAATTTCTTATTATATTTACGTGGGCGCCTGGGGATAATAGTGCTAATTTTTGAGATTCTGATGCACTTAATTCTCTATCCTCTATCTTGATAACATCCTTACTCGAATTCTTCATGCTAGGGACGTGCATTAGAAGTGTGATAGTTGTTCCCTTGTCAATTAATTCTAAAGCATCTAAGACTTTTCTACCTCTACCTGCCTTTATGTGATCAATAACTGTACCATTTCTAATCGGCTGAACTCTCATTAAGTTGTCACTCATTTTTTACCCCCTATTAATTGTTCTAAGAGAGCCATTCTTACCGGAACTCCATTGAAAGCCTGACGAAAGTATGCTGCATGATTTGTACCATCAACATCTGTAGATATCTCTGTAACTCTAGGAAGAGGGTGTAATATTCTCATACTCGATTTTGCATTTTTTAATAAATCTGAATCAACTACGTAAGCACTTGCCACTTTTTTATATTCTTCTAAGTCCGGAAATCTTTCTTTTTGAATTCTGGTGACATATAAAATATCCAAATCGTTAAGAACGTCTTCAATTGAATTATGTGAAGACCAATCGCAAGATAAGTCGTCTGTTACGTAGCTTGGCATAGAAAGACTATCTGGAGAAATGAAACTTAATTTATTGTTAAATTTAGCTAGAGCGTGCGAAAGTGAGTGTACGGTTCTTCCATATCGCAAATCACCTAGCATACCTACATTCAATCCTTCCATTTTACCCATTTCCTCATTAATTGTGAATAAATCGAGCAAGGTCTGCGTTGGATGCTGACCCGCACCATCTCCTCCATTAATCAATGGAACTTCTGAATTTTCAGAAGCTAAACGTGCTGAACCCTCTTGAGGGTGTCTCAATAATACTGCATCTGCATATCCTGCAACCATTCTAATTCCATCAACTAATGTTTCTCCTTTCAAATGAGATGTAGCTGAAGGATCTGCAAAACCAATACAAGTTCCTCCCAACCTTTGCATAGCCGTTTCAAAAGATAAACGAGTTCTAGTTGAAGGCTCAAAGAAACATGTGGCTAAGATTTTACCATCAAGGCTCTTAGATTTCTTTTTACCTTTAGCAACAGGAACCAACTCTTTTGCACGTTTTAGAATTGATAAAATTTGCTTTTTGCTTAAATCTGAAATAGAAACTACGTGCTTCATAGAACTCCAAAGAAGGGGGCTTTTTAAATTGGTAATAATATTCAGGCTTTTTCAAGATCTTTAAAAAGAGTTAACATAAAAATTATATAAAATCCCTCAAAAACTCTACCCAATCCTGTAAGAATAGCATTAACTAAAATATAAGCAACACTACCATCCTCACCGACCAATGTCGCGATGTTGTTTGATGCAAATCCTATAACATAATTATTCAAAATGTACATTACTAGCCAGATACCGAGTACGTTAAGAGAAACTCGAACGAAGTTTCCACTGACTAAGTCTTTACTGTAACTAAGCGCTGCAAATGCTCCTTTACCTCTTAGAACATAACTAAACTGCCAGAAGGCAAAATAAATGTACAAAATAATTCCTGGAACAAACAAAAGAGCAATTCCAACACCTACAATTAAATAATACAAAATCGCCGTAACAACGTACATTGGAAGCATGGAGGATGCATCCTTAATCGCTTGAATTGGCGGAATCTTTTCGCCTTTTATGGACGAGGCTATAACTCTAATTGTAGCAATCCAAGCAATTCCTGCTATTATTGAGGAAATAAGCGTTACAATTATTAGCTTGAAAATGTCACTCAGGATATCATCTAAGAATGAATTTGTGAGACCTTCTGCTAAATCTGGAATAAAATTCGATAAAAAAGGAACCAAGAATTCAACTACTAGAAAGAATGGAACCACAATAGTTGCAATAGCAGGCAAATGAAGTAGAAAGAACTTGAAAGATTCACTCAACAAAGAGAGGAAACTCCTGTCACTTGGTTTAAAAATCTCTACAGATTTTTCCTCCGTTTCAATTACCATATCTTCTTCTTCCATAAAATACTATAAACATCTGTCTTAAAAAATTAGACTCTAATCAATAAATATGAAAAAAGTGTTTTAGAGGGGGGACAAATGGGTGCTAATATTGATGCCTGAAATCCAAGTTTTAGATGAGCACACTATCAACCAAATTGCTGCAGGTGAAGTAATTGAAAGGCCTGCATCTGTTGTCAAAGAACTTGTTGAAAATTCCTTAGATGCTGGTGCTAAAAATATTTGGATTAGAATTGAGGAAGGTGGCACTTCTCTGATTGTCGTTAGAGATGATGGGAGAGGCATGGATCGACTAGATGCTAAAAATGCGTTCAAAAAACACGCTACATCAAAAATAAGAGTATTTGATGATTTACAAAATGTCAACACATCCGGCTTCCGTGGAGAAGCTTTGCCTTCAATAGCCTCAATCTCAAGACTGAGAATGTCGACCTGCACAAAAAATGACAAAATAGGAACTCGAATAACAGTAGAGGGTGAAAATGAATTAATTATTGATGACTTAGCCACGCCTCAAGGAACTAAAATTGAAGTTGCCGATTTATTTTTCAATACTCCCGTGAGGTCAAAATATCTAAAAAGAATATCTACCGAACTCCAACATATTGTAAAGGTAGTTACTATAGAAGCTATCAGGAGACCTGATGTTTCTTTTACTCTTACACACGGAGAGAGAAAGATAGTCGATGCTCCGGAATCTGATTTGAAAACAAGAATTGGTATTCTTTTAGGAAATGACGCTGCTAAAGAATTAATCGAATTTAAGGGAGATAGTGAAGATTTCCAATTGAGAGGATTCTTGACAAAACCTGCAATTTCACGTAAGACAACTTCAGGACTATACCTTCACATTAATGGACGGCCTGTACAAGCTCGGAATATCTGTTATTCAATTAAGGGCGCTTATGGCAGTTTGTTACACGAGGGACATTTTCCGCTGGGCGCTCTTTTCATAGAAATTCCAAAAAATGATGTGGATGTGAATGTGCATCCCGCAAAAACAATAGTCAGAATAGCTAAGGAGGAAGTTGTTAGCAAAAAAATTAGAGTTGTAATTAACGAAACCTTAGCTGAACATGCACTAATTGCACACGTGGATTTGAGTGATACGAAAACATTCTCCAGTATTGCAACTGCTAACGATAAGGTAAAACCAAGGCAATTGAATAATGTTGATTCCTTCCAACAAGAATTTGAAGTTGATTTTCACCAAAATGATGTTCAAGAAACAAATATGCCTACAATGCGCCCACTAGCACTTGTGGAAAATAAATACATAGTTGCCTTAGGCTTAGATGGAGTATTCATTATTGATTTTCATGCTGCTCACGAAAGAGTAATGTATGAACGATTAAAAGATCAAATGAGATTTAAGAGAATAGGAAGTCAAAACCTGTTGGCTCCAATTTCTCTAGAATTATCTCAAAGCCAAACAAATGCTTTCGAGAAAATGCTACCTGAAATAAATGAAATGGGGTTTGAGGCCGAGAAGTTTGGTCCTTCTTCGTTTATGATACGTAGCGTTCCTGCATTGTTAGCTGGATCCGAGCCGGACCGTATAAGAGAAGCTATCGATGATGTTGTTGAAAGTGGGTCAATGA
>CAXHBG010000047.1:0-5667 GCA_964015055.1 uncultured Thermoplasmata archaeon
TTGCTCAGTATAAGCACTAGCTTTTTTCTCTTTAGACGAAGGCAAATAATCGCCTTGGTGGAATAAATGAACATCTCTTTGAGGAAAAGCAATAACTATATTTTTTTGTCTTAATTTTTCAAAAACTTGGTGGTGTAAATCAGAATTTATTTGCCTCATTTTAATAACATTTTTGATCCATGCGACTAATGCAAAATTCAGTGTTGAATCACCAAAGTTTTGGAACCTGACTAGAGGCTTTCTAGTAGGATCATCGTGCTCAATATTGGAATTTTCTTTAGCAACTTCTAACAATGCAGCTTCTACTTCATCTGGATTGGAATCGTAAGAGACACCAACTTCAATTCTCAGTCTGTAATATCTATCTGGTTTTGTAAGATTTAATATGTTCTGATTTGCTAAGGCATTATTTGGAATTATAATTATTACGTGGTTAACAATATCGTAAATTTTGGTCGAACGAAGGCCTATTTCCCTAATTAGGCAGTAAGTATCGTTAAAATAAATCATATCTCCTGTCTTGAATCCCTGATCAAGCAAGAGAAGAATTCCCGAGAAGAAATTACTAAGAGTGTCTTGAGCTGCTAATGCTATTACTAAACCAACAACGCCTACTCCCGCAACTAAAACTCCAAATTCAACATTAAACGTTGATAGGAAATTTGTAATACCAAAAACTATTATCAAAATTGAACCAATAATATCTAACAATGGACCATACTGAGTATCTGATTTACCAACATTTATCCAATCTGAAATCAATGGAACTAGATAATTACTATAAGCTCGTAAGACAAAGATAGTCGTAAATACTACAAAAGAACCATCGGATATTTTTGTTAAAACTAAAAATAAAGGTTCAATTGTGGCATTTGTTTCAGCTATTTCCGTGAAGAAAAATGATAAGCTCCAAGTAATTATTAACCAGAAAACAACTGTAGTAGGATCCCATTCCCATTTACTTAAACCGCGAAAATAGAGTACTATAGGAATAATAAATGTAAGTGTGAGAAAAATAACAAATGACATCAAAATTAACATCCAAATAGCATCGTCTGTGAAAATGATATAGTCCTCTCCAGTATTTCTATTTGTTATAGAATAGTAAGGACTTGGAACTATTTTATCTATGGTACTTCGCATTACTGTCATTGTAAACACAGACAAAAAGAATCCAAATATTCTGACAAATGGAAAGTCCTGACGAAGCCCAAATGCATTTGGCGAAGATGTACTCACAATTATACACTTAAAAATATGTTTATAAATCAATTAGGTGAAACCGTATATAGCATCGTATTATAGGAAGTAAAATGAGTGCAGTGTTGAAAGATAATGATGTCGTTAACGCCATAAACGGTATGGATGGATGGGAATATGACGATGTTTACCGATGTCTGCGCAAAGAATTTGCTTTCGATAGTTTTGAATCTGCAGCGACATTCGTTCAACACGTCGCTAAGTTAGCTAGCGAAGTTGGTCATTATCCAGAAATTTTAATTTACAAAAAAGGCGCCGTTAGAATCACTGCAACTACTACTGATGAAGGTGGAGTGACAGAAAACGATATCGGACTTATTGAAAGCGTAGAGATATTAGTTAGTTAATTATTTTGTTGTAAAACTTAGGAAATTGTTAATTCTTTTACAAGATACTCATCCGAATGTTTATCAATATATTCAATTAAGTCTGAGACATGTGGAGATTCTAGCAAAATTTCATTTGACTCATGGTCTATAATTCGAAATGGCATTCAATACTCACTACACTAAATTATATATAATTTTCTAAAAGAAATAAGCCTTTATTGGGCCACTTTAGTGGAGTGATGTGAAACAATACCTTGACTTAGTCAATGAAGTCTTAAAACGTGGAACTAGAAAGGAAAATCGAACTGGTGTCGACACAATTTCAGCATTTAATATCAACTACTCAATCGACTTAAATGAAGGATTCCCATTGCTGACAACAAAAGAAATTTCCTGGAAAAATATTGTCATAGAAAATTTATGGTTTTTGTCTGGAGATTTGCACATTGGGCTATTAAAAAAGCATGGTT
This sequence comes from uncultured Thermoplasmata archaeon, assembly GCA_964015055.1. Taxonomy (GTDB): domain Archaea; phylum Thermoplasmatota; class Poseidoniia; order MGIII; family CG-Epi1; genus CG-Epi1. Next base: position 2,060 of record CAXHBG010000047.1, read on the forward strand.
GTAAGTTTTGGGATCACTGGGCCGACGAAGATGGATTTGTACCTAGTGCTTATGGTAATTTTTGGAGAAAATTTCCAATTCATGGGAAAGATGAATACAATGATCAAGTTAAGTATGTTTTAGAAACCTTGAAGAAAAATCCGAATAGCAGAAGAATGGTAATAACTGCTTGGGCTCCAGGAAATGCCCAAACTAGTGGTTTGCCTCCATGTCATTTATTATTTATTTTTAATGTTCAATACGATGGAAACGGAGAGCCTAGATTATGCGTTCACTTGACACAAAGAAGTTGTGATGTTGCCTTAGGGGTTCCTTATAACATTGCTGGATATTCATTCTTATTACATCTTTTTGCGCATTTATCAAACATGAAAGTTGGAACTTTTGGACATACTCTAGTTGATGCACACATATATACAAAGAAAGCCGATGGAAGCATGGAAGAATATGACCACATACCTGGTCTGGTTGAGCAGACTAGGAGAAAAACAAAGCATTTACCTGAACTTAAAATTGATTCAAATATAAAAACATTAGAAGATGTAATGGATCTATTAGACAAAGATACTGAAACTATAATGTCAAAATTTGAATTGAAAAATTACGATCCTGAACCATTTATACCTTTCAAGGTTGCTGTATGAGAGGAATACTAGTAGCAACGTCACCTGAGGGCGTTATTGGAAAAGATAATACAATTCCTTGGTACTATTCTGAAGATTTAAAACGATTTAAGAGACTGACTATTGGGAAAAATGTTATTATGGGTAGAAATACTTGGGAATCTTTACCAATAAAACCCCTACCAGAAAGAAGAAATATTGTAATAACAAGAAGTTCACTTGAGGGAGTAGAATGCTTCAGAAGTATAGATGAGGCTGTAGATACTTGCGAAGGCGATATTTGGTTTATAGGAGGCGCTGGAATTTACAAAGAGGCTATGGATTTAGCTGATTGTATTGATATGACTCTTGTACCAGATAGCGTAAATGGAAAGAATTGTATTTACTTCCCAAAAATAGGTAATGGATGGAAAGTAAGCGAAAAAAAACCTCTAGAAAGTGGTTCTAAATTATTGCACCAAGTTTACACCCGTAGGGTGTAATACACCTTTATATCTGTAGGGCTTAGGTAACCACGGAGAAATATGTCTCATAAAATAACTGCTTTCTTGCTAGCCATGCTGATGCTACCACTTTCAGCTATGAACACATTAGCTGATGAAAATGATCCTGACTTGTCAATAAATGAAATAAGTTTTAGTGACGATTCACCTACGGGAGGTGATGAGATAACTATTACCGCAGAGGTCGCAAATGATGGAGGAACAAGTGGGCTAATTACTGTAACTACAAATGTGAGCTTTTACTATGATGGAAACTTTATTGCTAAAGAAACAATAACTATTCCCGGTGGAAATACTGCAGATGCTGAAACTGAATGGACTGCAGTTGGAGGGTCTCACAAAATTAAAGTAATTGTTGATGAAGAAGAACAAATTACTGAATCTGACGAAGATAATAATGTAGAAACCGAAGATATTACCGTTTCATATCCGCCCATATTGCTGCTAGACGACGATAACAGCGGAAATAATGGTGGTTCGAGGACTGAAACTGACTCTTACTATGCCAATGCTCTTGATAATCTTACTAATCCTATTGCGTATGATATAATTAGAGTCAATAGTAGTGCTGATGCTCCTGAAATAGGTATTTTATCAGAATATCAAATGATTATTTGGGTATGTGGAACTGACTACCAAAGTGGAGACACTGATGTAACTTTTACAGATAACGACAAATCAAATGTCGCTGAATACCTAGAGGATGGAGGAGCTATGTGGGTTGTAGGAATGGATATTTTGTATGATTTTGATACATCAGACGGCGATCGAAGCGCTGGTGACTTTGAACACGATTACCTTGGCGTTAGTTATGTCGATAACGACAGAGCAACACCTGCCGTAGTATATGGTGTAGACGATGATCCTATTTCTGATGGTGTAGAATACAATGCTGATGCGATAAGCTCAGATTTTGCAGACGATATTAATCCAAGAAGCGGGTTTGAAAAAGTCTTGAGTTCAAATGGAGACTATAATATTTCAACCATAAGAACTGAAGATGAATTCAAATTGGTATTCATGACTATCGATTTTAGTTCTATTACAAGTAGTGAAGATAGGGACGAATTTATGGAAAACGTTGTTGAATATCTTGTTGAACAACTAGAAAATGATGTAAGCTTAAGCAGATTTAATACGCCTAAAGATGAAGAAACTGTTGAACCTAACGTTGAAAACATTGTAAATGTTACAGTAAGAAACAGAGGTACTGAAGACCAAGATAGTATTCAAGTTTCGTTAGAAATTACATGTTTGAATAACTCGTATACATTTACTGACTCTGAAACTATTTCACTAGATTCGGGTACCAGTACTTTTGTTGAGTTTGAATGGGACACTCCTGATGATGAAGATTATGTTTATCAAATAAAGAGTAAGGCCATAATCTCAAATGATGAAAAAGAGGAAAATAATGAAAAGATTATCAAAGTCAATACCTATGTTACATATGATTTAGAAGTAAAAGACGCACGTGTTACTCCGATGATCGCTGAGAAAGACGAAGAAAGAGAAATGAGCGTAATTGTCGTAAACAGTGGGGATGTAACTATGAATTCTGAAGTTAGCGGAAAAATTTACGATGGAGCTGGAAACGTTGTTGAAAATTTAGGAAACAAAGATGTTGAGGATTTAGCTCCAGGTGAAAGCTTAACGCTCACATGGGAATGGGAAACTGATGATTACGGAACTTTTTGGTTCGAAGCTAAAGTCATAGATGATAATGATGAAATTCCGGAAAATGATATAGCTGATTCAATGATGAGAAGTGTCGATGTTGAGTTTAGCGATGATATGGAAACCGGTGTTAATGGGTGGACTAATTACAAATCATTAAGCAATCCATGGCATTTAATCGATACCGACGAGGACAGTAACAGAGAAGCTTCTAGCCCGACTCACGCAATGTGGGTTGGAGATGAATCTAAGGGAGACGGAGAGTATGACAATAATTGGGATTTCTCAGTTTATACAAGCGAAGAAATATCACTCGGTCAAACTAATCCACAGATGTCTGTTGATATTTGGTATAGTACTGAATTTAGTTGGGACGGAGGTAATGTTCAAATTACAACCGATGACGGGGAAACTTGGGAAGTAATCAACCCTGACGGTGGATATCCTGATGATGCCGTAGTTGGATTAGATAACGAACCAGGATACACTGGAACTTCTGGTGAAGGGGATACTGCTGATTGGGAAACTGCATCATTTAGTCTTGCAAACTATACCAATCAAGATGTAAGGTTCAAATTCAGGTTTGGAACAGATTCAAGTGTAGAAGCCTACGAAGGATGGTATATTGATAATATTGAGGTCAATAGTGGAACTGAAACTCATTTTGAAGACGATTTTGAAGACGGCGACGGGGACTGGATGGCCGACATTGTAGAAAGTGAATGGAATTACTACAGCAACAAATCATATTCTGGAGATTACTCATGGTATCTAGGAAACCCAAGTACTGAAACTTACAGTGCAT
>CAXHBG010000048.1:0-4914 GCA_964015055.1 uncultured Thermoplasmata archaeon
TTCCTCTTTAGAGAAGTCAAGGTTAGCAATTAAACGACATAGGAAGTCTAGAATTGCTCCAGGTACAGACGATAAAATTATAGTCTCATGGAATGGCTTAATGATCAGTTCGCTGGCCAAAGTTTCAGCTTTTTTAGACGATAAGGAATATTTTGAGATTGCAGATAAGGCAGTGTCATTCATAGTTAATAAAATGTCTAAAGAAGACGGATCATTGAATAGAGTTTGCAGGGATAATTTGAGTCACATAGAGGCTTTTGCCGAAGATTATTCTTATTTTGGTAATGCTTTGATTGATATGTACGAAGCTAGCTTTGATTCAAAATATCTAGAATTGTCTAAAAAATATGCAGATATTTTAGTAGATAAATTTTTCAGTGACGGATATTTCAAGCAATCACTTTCGAAGAATATGGTCATTAATAGTGTGAACAGTATGGATAATGCTACTCCTTCTTACAATTTCACCAGCAGTTTATTACTCACAAGACTTCAATATTACTATGGAAATGAGAAATATAGAGAAATAGTCAAAGCATCCATGGAGAAAGCAGGAGTCTACATCAACAAATATCCTCATGCTCATGCCACGGCTCTTTTTGTTAATAGATATCTAACGGAGGGACCTCATGAGATTGCTTTAAGTATTGTTAATGGCGATAATTCGTTGTTGAAGGTTATTCGCGAAAAGTATTTACCTTGTAAAATAATAGCTGAATCATCCTCAAAATTAGATATTCCTTTAATGAAGGATAAAGTGCCACTAGGGGGTAAATCTACTGCCTACATTTGTAAAAATTACGCTTGCCAAAAGCCAGTTACCGACGATAAAAAATTAAAAGAACAGCTGAGTTATTAATTCGGCACTAGTAAGTAAAAGTTGGCACTAGTTATGAACCTTTATATGCAAACCAATCCACATAAAACTATGAACAGCACACTAATCAGAAAAGTTTTAGTTGCAACATTCCTAGGTATTTGCCTAATAAATTTACAGCATACTTCGATCGCAATTGAAGTGGAAGAATCACATGATGACGTGGTTGTCATAACCGTAGACAGTACCAATCTCCAATTTTCACCTGCCGAAGTTGTGATTAATGAAGGTCAAACCATAAGATTCTTCTGGAGCGGAGAGTTTTTGGAACACAACGCAATAGATAGTAACGGTTTTTTCAATACAGGATCGCCTGAAACAGAGGTAGATTACTCTTTTACTTTCGATAAAGGAACAAACAATACTTACAGTTTCATCTGTGAGCCTCATGAAGCTTTGAACATGGTCGGTACAATAGTTGTTAATCCTGCTGCAAACGAAACGATGTATCAAGACACAAACCAAACCGGTCCTCAAATGAAAACAATGAGTGAGGAATCAAATTCCTTGTTCGGTTTCTTGGTTATTCCAACATTAATTGCAGTAATATTAGTTTCCAGATACTTCCGATAAGCCCTCTTTGACAAGCGGAGATACTTTTCTCCCCAGCAGATCAATTGCATTCATCAATTGTTCATGAGTTAACCCTGCTACGTCCAGTTGAAAGCTAAATCTTGAAAGTCCGCCTAGAGCATTACTATGCCTAATCACCTTGTCGGCTACCTCTTCAACATCTCCGATAACCAAGGCTCCAGTAGGTCCTATCTGAGATTCAAAATGGTCTCTAGTGACTGGAGGCCATCCTCTTTCCCTTCCTATCTTAGTAAATGATGCAGCATAGCCAGGGAAAAAGTCTTCAACGGCTTTTTCTCTAGTTTCTGCGACATATCCTAATGCGTGAACTCCAACCTTTAGTTTGTTGGGATCGTGTCCAGCTTTGATTCCAGCACTTTTGTAAAGTTCAACTAGGGGAGCGAAGCGGTGAGTTTCTCCACCAATAATTGCGATCATTAATGGTAATCCAAGAACGCCAGCTCTAATGAATGATTGAGGAGTCCCTCCTACGCCAACCCATATTGGGAGAGGATTTTGAATTGGCCTTGGATAAATTGCTTGATTCACTAAATCGGGTCTAAATTTACCAGACCAGTTAACTATTTCATTATCTCTAATTTTTAATAACAATTCAAGTTTTTCAGCATAAAGATCGTTATAATCTTCCATTTTCAAACCAAATAATGGATAAGCCTCAGTGAAAGATCCTCTTCCGGCTACAATTTCAGCTCTCCCATTAGATACAAGATCTAAAGTTGCAAAATTTTGAAAAACTCTGACAGGATCAGCGGCACTCAAAACAGTTACTGAGCTTGTCAGCTTGATATTTTTAGTTCTAGCGGCAGCTGCAGCTAGAGTAATATGGGCAGCTGAATCCAAGTATTCTTTTCTGTGGTGTTCACCTATTCCTACTTCATCAATACCAACTTTGTCTGCGTACTCTATTCGGTCCAGCAGTTCATTTATGGCTTGATTGTTCGGAATTTGTTTTCCCTTTTCATCCTTAAAATTCGCAGATGCGAAAGTGTGTATTCCTATTTCCATTTAATTTAATTTTCTCAAAGTCAAAGCAATAATTCCAATTTCAGATATTTTCGTAAGAATTCCTACCGAATCATAACTTCCATTTTTAGTTAAATCTGGATGCTGATATAGGTAGAATATGATTATGGCTAGCGTGTAAATGATAAGCAAATATGAAAACATTGTTTTACTTTTTTCAACAAATGGTATTTCTATAACGAAAAATGCGACCCCAAATGCGAGGAATCCGGCAGCACCAGCTAATAATTTTAGATCATCAATTCCGAGTATAGCATGGACTACAAGTGTGAAAACAACTAGGGAAAATGCAAGCTTATCCTCGTTATTTAGACTTAACTTACTTACTTTTGAAATCATGAAGTAAGCTACTATTGAAGCTAGTAGACTGATTCCAATGATGTTCTCATCAGGCATTACTTGTTTGTGACCACCACCGTCGGCTGAGGCCATTCCTGATGAAAAAGTGGCTAGACATATAGCCAATAATGAAAAAAATCGTAATTTCATGCTACCAGACTTTTCCTAGGATTAATGAAAGTTCGTACAGAATAATAAGTGGTACTGCAAGTAAAAATTGAGATATTACATCAGGAGGTGTAATCAATGCAGCTAGTACAAAAAAAGTTACAATCAAATGACTTCTAAATTCAGACAATTGATCTGTTGTAGCTAATTCGAGCCTGAGTAATAGCATGATGATTAGAGGTAACTGGAAACTAACTCCAAGTGCAAATGTTAGCAAAAATACAAAGTGATAGAAAGATGTTAATCGGTATGTAGTCTTCAATCCTGCATCAGCAGCGTCAGTTTGTAAGAAATCTAAGACAAGAGGAAGCATTAGTTCCAGTGAATACAGGATACCTGCTGAGAAAAGAGCTAAGGAGATTAGCAATATTCCGATAATCTTAGAGTATCCAATCTCAGGCAAGTCAGTCCTTTTCCTCATAGTAATCCAGCAATCAATCATAAGTAAAGTGAAAGAAACAGAAAGCGCTGCGTAGGCTGCAATTCTCATTTTTAGAATTAAGAATTCAGCAGGAGATAGGTAAACAAGAGTGGAGTCATTAGGTAATAGTTTGTCACCTAGCCATTCAGTTAACTTTTCAGAGTAATTAAATGTCGAGATGAAAACAGCTGCTGCTAATATCAGATACAGCCATGCTCGCTTTCGCAAATTTGCTGAAATTTCATCGTAAGCAGGTATGTTTTCCACAATACTTTATTCGGAAGGGGGTTTTGTTTATTCCCCCGTAAGGTTAATGTACCTCTCTATTGATTGAATAATATGATTGGTACCACCGAGGCTATAATTATTGGCGGAGTAGTTTTACTTCTTTTTGGAGCAAAGAAATTACCAGAACTTGCCAAAAGCATGGGTCAATCTAAAGCTGCTTTCGACGAAGGCTTGAAAGAAGGTATGCAGCCTGAGGAAGATGAGGATGAAAGTTCGTGATTTACAGTTATATCTTCGATATTCGTTAAGTAAAGATATTTTATTGAGTTTTGTCCGCAGTAATTTTCTTGGATTATTTTTAATATTTGCTATACTAAATGTTATTGATTATTATAATTATTTTGAAAGAGAAAATGAAATGTTGTATATAGTTTTGACAGGACTATTACTTCTTTTCTCTTTAATTATTTTTGTGAAATATAACAATCCACTTTCATATTATCCTAGGTATGTTTTGTTTGTAAAGGATAGAAACGACTCATTGGTTACCATGAAACCTCAAATTGACCCTCTAATCACAGCTCTGGGATTAATTAAGCCTAAAGATTTTGTAAATGTAAGATATGTAGTATATCCTGAGTTAGACTTAGGTCTTGACTTTGACCCTAATACCGGAGTGATATCTGGTTACCCACTTGAGCTGGGAAACCACACATCAGAGGTTAAAATGAAATTTTTAGGTGGAGAGTTTTCTACAACAATTCGAGTTGAAGTAATTGAGACTGCAGTTCTGAGGGAAAGAGTTGAAGGCAGTCCATTAGCAGCACCTAGAACGGTTGCTCAACTTCTCCTTCGCGAAGAAGATCTTAAGAAAAGAGAAGAAGAAATAGATTATAGGTTACAAACTAAAAGGATGGATTTGGAAGAGGAGTTTGTTTCGAAACAAATTTCTCTTGAGCAGCAATTTGATGTTGAACGTGCTAGGTTTAAGGAAACATTGGAAAAGACCAAAGAGCAATATGAAAAATTATTAGATATCAGAGATAAGAAATTAAAAGATAAAGAGAAAGAATTCAAACTAAGGCTAGAAGAAAATAAAGATGAATATGAAAAAGAATTAGCCGAATTTGAGGCTGATTTAGATGTAAGTAAAGAGAAAATTGATGAGTTAGAAACTTTAGCTATTGAAACAGGAACAGCAGCAGCTAATATTGAGGAAGAATACGTAGATATGATGGATGCCCTTGCTACAGATGATGGTACT
>CAXHBG010000049.1:0-4437 GCA_964015055.1 uncultured Thermoplasmata archaeon
ATTGGTAGCTGATGATATTGATGCAGACTTAATTTCTTCTAATTTGTATACAAGTGATTTACCAGATCCTGATTTAATTTTGAGGACTTCCGGCGAAGAGAGAATTAGTAATTTTCTTTTGTGGCAGTTAGCTTACTCTGAATTGTATTTTGCTGATGTGTTTTGGCCAGATATGAGAAAAATAGATTTCTTGAGGGCCATTAGGTCATTTCAGCAAAGAAATAGACGTCTTGGAAAGTAACGACAGGTTTTAAGCACCCTTCTTATGCTAGAAGTATGCTCGAGCGTTATGCGCGACTTCCAATCGACAGTCCCAGACAGATTATTTTAGTCGTAGCATTGATTACTTTAATCATATCTCCTTTCGTTTTAAAGGTCGAGTTTTCAACTGATGTTCAAGCTTTTTTACCTCAATCAGAGGAGGTTGAAACTTATGATTTAATAACTGAAGATTTTGGTAAGGATTCGAGTGTTGTTAATTTGTATCTAACTTCCGTTAGCGGAACTAACGTTCTTACTATGGCCAATCTAGTGGATATTTTACAAATCCATGATGATTGCCTGCAAATTGAAGGCGTTAAGGGAGTTCTATCAGTTGCAGACTTTTTTGATTCTGCTCTTTCTGATTCTGGTTTATCACTTTCCTCTGTAGAATCTGCAGATGAACCGTGGGAACTTGTTTATGATTCGATATCAACTTCAGGCAGTGGTAATTACTCTTGGAATGAAGTAGACTTTGTTGGAGATGTTTTGATTAACAGAGATTTAAATCTGGATCCTCTAATCATTGTAGAAGCCGACGGCTCTGTTCGTGGGGCACCTATTGCTAATTCTACAATTATAATGGTTAACCTCGATCCAGAATTGACTACTGAACAAAAAAAGGAAGCTGGCCAAAAGCTTAGAACTTTAGCAGATACTCATAACCGAGATTCTGGGAGCGATATCAATGCAGATGCGTTTTCAGTTGATCTTTTGGCTTCAGATGTAGATGAATCTACTCAATATACAAATATCTTGATGATTGTTGGTATGCTTTTAGTTACAGTTGTTCTACTATGGCTTACTTTTGGTCACTGGAGTTATGTAGTTTTACCTATTATAACTTTGATACTATCTATTTTTTGGACTTTTTCTTTTGCAGGCATTGTAGGAATAAAAATGACTGCATTGGGTGTCGCAGTTATTCCATTAGTTGTTGGTTTAGGTATTGACTTCTCAGTTCATGTTAGCCGAAGATACCAAGAAGGAATTGCAGCTGGAAGCAGCCTAGAAGAATCTCTCATTGAATCTCAAGTTCATACTGGTCAAGCTCTATCTCTTGCCATGTTCACTACAGTCATTGCGTTTTTGTCAGGGATTACAGGTGGCGTAGGTCCAGTTCGCGATTTCAGTTTACTTTGTGCTTTTGGAATATTTTCTTCATTTATTTTAACTTTATTTTTCTACACTTCTATGAGATTTCTATTGGATTCCTCCTCTGAAGGAGCGGCAATTAAGCCTCAAAATTCTGAATTAATCGAAACTTCAATATCAAGAGCTTCTCAGATAGTAGACAAACACCCTCAGGCTATTATTTCAACAGTGATTGTTCTTACCATATTTGCACTCGGTGGTGCATCACAAATTGAAACTTCTTTTTCTTTGGATGATTTTCTTTCTGATGATTTAGAGATAATGGTTACAGCAGAAAAGATACAGTCTGACTTTAGAGGTGCCAGTTATTCACAATCACAAATTTTAGTTCAAGGCAATATTGATTCTACAGACTTCCTTGATGGTAACTATGAACTACAATATGGTAAAGCAGGTTCAGATAACAAAGGTCTAAATGATGACCGCTACGTAATCAAGGTTGGTGCAAATGCTCGCGTGGAATCTGTCCATGGGATTATCCAAAAGGCGATAGACTCTGAAGAATTTAGTGTGACTCATGGAGAAAACTTAACGCATGAATGGACGATCACTAATTCATTCTTAGTACATTCAGGTGAAATTTTAGATGTTAATTGGAATATGGAACAAAGTTTAGTTTCTCCAACTTTAGAAGCCTTAGTCTTTTGGTATGATTCTTCGGATGAACTGATTGGGACTGACAAATTGATTAATGTTAAAACGTCTAGTGAAATTTCCGGAGATTCCAGTGCATCTATTGATATATTGGATGATTCACACAAAGCTCGGCTTAAATTTTCATATATTCAGGATGCTTCCGAGGAATCTTTAATTCAATCTATTGAAGCCCATGATAGGCAAAACTTTGTCTTTGTTCAATCCTTAACTGATACTTTCAATTTGACTTACCAGGCAAAGACATTCAGCCTTACAACAGATTCAGATATCCACTACTTATATGATTACTTGTATCAAAGAGAGTTAGATATTTCAGATCCATTTACTGGGGAATCATACTCCGAAGGGATTCAGCATGTTCTTAGTAGAGATTCTGACGGAAATTACGTTTCCTCTGTTATCAGGATATATGTTGGTCCTACAACTTCATATGAGTTAGATAATGATGGTTTGGAATTTATGCGCTCTGAATTAGATGCAGATATTCCTGAAGTTTTCGCTCAGAATTTTACAGTCAGTACCACTGGTGGACATATTCTTACCAGTGTAACAGTTAATGAAATTCAAAAAACCCAGATTACATCAACATTAATTGCTATTCTTTTTGCAGCAATAACTTTGGTTTTGATTTACCGAAGTCTAGATCTTGGAATAATTGCAGTTTTTCCAACAATTTTAGCATCAGTATGGATTTTAGCAACAATGACTCTCTTGGGTATCACTCTGAATGTTCTAACTGTTATGGTTACTGCACTAACTATAGGATTAGGTATTGATTATGCAATCCACATTGTTGAAAGGTACCGTGAGGAAAGAGAGCATAAAACAGAGAGTCAAGCTATAGAGACTACCATAGTTAGAACAGGTTCTGCCTTACTAATATCAGGTTTGACTACTGTTTCTGGATTCGCAGTTCTATTTCTTTCGCCCATGCCTTTAGTTCGCAATTTTGGAATCATTACTGCAGCTACAATAATTTACTCAATGTTTATAGCTATTTTCGTATTACCTAGCTTGATATGGATATCCAATAGAATAAAAGAATGGGCTTCTAATCAAACTTTAGATTAGTTTTTCTTTTTCTTCTCTTTTCCCAAAGCTCACGTGCCAATTGCCTCATGTCTTCTACCGAATCGGATTCGTCAACAATTTCAGCACCTAGCAGTGTTTCTACGGCATCTTCAAGAGTGATGATGCCTTGTGTAGTTCCGTATTCGTCAACTACAAGAAAAATATGCTCTCTTTTCTTCAGAAATTCATCCAATAATGTTGCAATAGAGTCTTCAGGACTTACTGTAGATAACTCGGAGATTAAGTTCTCCATAGTGATATCGGTACTTCCCTCACCATACAATTCCATAATTTTACTTCTAAATACTACTCCAATGATATCGTCAAGATTCTCTTCACGTACAGGTATTCTTGAGAAAGGAATAGGTGAATGTTCGTCAACAATTTTACCTACTTTATCGTTTCTTTGAAAAGTAAGCATTACTGTACTAGGTGTCATTACGTCTTCGGCTAGAATTTTGTCCATAGTCAGTAGATTCTTAATTACTTGAGTTTCTTGTTTTTCCAGTGCACCTTGATTTTCACCCATTTCAGCAACAGCAATCATCTCTTCGCGCGTCATCTCTTTTTGATCTTCATTTCCTTCTGAGATTTTTCTTGAAAAGCTGTTCAAAACAACTACAATCGGCCAAGTTATCCAAATCATGGCATCTAAAAGGTAGGCTGAACTTGGAGCCCACTTCTTCCAGTAGATAGCACCTAAAGTTTTAGGTATGATCTCAGAAAATACAAGTATTAATATCGTTAGAATAATAGAAGCCACTGTGAACCACTCATTCCCTAACTTGTTAAACTCCGAACCAACGCCTGCTGCTCCTATTGTGTGTGAAATAGTATTAAGTGTTAGTATTGCAGCTAAAGGAACGTCAATATCTTCTTTTAATTCTTTAAGTCTTTTACCACTTCTTCTATCATCTTTGCTCAAAATTTCAATATGAGACCAAGTCACAGATAGAATGATCGCTTCCAAAAGTGAGCACAAAAAGGATACGCCTAATGCTAGAATTAGAAATATAGTAATTCTTCCCCATTCAAGCTCAGGATTACCTAAGTCATCACCTACGTTTGAAACAATAGATAAAAAATCTAACAAGTTAATTACTACCTCCAAGTAGTTCACAATGCATATTCAGATAGCACATCAGGTCCTTATTCAATTCCTAGAAACCCCTGAAATGAATTGCCCTTTTGGGCCTTACACACATAATTGGCTAAAGAAGTATGTTTATTAGTACTTTTGTTGTGAAAATTTATATTTTTTGCGCAAATCATTATAATGGCGCCTTCTACGGA
>CAXHBG010000050.1:0-4170 GCA_964015055.1 uncultured Thermoplasmata archaeon
TCTGGAGATTACTCATGGTATCTAGGAAACCCAAGTACTGAAACTTACAGTGCATCTCTAAACGATTCACTTGAATCTCCTACCTTTGATATCGGAGACGGTGCTGAAAAATATGTGTCTGCTATGATATGGTTTGCAATTGACGGGCCAAATGATTTTGTCAACTTAGAAATAAATCAGTCTGGCGATTGGGAACTTTTAGAAACTTTCCCTGGCGATGATGGAGATTATTCTAGCGAATATGATGGGGCTGACGAAAATGGATGGCTCTATTTTGAAAGTGATGTAAGTGAGTATGAAGACGATGTTTCATTCAGACTTAGATTTGAGTCTAATACATTCACTCAACTTGAAGGATTATATGTTGATAACTTTGCGGTTTACAGTCTTCCGCCGATACCTAACGATGTTGGAACTAAAGAACTAGATTCGCCCAGCACAGCTAAACCAGGAAGGGCTGTAACCTTTACTTCTGAAATCTACAATTTTGGAACAAATGACCAAGATAATTTTGATGTAAGAGGCACAGTAACGAGAGACGATGGTACTGAAGTTTACAACGAAACCCAAACAATTGATACGCTTGAATCAAAAAATAATTCCACATTGGAATGGACCTGGGAAGGTGGACCTGAAGGTACATATACAATAAGAGTAGAAACATTATTAACTGGAGATGAAAGGGCAGGTAATAATCCAAAAGAAGAAAATATAGACATAGCCGAAAGTGGCTATAATATTGCTTTAGCAGTACAAGAGCAAGCAAAAGATGTACTATCTGGTGAATCTGTAGCATTTAATTTTACTGCTACAAATACCGGAGAAAATAGTGGATATTACGACATAACCTTGGATTCTGAACAAGAAGATGATTGGAAAATTATTTCTCATGTAAGTTCTATTTATCTAAGTTCAGGCTCGAGTCAAAACTTTACCGTAGTTGTAATTGCTCCAACATTGGAGCCCACTGGAAATGAACATTCCTTTACTGTAACTGTTACAAGTAGAGATGATCCTGAAACTGAAGACAGTAGTGACATCTCCGCAACTCCATTCTATTATTCACAAGAAGGCGGAGATAAAGTTCTGTTAATAGATGCAAATTTTGGTAAAAATAATGGATATAACAACTACTATAACGTAGATAAAATAGATATCCGCTTAAAATTCGCTTTACAAGAATACTTTACTGATGGAGAGAGTCGAGGCTATGATGTTTACACTATGCCTTACGATAGTGAATTGGGATCATTCGGTGAATTAGGACCATACCCCACTTTAGATTTAATGAGTAACTATGATGTAGTTATATGGACTCAAGGTGATCATAATCAAAGAAATATTACTAATTGGCAAGAATGTATCAGTGAATATTTAGATCAAGGTGGAAGCCTTTGGATTATGGGTCAACAATTTTTAACTGCATTAAATGGAAGTGACGGGCCCAGAGAACCTGGTGATTTTGAGTATGATTATTTTAAAATTGATTACATTAGAAACAATGTTGGAACGCCTAATCCACTAATCGGAGTAGACGGAGATGAAATATTTGGTGATGCTGAATATAATATGGGAGATACAAGCATATATTTCTCTGACTACGCTGACTGGATAAGGCCTAACGACGAAGCTATTGGTGCATTTTATACAGATAGAGATAATTGGTGGCATATTGTTGATACTGTTAGCGATCCAAATCGAAAAGCAAGTAGTCCTACTCATTCAATGTGGATAGGGGATGAATCTAAAGGCGATGGAGAGTACGGCAATGGATGGGATTACTCTGTTTATACTTCAGATGAATTCACGCTTGGAAATAGCCCTCAGCTATCATTCCAACACTACTATGATACCGAAAGTGAAAGCTATGCTTATGATGGAGGAAACGTACAAATTACAACTGATGGAGGAGAAACATGGGAAGTTATACAGCCTAATGGAGGATATCCGGCTCAGTCAGTTAGCGGTTTAGATGGAGAACCTGGTTACTACGGACAATCTAGTGGATGGGTGCAAGCTACATTTGATCTAACTAATTTCTCAGGTGAAGATGTAAGATTAAAATGGAGATTTGGTGCTGACGGAGTTATTGACGCCTATGAGGGTTGGTATTTTGATGATGTTGAATTAACTTCTAACGGAGGAACCACAAGTCATTTATCTGATGATATGGAAGATGGAATGGAAAACTGGGATGACGCTGCACAAGTTTTCAACATGTCTTTACATTATGATGGAGACTACAGATTAATTGTTTCTCCTTTTACATTTGGTAAAGTTAATACTTCAAACGATCGTGAGGACATGGTAGGAAGGGCTCTCGACTGGTTAAGAGCCTCTGCAGCAGCAGATGATATCGGAGTTAAAGTACTCAAACTAGAAAGCGACGCAAAAGAAAATTCAACTATTTCGTTTTCAAGCATAATAAAGAATTATGGCTCAGATACTCAGGCTGCTATTGATGTTAAAGCAACTGTTCTAGACTCTCAAGAAAACGAAGTCTGGACCAATAATCAACAGATAACAGGACCATTAGAATCTGGCGAAGAAGAAACATTGGAATGGGAGTGGGACAGTAATAATCCTGGTGAATACAAAATTATTGTGGAGAC
This sequence comes from uncultured Thermoplasmata archaeon, assembly GCA_964015055.1. Taxonomy (GTDB): domain Archaea; phylum Thermoplasmatota; class Poseidoniia; order MGIII; family CG-Epi1; genus CG-Epi1. The sequence continues at coordinate 2,613 of CAXHBG010000050.1, forward strand.
TACAAAAGAGGACGAAAACCATAGAAATGATGATAAAGAAATTGATTTAGATGTTGAAATGGTTCATCTGCCTGAGATATCTACTTTTAATCAAGATAAAGAAGGTGAACCTGGTGCAAAGTTAGAATTTAATATTGTTATCAAAAACTCAGCTTCTGGAACTGATACATTCTACCTTGATATGGTTGGATCTGCTGAAGATTGGGGATCTATGACAAATCAAATGGAAATGAAGAGTAATGAAAGTAAAGACATTGAACTGCAGATAACAATACCAGATGATGCAGAATACGACTTATATGATCTAACTATTATTCTAACTGCTGGAGACGTTACTGAAACCTTAGACTTAACTATAGATGTGACAGATAATCCAACAAATTATGAAGTGGAAATAGCTGTAAGTCCAACAAACACTGAATCTGTAGCTGGGCAAGATGTAGAATTTAGTGTAACAATATACAACAACGGGGATGAAACCGATACCTTTGATCTTGAAGTTTTAGGAGATGAAAGAGAATGGGTCCAATTTGAAGAAAACGGAATTACTATTGAAGCAGATAGTGAAGCTACTATTAATGGAATAATCTCAATTCCTGATGAACAAGATGATGGAAATGTGTATATAGAAGTTGAAGCAACTTCAAGGGGTGACGAAACTGCAAAAGATGATAAAACAATCAGAGTTTCTGTAGAAGAATTAGAAACAGGTGTAACTCTAAGAAGAGAAGGATCTGGCCTAAGAACAATAGCTCCAGGCGAATCTGATACCATCGTGTTTAATATTTTAAGTGATGGAAATGGAAAACAAGCTATAGAAGTAGTTGCTGAAAGCCAAGCTGGAAGCTGGGTTGTGTTAGAACCTGCAACATTTGATTTAGACGTTGATGAAGCTAAAGTTGTAAGTGCAACCGTAAATGTTCCATTGGGAACATCTGATGCAACATATCGTTTAGAAGTATTAATTTTTGATGATAACGGCTACGAATTAGCAAAATCTATATCAAATATAGTCGTACAAACTCCAATTGAGGAGATACAAGATGTTTCACTTTGTTTTGCTGATTTTAGTAATCTATGCTTAGATTCAGCTAACTTTGAAATTACCATCGAAGCTTCAAAAATACAGACTGCATCTGCTGGATTTATCATTGAAAACAAGGGAACTGTTGATGTAGACGTAGCACTTGAATTAATTATGCCAGATGGTTCTAAAGATACTGATCTCTACTTTGATGAGAATAGTAAAGAATGGAGACTAGCTGTCTCTCCATCAGATACAAAATTGTATCCATTAAAAGTTCAAGTTGGTGAAACGCTAGATTGGGGAGCTTTAGCTGTAATTGCAAGAGAGGTTCTACCTGGAACATACACCTACACGCTGAATATTTTATCTGCAATTGAATCTTCAAGCGGAGGATACGTATTTGAAATATTAGACCAAGTCACCTTAACAGTTACAGTCGAAGGCGATATCATATCTGAAGAAACTGCATCTGAAGAAGAAGACTCTTTACTTCCCGGACCTTCGTTCCTATCTGTTGTAGGGCTCTTAGTA
>CAXHBG010000051.1:0-4095 GCA_964015055.1 uncultured Thermoplasmata archaeon
GATATATATCAGTTGTGACTTAACATGTTATGCGAAATGTGCGGTGCTGAATCAGCAAGCCTAGAACCTCGTAAAGTATCAGGTTCAGTGCTCAGAGTATGTACTTCCTGTGCAGGAATGGGTAAGCAAACTTCTTACAGAGAATCAGTAGGACATAGGGCATTTGTTGCGCAGACACTTGAAAAAAGAGAGCAAAAAACAAGATACAAAGACATCTCTTCGGATGAGAGGGTGTTGGTCAGTAATTACGGGGAAGTAGTTAGAAAGGCAAGAGAGAGGAAAGGCTTAGACCATGGGTCTTTGGCTATGAAAATATCTGAAAAAAAGTCTATCATTACTTCTGTAGAATCTGGAAATATGAAGCCCAATGAAAAATTAATAAAAAAGCTTGAGAACTTTCTTAATATTAATCTTATGGAAGATGTTGAAGAAACTTCCTCATCGTATAAACCAGGTCTAAAGAAAAATTTTACCATGGGTGATTTAATTAATCAAGCATTGAATAAGAACCAGTAAAACAGACACATAATCTTTTTTACTAACATTTAGACTTAAGATAACATGGGGTTGCTAGGACGTCAATTAAATTTAGAGAGAGAATCAGAAGATTCTTTACTCCTAGCACTATCTACTTTGACATTTACAACTTCGTTACTTGCTGGTTATCAAGAAAGTGGTATTGGTCGTCTCATTTCTCTTCCCTTATTCGGAATAGAGTTCCATTTGATTTCGACTCCTGTTTGGATTATTTCAGGAATACTTTGCCTGCTTTGTTTGCAGCAATTGTTTCACAAAATTTGGACACATGGAGTCTGGCTAATTGGGATATATTGGTTAACAGCCTTTGGAACCACTTTATTATTTGTAATGTTTGATCAAGGATATGTTTGGTTTGTAGCTAGTTTGATCCTCTTACTTTTAGCAATTTTCATCATGTATTGGATGGTTCTAGAGATATACGCGTTACGACACAATATTATCAGAGAAGTACCCGAAGCTTCATCATTGAGTTTATCAGACTGGTTATTATCCGTGCCATCTTTTTTCATATCTACTTTTATTAGTTACTATTATTACAGTAAACTTTACCTTCAAGAAGACGGATGGTTTACTTTTGGTTTTGCCTCTGAGGGATATCTTATTTTTCAGTTTTTAATGTTCTTTTCAGGAATGTACATCTTATACATCCCACAAAGCCTTCTTGGCGATTATTTGGAATATAGTGATTTAGATATCAATACCAGTTTCAATGTTGACCGTGAAAAAGTCGAAAAGAGAATGTCAGATTACACCAAGAGCGTTGATGATGGTAAGATACAAGCAACACTTGTTGATTTGTACAAAATGGCTGAGGGTGATGGAGAGACTTGGTCACAACTTGGAGAATTTTATCCTGATTGGAGTGTCGAGGAAGTTAAACTCTTCATTACCATGCTTGAAGAGCTAAGTGAGAAGTGATTCACTTTTTGAAACAGCGCAAAGTATTATATAGAATTTAATCTACGAATAGCTTTAGTGTGTGTTGAATAAATGCATATTTTCGTGCCTTTGAGCATGAGGAAATTCAATCATGAGTGACATGAATAAACCCGAAATGACGGCCCAAGTACTAGTTGCTGTAGGAGCAGTATTTTTGTTAATATCTGCATATGTTATGGGAGTTTACATTCCGAACCAAAAGGAGTTAAGTGACGATTTCGAAAGTCGAACCTCTTTTGACGGAGATATGACTCTATTCGATGCAACTAAGTCAGCTACTCTTCAAGGTGACTACAATGCTGAAAATGCACTAAATACTTACCTAGCTGCAGACGGTACAAATGCTGAAATCGTAGCTAAAGCAGATCCCTCAAAAAGTGATGACGAGAAAACTTACTACAATTTTAACGCTTCTGCTTTTAGTTCTAAAGAATTAACTGAGGAAAATCGAATTTTGACTTTCACAGACTATAACAATTACGTAGACAGGACAACATGGGAAACTAAAGATGCGGACGATCCTAACGATGAATTTGGTTACTCACTTTGGAACCCTAATGAGCTTCCAGAAGAGAAGGATACCCAATATCCTAATCCTTTCGTATCTTCTCACACTAACAATTACATATATATTGGCGAAGATAAAGTAGGCGATATTGACTGTTATCAGTATTCCGCAGATGAGAAATTCGAATACTCTAGTGATAGTGTATTGGCACTAAAAGCTAATTTTGATGGATTTCTCCCTGAAGGAGTTGTAGGAACTTCATACGGAGAAATGGAATACAAAGAAGTAATCTGGGTTAGCAAAGAAACCGGTCAGGTTGCAGACAGAGAGTTAGATATAGTAGTCAACTTTATTCCCGATCCAAGACTAGCAGTCCTTTTCCAAGCTACAGAGGCTCTTGATTCAGTAATTGTTTACGAGGGAACCTTGGATGGAGCAAATATAACTGCAGACAGGAGAACATTCTCATCAGGTTCAATCTTTACTGGAATAGATAATGCAACCGGAGCTGAAAGAACATATATGAATGCTACAGGAACATTATTTGTGTCTGGGGAAACAGAACCACGTGTAAATTCAACATTCCTAATTGATACTCATACTCAACAAGCTCAAGGACAAGCACCAGATGGTACATACATTAGCGGCGGTCAGACATTCTTTAGCATAGGTTCGGTTTGCGATAACACAACTTACAACTATGCAAATTTATTTTTGACTACGCATGTAAATACATATGAGTGTGTTGAATCAACTTCAATTCCTGGTTTTATTATACCTTCAGCTAATGTTATGGGAACTACGAATGTTCACCACTATCAATCAGTAGAGACAGATGTACCCTATGATACAACAGTTGCATCGTTACCTGTTTTTGATCCAGTAAATGGTTACTGTATGGTCCCTCAGGTCTGTCCAGATAGACAATGGGCACCATTGATTGCTTTTGCTCTAACACAAACATCTTTGGGTGAAGATGCTTTGCAAATTCCAATAAGATCTGATGCAACAATGACATTACCAAGGTTTACTACAGACATGGGCATGATAATGAGCGGTGAAGCAATTATGGGTTCACAATATCATCCATTAATTCAAACATCCTTTACAAGTATAGATGATTATGCAACGAGCTTAGGTCTAGACGTTTCATACGCAAATATGCCGTTTGTCCTTGATCCTAACGGAACTACTGCATTGCCTGTTCCAGGAGATGCATCATGTATAATGGGTACTGGAGATAACGATACTTGTGTAATGGGTTCATCTTTCACTCATCCGTTGGTTGCAGGAATCATGGGACAAGTTATGGCAGGTCTTGGAGCAGATCCTAGTTCTTACCAAGCGTTACCATGGTACACCAATGGTGAAGCAGTATTGCCAGTGATTGACGATGGAACCTTGATGGTTCAAGGGAAAGCTCTGATGGGACATCAATTCCATCCATTAATTATCGATTCATTAAGTGCTACGCAGAGCTACGGCGTAGATTATCTTAACGTACCATGGAGAACAGTTAACGAAACAGATGTTCCGATTACCATGACGCTACCAAATATTTCCGCAGACGGAGATATGTACTACATGAACGGAGTAGATAGCTACACAACGGATATTTCTCAAGCTTTCTTGGGTAACTTGACAAATCCAGCCGATCCTTCAACTTGGGTTTTCTCAGGTACATGTACGTTGGCTGATATGAACATGACAACAGGAACTTGTGTTCCGACGTATGAATATTTACCATTCGCAGCTCCTTTGCAAGCTTCATCAGTCATGCCTAACATAACTCCAGCCCAGCTACCACTATTTGACGTGGATGCAGCAACTCCAGTTATTGAAGAGCAAACATTGCAATTACTAATGGACTACGAAGAAAATGTCTTCTTAGATCCTGTAACAGCAACAGTTTTGGATCAGAACTTTTCAATTCTTGTAACAGTGGCATTCCCGTGGGGAACTGAGGCTGTCGCACAATCTATTGATGTTGCTTACACTGAAGAGCAAAAATTAGCTAGTTCAGGCTCTAGATGGACTGCTGAATTTGGATATACTTTCTTACCAGGAAGTCCATTAAGAGCAGATAATTCCCATTTCACAATAATGAC
>CAXHBG010000052.1:0-4053 GCA_964015055.1 uncultured Thermoplasmata archaeon
CCATTTTCCTTAAGCCAATGAGTAATTCTTGCAATACTTGTTGTTTTTCCAGTACCATTAACTCCAACAAACGCAACCACTAACGGAGTTTCTCTATCTTCTAGTAAAATGTCAGGATTGAATACATTTTTAGATAATAATTCTACCAAACTAGCCTTTAGAGCTTTTTCAATTGTTGGTACAATTTCTGAACGGTTTTCAACCCTCAAACCAACCAAACGTTTTTTGATTATTGCTTTCATATCTTCGAGAGCTTCCATAGCTACATCTGATTCAAGTAAAGCCAGTTCCATTTCCCAAAGAACGTTTTCCAAGTGTGATTCTCTAATTACGGCTCCGCTTTCTCTCTCCTCAGGTCTAAATGTTTCATAATCCAAGTTCAATTTCGGATCAAGCTCTTCTTCCGCCTGCTTGCTTGCTCCCAGTAATTTTTCTCTTAGTGCCTTAAACACTATTGGACTCCTTGTAAAGATTCAATCTTTCCTCGGATTGAACTATACTCCTGTTGTGTCTTTACTAAATTATTCTGATAAGTTTGTGATGCCGTGTTCAAATCGTCTAACCTTTTGTTCAGACGATTTAGAGAATCTTCTCTTGTAGTTTCCATGTAAACTCTTGAACCTATTCCTACCAAAACTCGATCCATATCATTTATAGTGGCAAAAATAGAAGTATTATGTCCAACAGGGACAAGCATTTCATTGCTTTTTTCTGATTTAATCATTCCGTTGATAGTATCCTGTGCTTGAAAAATGTCTGCCTTAACGTTTGATATAGCATCAAGCTGGGACTCCCAATATCGAATTTGTTCTTCATATTGTGGAAGCGCATTAACGAGTCTTCGAAGTTCAGCATCAGAATCAGACATTAATGTTCCAATTCTGGGTGTATAAAATAACCATGCCAAAAACATTAACCATAATTACTAGCTCCCTTAGAATTAATTGCAAGCTTCGAAGACAGGGCTGATTAGTGATGTTCTGAGCAATAGATTGCATACATGACTCCATTGGGTCCCCACCGGATTAGTGATGGAAGGGACAACCCCGGAGTCTTACATTTCCCAAACCGGGTCAGAGCCCTGAAACGATGATGGTGCTCGTTAGGTTTGGGGTAAAGGCCGTCTTCGGGCGGCCACTTTATACTAAAACATTGGACATTCCACCGTCTGTGTGGAGAATTTGCCCTGTAAAATTTTCTGGTGCTTCTGTTAGTAACCACTTGATAACATTAGCAACCTCTTCTTTCTGCCCTACTCTTTTGATAGGAATTTTTTGTGAAGCTGCCTGTGAAGCTGTTTCATTTGACATTATAGGAGATGCAAGCTTTGTATCTGTTAACCCTGGAGCTACCGCATTAATTCTTAAACCACGATTTGCATATGTTGCTGCTGCTGATCTGACCATTGATTCAATGCCTCCTTTAGCTGCAGATATTGCCTCGTGATTTACCAATCCTAAAGATCCTGCGACACTAGACATGAAAACCATTCTGCCGTGTCCTTGGCTTAGCATAGCCTTTCCAGCAATAGATAATGTGAGAAATGCTGAAGTAAGATTTGTACTAATGACTGTTTCAAATGCTTCTTTGTTCATAGCATGTGGTGGTCTTACTGCAAAAGAACCTACGCAGTGCAAAATTGCATGAATTTCCCCAGACTCTTTTACTCCGGAAATAAAATTCTTGATATCCTCCTCAGAGGTTGCATCACCTAAGACTACGCTTACTCCTGAGGCTGATAATTCATCTGTGTGTGAATCATCTCTTACCAATACATGAAATTTATAATTATCAGCAGACATACTAGAAATTGTAGATTTTGCAATATCACTCGAGCCGCCAACGATAGCTATGCTTTTTACCATGTCATTTAAAAAAAATAGTGGCATATTAAGGTTAGGTAATACTAAAACAGTGGGCGTGACAAATCCTACTTCTTGGAAACTCGTTTTCCGCAGTAAAAATTAGTCCGATTTCGAACCCTGAACTAGTTTGCCGCTTGATGTGAAATTGTTGTATATTTTGCCTTCTTTTTCGTAGCAACCCAGTTTCTCTTTTACATAATTTATTAATTCTTCGAAAGATATCGTATTTCTCAAAGCTTCATCTAATGATTCAGAAGTATAGTGCATTAATTTGGATGCAAATTCTATTGATTTTGTATCTGTCAAATTAACTAGTACTGAACATATTTTTTGTGGTGGTTTTTCATCTTTGCTGTATTTCTTTATGTAATTAGTTCCTGCATATCGGCCTCCTCTTAGAGGCGTTATGTAGATATTCCACCATTCATATTTTTTCCTTAGACTATTTGATAATTTACGCCGAAGTGTAAAAACTCTGGCTCTTCGCTTCACAGAAGTTGCCAAAGGAATATCTTTCCAAATGTGATTCATCGGTCACGTACCTTGCCGAGCTTGCAGATTTGAGAGGATTTTCACCTCGTAAATTGTTTCTTAATTTCAATTAAATCAACTATTTATTTTCTGAAGTAGACGACATGCCATGCCCTTGCATTTTGCGGATAAAACAACGTATCAGCTGCCAACTGGAAATATACGTTGCCTGGTATTCATGGACTGCGTTTCCAATCAGCCCAAGATTAAATTGTAATAACAACGATTTTTTTAAAAGTTTGCAAGGCTTATTTGCTAAGGTTGCTTAGATGAATGATGAGATTGAATCATCCATTTAACGCCAGTACGTTCTAAAACAAAAGTAAATCTTGCAGGTGCCACTGATTGCTTCCCGTTCTCTTCTAAGTTAAAATCATAAGTTCCATTCACTACACAAAAACGTCCATTTCCATAATCCTTTTCAACAAGTTCAGTAATTTCACCACAAGGCTTTAACTTAACAAAAAAATCAAAATACTCCCTAATTTTATTCCTACCCTCTCTAACACTTTTATCTAATGTGCCTAGCAAAACGGCATCTTCTTGATACAAATTTGCTATTTTACTAGCATCATTAGAGCAAACAGTCTCAATCCACTCTTGAATAAATTCTTTTGGACTCTTCATGAAAACACCTTATCAAACTCATTTTTAAATTTATCTAAATCTCCTTCTTCTAGGCTATTTATCCCACCTGCTTTTTCTCTCCCTCCACCACCAAATGCTTTGCAAAGGTTACCTGCCCCATGAGGATTATTTAACGAAGAACGGACTGAAATTCGATAAGTCTTATCTGAATTAGTAACTGCTATTGCACAAGCTAAATCCTTGTTAGAATTAACTAAGTGATTTCCAAAAGTTCCCATTATTCTATGTGACCATTCTTCGTCTGGAAACTTGTAGATTACTCCCTTTTCATGTATGGAATATGGCTCTTGACAAGATGCTGTACTCATATCTGAACGGAAATTGGATACTAAAGTTGAAAATATTTCGTGTTCAGAAATTGCAAAGACGTCCTCACCACAATCTTCAAGCATTTCAGATACTAAAAGAGGTGCTACGAACAAATCTTTCTCAGTTTTACCATAACTATTGTAATTAATGGCTAAACCAATCTCCCTCAAAAGCTTAGTTTCCTCGTGGTCTAAACCTTCAGCTGTGGCTAATTCATAAGCTAAATCAAAATGATTATCACCAAAAGCTGTTGCAATCGCCCAAATATGATTCTTACCATTAACATGAGAATCCACAATTCTCCCTGTAGTCATATGTGGATCTGTGTCTATGTGATATATAATGTTTGGATGATCAATTAACTCTGAAGGGTCATGATGATCGAAATATTCAACCTTTGCTCCAGATTCAAGAATTCGTAAAACATCTTTACGATTCTTAGCGTGAGAAATATCCATCACAGTTACTAAATCTCCCTTGGCTGGTTTAACATGCCTAAGAAGATTAACATCTCTCTTGACTCCACTAATATTAACTGTATCTAAAGGAATGGCTAGCCTAAGCTGATGGCGTGCAAAAATGCCATCTGTGTCTCCATTGAAAACATCGTAATTGACCATTATCTATTCATCCATTCAGGAAAGTTAGATATTTGCTTTTGCTCAAGGAAAGTACGTGTTTTAGCTATATCTTTTTGATA
>CAXHBG010000053.1:0-4016 GCA_964015055.1 uncultured Thermoplasmata archaeon
GACATATACCAGCAGAGTATTTTTTCCTAACCAAATCCAGTTTTCAGGCCACATTATATTCGATCAGGGCTTACCATCAGGATATAAAAATCGTGCTGAAACCATTGAAAGAAAAAATAATCCAAGCCAAGGATTCAATGGGAAATAGTCTACTGCAAAAAAACCTGTTTCTCTCAACCCTATCCACACCAACATTGGCTCTGATGATAACGGTAAAAAGAATAATAATAAACCAAACAAGAAGCCGATAATTGGTTTTTTGACAAAGGGAAAAGCTACTAAACTAGCTAAAGCTAAAAGATGCAGGACTCCAAAACGGATATATGCATCTGGTTGAAAAAAAAAGGTTACAATTGTGATTATAAATGCCCAAAAAATTAACTTTTTTGTTCTCAAAAATACTCTTGGGAAATTTGGACTTTCTCGATTTGCTAAATAATATGAAACTCCAGAAATACAAACAAATAAAGACGCTGTAGCTCTAGCAAGATACCACCAGGGGTCTCCTTTAGTAACTTCCATAATCTTAAAGAAACTTAAATCCGAGACAAAATTTGATATAAGCATCATGACTAAGGCTAAAGCCTTGAGAGAATCTAACTCACTTATTCTATCCTTATGAGCCAGCGACAATTTTTATAATATCTCCATCGCTTAGCTCGTGATCTCTGCCAATCACTCTTTTACTATTGCAATCTATTGCTCTAATGAAGCTGTCCCCAATATCTGAATGTACTTTGTATGCTAAATCTAGTGCAGTTGACCCTCTTGGAAGAAGAAAGGCATCAGGCAATACCCTTTGTTGACCATCTGTGAAATGAGTTTCGTCTTCAACCGGATAAATTGCAATTAAATCCAATTTATCTAGAACTGCTTTTTCAAGGCATTCCTGAACTCCAGTTGAGCCATTTTCTTCTAGAAAATCTGAAATCAATTTTAAGGCCTTAATTTGATTGTCTTTCAAATTACTGCTATCACTAGAAAATTTAGATGAACCAGGACTATATTCTATCAAGTTGGCTTTACTTGCATTCTTAAGTGCCAATTCAAAATCAGATGAGGTTAAAATGGCTGAGACTCGCTCTAAATTCTTCTTATTTTGTTCCGAAGCCACATCTGCCTTATTTGCCGCTATAACGATGGGCTTGGATACTTGCTGAATAGTTCTTGCTAAAATTAGAGCATCATCAATATCCCATTTCATAATTGGCTTTGATATTGCAGATTTTCGTAATGAAAGTATTACTGCTTCTCTACTAATTTTTAAACCTGCTAACCTTTCTGATAAGAAGTTTTCAATTTTCTCTCCAGCTTCAACCGCTCTAGCACTACGAGACCAATTTCGAATAATAATATTTGCAATCCAATGATGTAACTCATTTTCTAAAAAAGAAATTTCCTCCAAGGGATCAGCTAATTCAACTAAATTTCCCTCTAAGTCCGTTTTACCTGAAGAATCTACGACATGAATAAGTACATCTGCTTGCCTAAGATCATCAAGAAACTTGTTGCCCATTCCCTTACCTTCATGAGCTCCAGGAACTAAGCCTGCAACATCGATTACTTCAATTGGAATATAGCGTATTCCATCTTCAGACAATGAATTATTGGGATTTGGTATCAATCCTAATTCTTTACTCGGACACTTTTTTCGAACATGGCCAATTCCCACGTTTTTATCTATTGTTGTAAATGGATAATCTCCTATTTGTGCTACAGCTGATGTTACCGCATTGAAGAAAGTTGATTTACCAGCATTAGGTTTTCCTACTAAACCTACTTTCATTAAAATCCGCCGACTGTTGGACCAAAGCTGCCGCCTTTCGGAGGATTTTTACGTTTTTTAGAACGCTTAGGTTCATCATCAGACAAATCTTCGTCAGATTCTTCTTCGATTTCTTGAGAACTGTTTGTTTTACTCTCACTGTCTTCCTTCAATAGCTTTAATTTTTCAGATGCAGATAGCTTTGGACCTTTGGGCTTTTCCTCAATCTTCTCATCCTTATTGCCTGCCAAAAATTGTTCCATTCGTGACAAACGACTTTTTGACTTTTCTTTAGGCTCTTCTTCCTTGGGTACTGCTATACTTGATTTCTCTTCGACCTCATCATCCACGTCATCTGCCTTCTCTGTTATTTCCATTTCACCGTTTGCATCTACGTCTGAAACTGATTTACAGGAAGGACATCTAAATGAGCCAGGTCTGGCAACCCTAACTCTTGAACTACATTGTAAACAATTCAGAATTATTGGGAATTTTATGCTTGTATCCGAGATTACTGGTTTCTTTTTAATTGATAATCTGGGACTTCCGCCTTTTTGAGAATATCTATATCTATAGTAAACAGCCCCAGCAACTGCTGCTACAATCAATACAACAATATAAACAACGAGATTACTGTTTGACTCAGCTTCAACAGTAAAGCTTTGTTCAATCTCATTATTAGTAATGTCACTTTCAGAAATATCTCCTAATTCATCTAATTTAACTTTGAAAATATGGTCTCCCTCGGTTGCTGTGAAACTAAATGATACTGTTTCAAAGCCATTAGACTCTATTCCAAATACTCTATCACCTCCAATTACATTATTATCCAAATAAACTGTGTAATATATTGAATCCAAATCTGCATCTTCTGCAAAAATACTAAACCTTGCAGTAACCCGCTCGTCTGGTTTTGGATTTGAAGGTGTTAAAGTAAGATCTCTAATCGTAGCATCTGGAAGTACCTGGCCAGTTAAAGTAAATTTTAGTGAGTTGGTTAGTGCTGGGTTACCTGCTGAGGTCACTGTAACCACTGCATTCCAAGGACCGTCATTTGATTGTGGAACTGTAACTTTCAAGTAGTTAGTTTCAGAAAGTGAAGAACCTACTATCTTTGATGACCAACCTAAGTTGTTAGGTGTTGCTTGAGATATCATAGTTCCTGTAGAGGTCAAAGTATACTCATCATCAGAATTTCCCAAGTTAGTAACATCAAATTGGAAATATATGGATTGACCGGCTTGGCCTACTAATTCGGAATCTCCTATCACGGACATTCCTACTTGATAAACCGCATTAATCGATAAATTCAACGAAATCGAGGAGGAAGTACCCAATGAATCTGCAATAATTTCAAAATTATACTCTCCTGAAGTTTCATTCAGAGGAACTTCCATTGTTAATGTAACAAATTTCGATGTAGGACTTGGTGGCTGCGATGCTAATTCAAAATTGGAGGCATCAAACTCGCTTGCCCAAATAACTGGAACTCCTAGAGAAGATAAAGTAACTGTATCTACTCCATTACCATTGTTTGTCACCAGAAATGACCAAGTAGCTGTATCTCCAGGATTTACTTCAGTTGTTGTAGATTGTAAATTGAAAGTTATATTGTACTCTTGTATTACATTTACGGTATATGTTAATGTAGAAACGTGACTCTGCTCATTATAATCTGTTACTTTGAGAATAAATGAATAGCTACCTGCTTCTGCGCTCTCAGGAATAGAAACTGTAGCGGAAAACACTTGAGGTTCACCTACTGAGACAATTAATGTTTGTTCGTCTTCAAACTCTTCAGTATTATCAAATGAAGCCCACCAATATACGTCTCCAGCTACCTCAGTAATTACTCTAGAAGTAGGATCTCCTAGAGCATTAAGAGATAGTATGGCTAAATCAAAAGAAGCTGTTTGGCCTCTCTGTAAACTAATGCTTTGACTGCTAACCGGCTTTATTCCAGTAACAACAAAATCTAAAGTTGAAGAATCTGATAATTCATTACCTGCTAACTTACTTTTTGTGGAATTAACAATAATCTCAACTGAACTTTGCGAGCCAGGAGCTACTAGCCCTGAATTAACAGGAATTGATATTTCTCTTACTTCAAATCCTTCAAAAGCATATGAAACTGTATTATTTTCAACCCATTCACCAGTATAAGTAACGTCAAATACATCAGGCCCATTACCAGTGTTTGTTACAAAAATCTTAACTAATTCGCTAACATTGCCCAAAAGTGTTGTAACTG
>CAXHBG010000054.1:0-4007 GCA_964015055.1 uncultured Thermoplasmata archaeon
AAGAAGAGGAAGAGCGCTTAGCTAAAGAAGAGGAAGAGCGCTTAGCTAAAGAAGAGGAAGAGCGCTTAGCTAAAGAAGAAAATGCGGAATTAGAAGAAGCAGAGAGACTAATTAAAGAAATTGAATCGCGTAAGTTAGATTAGTTTACTCATTATTTTCATACCAGACAGGAGGGGTAAACAAATCATCAGCTCCTCTATCAATAATAGGTAAAGATAAAACACTATTTTGATTAGTTCCTATAGTAACATAACCACTACTTACAGGCGAGGGAATGTAATCATCATTTGTTTGAGTTATGACTAGCTCTAGTGCGTTTCCGGCAGGGACCACCACATCTAATGCAAACATTTGCATTTTAGCATTTACAGTTCCTGTAACAGTACATGGCTGTCCACATTCTCTTCCACCTTCATGATACCTAAGGTCCATTACTCCGTGTCCCAAATGTATTCCTCCGGCAATTGCTAATTCAATGTATAAATGCCCTGAAGTTTGGCCAGGAGGTATTGTTACGTCAACATGGAAAGTGGGCATTCCAGAAATTCGAGTTTCATTTTCAAAAATTTCAGTTTCAAGCGTTAAAGTGTTTGTAGGCCCAACTATTCCGCTTCCTGAAACAACATTCAATCCATCACTTATCGGTAATTGTAGGAATTCTCTGTCATTTGCTGGCCATGTTTGTTCAACTCTCCATCCGCCTAAGTTATCTTGCATTTCTACATGAAGTGCAGGTTTCATATTGCCTTCATATAAATAATAATTGAACCATTCTAACAAGTCTTGGGCCCAATCATATCTTACAGACATAGGGTATGCTTCAGCTCCTCTGCCTTCTGACATTCCATTATGATCTCCAGGTCTATCTGGGTAGTGGTGTCCCCATTGACCAAATAACCCTTTAATTTCAAATCCAGCTTGTTGTAACTGCTTGTATGCAGGAAATGCCATATGTGGATCAACATTCCAATCTTGCATTCCATGAATAAAATAAATTGAACCGTTGTAATTCTGAATTGTTCGTTCTAGGAAGTGTCTGTCTGTCCAGTAAGTATTGCCGGCGTAGTTGACCTCATCTCCAGCTAAGTATGCAGCAGGGCCATTTGCATAGCCTTCAGCATATCCTCTACATACAGTTTGCCAATCTTCGCTGTCCCCATCCCATCCAAATGAGCCGTATACTCCATTATGCATGGCTAAGCCTCTGGCTTCCATGGATCCATTTCTCCACATTAAGTCATGAACTCCTATTAATCCAGATATGGGGATTATAGTTTTTAGATGCGGATTACCAAACATGGCAGCCTGCCAGGGCGTTGTTCCGTCGTATGATTTTCCAACAATTCCTACGTTACCATTACTCCAATCTTGGGTTCCTAACCAAGTTACGGCAGCATCAATACCCATCTGTTCGCTTAGCCCCATAAAGTCCATACAGTGGTTTGACATTCCAGTTCCAAAAACTGAAACTTGGGCAACAGCATATCCATGAGGAACCATATTCTCAATTAAAAATTTACCGAGTCGGTTTGCAGGTGTTAATGCATCTACATCTCCATCATCATAGTAAGGCCCTACATCAGCAATTACAGGAATTTTAGTTCCGTTAGGGACATCCGGTAGCCAAAGCCCAAGATGAACTTGGCAGTCGTCAGTTATTGTACATCCTAATTCGCTACTTGGTAAATCAACATCAATGAATACACTTTCAGGACCTAGTGTGCCATATTTACCTGGCTCTAGTGTATAGCTATATGATCCAGTTGTGTTAAAGTTTTGATTTACTCTTTCCCAAACGGGAACAAGACCATTGTCATAAATTGACGAATCTTGCTCCAGAATTTCGTCACTGGTCATGTATAATAGTAATGGCGATAATATCAAAATTGCCACAGTAACTATTGTAAAACTTCGTTCATCCATTGTTATACAAACTAAACCTAGGTTTTTAGCGATTTCTTTTTTGTTTGAGTTATAGGAGGAAGTCTCAATTTAGCTTGATGGAAAACTGCAAAGGAAACAACTGAGAATCCCAAAAGTGAAATGAGTGGAACTATAATTGTATCATATATATCATAATGTATTTCTTCAAGAGCAAGCGTATTTAAGAATGATAAAATCAGGTAAAGAATAGCGAATCTACTTGCAATTCTAGCACCTTGTCTTTTCTTTATTCCGTATGAAATCCACATTGCAGCACCTCCAAGAAATAGAACTGTTGAGAATCCAAACGATGCAAGAATTAAAAAATCAAAAACGGACAAATCATGTACTTCTTCAGTTACCAACAATTTCCAAAATTCAATTGCCCCTCCATAAAAAAGTCCATATCCTGCGGAATAGTAGGAAGCTCCCCTTTCACCCTTGAAAGTTTTCCTATTAACTCCGATAAATAGGAAAATTAGAATGATAATGGGAGATACTAAGACTTTTGATGCATATCCAATGTCTTCATTGTAAGTATTAATTCCTCCAAGAATCATAATAATGTCTGCACCTGTGCCGAGGACGACGCCTAACCCACAAGCGATGTATAATTTTCTCTCTACTAGATTTTCCTCAACATCTTTAATAATCCAAGAAAAGAGTAGCATAGCAGGTACTATGTATGCCAACATTCCGATTACATTTCCTTGAAATATTACTGAATCCATAATTAATTTCTACGTATCAGTGTTAATAATCCTATTGATATGATTGAAAGGCTAAAGCTAATATTTGGTGTATTTTCATTGTCCATTTCATTTGTAGGGGAATTAACAAATCCCTGTAAAGATATAGAATTGACGTGTACTTCATACAGAGGTCTATTAAGAGGGTCATTGGATGTTGGAACTTGAGATACGGCTTTCACAATTTCCATACCTTCTCTTACAACTCCAAATACAGCATATCCTGGGTCGTCATCCTGCGAACGGTTTCCGTTGTCTAATCCATGCTGTGATCCGTCACAAATGTAAAATTGGCTTGAAGCCGAGTCAGGATCTACACTTCTGGCCATCCCTACAGCTCCATTTATGTGGGTAAGATTAGCATTTGATTCGAAAGGGATATTTTCATCAGATCCGTTACTACCGCATGAGGGGTTGCTTGCAGGATAAGCTCCAACTGCAGTACAAGTTGGATCTCCTGTTTGAATAACGAAATCGTCAATTACGCGGTGAAAGAAAATTCCATCATAGAATGATTGATTTACTAAATTAACAAAATTGTTAACTGTCACTGGAGCCCAGTTATGAAACAACTCAATAACAATATCTCCCTGAATGTCGTTACCGCCACCAATTCCTGCATCATACGTTAGATTAATAACAACTATAGGATTTCCTTGGTAAGATTGTTCCATGGGGCTTGCCTCAGAGACTCCATTTGGAACAAAAAGTGTCAATATTAAAATAAATATGGCAATTCTCACAATATACGTATTTTTGGCTAGTTTATAGCGGTTTAGTATACAGTAACTATTAAATCTCCTTGAAAACTAGATTACCATGGACATTAAGGTCACAAAAAATGCTAAGTCGAAACTTTACGAGATGGGTGTATCGGAAGAAATGTTTTTACGTATCGGAGTAAAGTCTGGCGGTTGCTCAGGAAATACTTACGACGCAACACTTGATGATAATATGACTGAGGTGGATGAAGTTTATTTCTCAGACGGAAATCTTAGAATAGTTTCTGATAAAGTAAGTTCAGTTTTTCTAGACGGGTTGACTGTTGATTTTTCAAATGATTTGATAGAGCCCGGTTTCAGACTTACAAATTCCAATGCTAAAGGATCTTGCGGATGTGGATCCAGCTTTAGTACAGGCGATCCCGCACCTAACGTTGACGTAAGCTTCACGGTTTAAAAATGGTTTTGAGTCCAGTATCAATACTCGGTGGAGATTCGGTCTATTGTATTAATGAATCACAAATGGATCAAGCTAAGCGGTTGGCTGAGGAGGATCCAGAGTCATCAATTAAAATTAAATCAATGATTAAAAGTTTAGAATCAGATTTTTCGA
>CAXHBG010000055.1:0-3901 GCA_964015055.1 uncultured Thermoplasmata archaeon
TAAAATCTGCTAATTCTAATTCCAAATCAATTTTATCTCCTCTGGAGGTATAATTAGCATCTACTGTTTGTGGTAAATCTTTGAAGAGCATTCGTGCTCCAAGAATGGTCTCCTCGCCGATATCTTTCTGACTAGACCAAAGACCTTCGACCCATACTGGTTCTTCATCCAAAAGCGAAATGTTACCTTTGTCAACCCAGGCAGTAACCGAAACGGTCTCGTCAACATCATAAAAGAAGCGGGCAACGGTTTCAAATGATTCAACATTAGTAACTAGATTAATTGATAATCCGGCAACTGTGTCTACCAGCGCCTTACCCAACTCAGATAAAGCTTCAATAAATTGTGCGACATCTTCTAGATCATTCACCTCGGAAACATCTCCTCCAAGTATTGCTGTTGAATTCAAAAGGGGAACTGCTACAACTATTTCAGCAGGAAGACTATCGACAAAAACATAAGCATCGAGACCCTTATGATTTTCATCATAATCTGTGTCATCAATGGCGCCTACTTTGAACTGAACTGGCTGTCTATGAGTAATCTTGAAATCTGCTAATTCCTCAGAACCATCGCCATCAAGCCGCAAAGATTGTATCCAATCTAAATCTCCTGATAAACTAGCTATCTCATTATCCTGGCCCATATTATCCTGATAAAGCATAACTGAACTTCCATTATAGTTAGAAGTATCCCATACCCATCCTGTAGCCTTTCCAGCCTCTGTAACATTAGTTATTAAAAATGAAAAATTAAACCAACTATCTGTAACAAGTCTAAGGTCGCCCCCAGAACTTACAATTTCAGCTGAACCTGGAAGATGCTCCAAACGAATTCTTGAGTATATATCACTTGCAAAGCTAGTAAAAGTAATATGATCAATTAGTTGATCTGAATTATTTCCTCCAGTATATTGAAGATTGCCATTATCTATGTTTAAATTAATACTTGAAGGAACATTGCTTAAAGTTATGTTGGCCCAGTGAGTAGTTTCTTGACTGTTGCTTATCCCTTCAAAATAAACCCTAAATGGCTTATCACGAGAAGGCTTCATGTCTAAAGAAACATTAGTGAAACCATCCTTAGAATAAAAACTAATATCTCCTATTTCAGTAACACGTGCGCTAAAACTGTAGTCAAGATTCTTTTGTGAAATTGAAGAACGGTTGTTTGGAGCGTTGCTGTCTAAGAAAGCTGATTGATTGTAAATTGCAAAGAAATCATCACCGCTGCCATCACCTAAATCAAGATATTTATCACTAGTAAGAAATACGAATAGATTTTCTAAATAAGCCAACTCATCTTCCCTAGTTCTCATAATTACATCTACTTCACCATCACCCTCTCCAATAGTTGACTGTAAGACTGCTTGAGGAATTGATCTTAACAAATCACCAACATATACTATTCGACCTGCTAAACCCAATAATAAATCACTAATCAAACCACCTACTGCGGAATCATCAACCGCAGTAGGATCTGCATCATCAAATGCATTATCATTGGAGTCATCAAGATTTAAATTTCCTTGCAGTACTAAACTTTCAGGCAAATTAGTAATTTCTAACCCTGTGAATAATTTATAGTCGTGATCACTCCATGTAGGCTCTCTGCCGTCCTCAGTGTAATACTCATAATCGCCATAAACAATCGAATCAATAGATTCGGTTGTGTGAAATTCAATAACTGTCCAATTCCTTTCTGAGGTTGATTCATTTCTTACTTCTAGCCATAGAGAAGCTTCAGGCATGTTTAGTTCATTAAGACAAATTTCGTCTCCTCCTAAATTTATCTCACAAACTGGAACTCCTTCGACATCTGCTACAATATGAGATAAGAAAGAGTCTGAACCATCTGAAGGTTGAACATTATATTCGTAGTACTCAAAACCTAAATCGAATTTTTTATTAATTTCATCTAATTCTTTAGTCTCCGTTGAAGGTGCGTACAACTCGATAGAATCTCTTTCAACACCATCTTCTGTTTTTGAAACCAATCTAATTCTTACTTCGTCAGGAACTTTACCTCTAGGATTTGAAAGGTCTGCTTTTATGAATGTAATCTCTTCTAAAGCATCACCAGGATTAGCGAAAGTACCCTTACTCCAGTTGTATTTGAGATAACCTATAGCAATATCAAGAGAATCAATTCCATTATTGAAGGGATCTCCGGAGATATTATTCATGTTGACTGAGATTTCATATGGTGCATTCACAAAATCTGCGTCACCTGGATTTATACCTATTCCACCGCCATCAGGACCTATTGTAAAAACAAATTCTTCAATTACTACACCTAAAGAATACTCTGCCGGAATTTCACCTGAACTAAAATGACTATTAATTCCCCAAACATAAGTCTGATCGTCATTGTTTTCATCTTGATATGTTAAACCTCTGACAATAGCCACATCTAAAGTTTGGTTCAAATTATCTCCAATCTCTTGAAATTCTATTGCAAGACCTAAATTCGCTTCAATGCCAACATCACCATTAATTGGATTTAAATCTGTTTGATCATTAATGATGTCATTAATAACTGGAACAAGTCTAACTCTAATATCATTTATACCATCTTCATTTACATCTATTGTTTCCCATGAAGTATCACTTTGATCAATTCCGTTAATTAATGCAGATACTAAAGCTGCTGCAACTCCTTCAAAGCCAAATTGTTCAAACCATGCAGATAAGATAGCTGTAGAAGCACCCCATATTGTTGAAATTAGGTTAGCATTTTCTACACCCTCTTCACAAGGCTCACCTGGTAATGGTGATTCTCCACATCCGCCTACTTCAATAATTCCATTTCCGTTAGCGTCGTATGCCCAATAAATCAAGTAGGTA
This sequence comes from uncultured Thermoplasmata archaeon, assembly GCA_964015055.1. GTDB lineage: Archaea > Thermoplasmatota > Poseidoniia > MGIII > CG-Epi1 > CG-Epi1. Next base: position 2,847 of record CAXHBG010000055.1, read on the forward strand.
TCAGTAAACAATGAAGCTGCTGAACCCAAAAAAGACTCTTGATAAAAATCAGCTTCACCTAGCATTGTTTCAATTATATCGGCTCTGATAGGTTCAGGATCGTTTACCTCAAATGGAACTAATCCTCTATTGGAAAAATCATAATTTATAGTTTCATAATCTACTGTAGCATTGACATTATCGTTTTCATTTTTGGAATTTAACAAAATTTCTCTATTGTCTAACAAAGAGAAATCGAGTTCATTACCCTCATGAAGTGAACGAAGAAAATTTAATTCATTAACAACAGTTTCATCGATCTCATCATTCCTCTGGTTAACACTTTCAAAAAAAGTGTCAAGCTCTTTTGCAGTACCGTAGTCAGCTTGTATTACTGCAGGACCGGTTGCAGTAGGAACTAATACTACTTGAAGAAAAAGAACAGAAAATACTAAAAAAGTAATCACTCGTTTTTTGCGAAATGCGCTAGAGAGCGACACGATCATGGCTATTTAGAGTCCAATGCTATAAATAAGGTATTAGTCGTAAAAAAAGATGATTGATTTTATATAGTGAACTAAACTCGAATGAATAATGAATGATGACCCTCTGCAAGAAGCATTAGCCGACGAAAGTGCTTTTGCAGGTGAAACTGATGAAAGCGAATTGCAGGCTTTGGTATCAAAATTGCAAACCAACATTCTTATCATAGGAAGTGGAGGAGCTGGAAATAATACGCTGCTTAGGCTGTACAAAGAAGGAATGACTTCACTAGAACTTTTAGCCGTAAATACAGATGCTCAACACCTCTTAAACACAAGTGTTCCCCATAGAATGCTTATCGGAAAAGTTTTGACAAAGGGACTAGGAGCAGGTTCGGAACCAAATGTTGGTGAGGGGGCTGCTGAAGAAGCACGTCACGAAATATTAGAAGCTTGTAGGGACGCAGATATTGTATTTCTCACTGGAGGACTGGGCGGAGGTACAGGAACAGGTTCCTTGCCAGTAATTGCCAAATTAGCTAAAGAGAGCGGCGCACTAACAAGGGCAATGGTTCCGTGACCGTTTAGCAGGGA
>CAXHBG010000056.1:0-3886 GCA_964015055.1 uncultured Thermoplasmata archaeon
TTCTAAATCTAAATGCAAAAGTTCCACTGCAGCAAACATTACAACAGTTACTGCCAAAGCTCCTAAAGTTCTGTACATCAAAGTATCATTTTTTACAGCTTCCCATTCATCTTCACTAGTTACTTCTTCCACGTTCTGAGGTTTAACTTCTCTCCAGATTTTGAAGTGGCGATGCATAAACCAAAGAGTAGCACCCCAAGCAACTATAGCCAAAGGAGTTAAGTGGTAGATAAAACTCATGAAACCGAATCCCAAGCCTCGAGCACTTGCATATGATGCGATTAAAACGTTAGGAGGATCTCCTACTAATGTTGCTACACCTCCTGTGTTTGAAAAAATTGCTAGAGCAATTAATGGTGGGATAGGGCTAATTTCAATCTTAGAGCAAATTTTTAGGGTTACTGGTGCAATTAGAATCAAAGCTGTAACATTATCAATAAAGACAGAAATTACAGTGGTAAAAGTGCCTAGATAGAATACTAATTTCCAAGGGTCTCCACCAGATAATTTTGTAGCTTTTATTGCCACGAATTCAAAGAAACCACTTATTTCTAGCATCCCAGCAAAGATCATCATTCCCAATAACAGTCCTATGACATTGAAGTCTATAGCCTCAAACAGATTATTTTCACATACAGCCCCGGCTTCACCGTGACCGCCTCCTGTACACCAAGTCAGAGAATTGTAGTAAGTTCCAACCAAGAGCATTCCAACAGCACCGCCCCAAGCTGCCAAAACACGATCTACAATTTCCCCTAAAATTAAAGCGAAAGCAATCAAAAATACTAGCAAAATTAAAATGGCCTCAATAGACCCAGTATCGGCTACATAACTACTCGTTGCATCTGTCGACATAATTTAAATACTTAAAGGCAGGATTAAAAGCTTAAGCCATTCTATTCCATAGGGGTTCGGTCCATATTTTTCTCAATTTTTCAATTGAAAACACGATACTTTCCTTTTCATTTAATACAAAGTTCACATTTTTATCTACAGATCCAAGTTTTTTAGCAAAATCAAATCTTTTAGAAAATTTGCTTTCGAGGCCCGGTTTAACTTGAACAATCCATCTTCCATTTGATTCATTGAACAATTCTAAATCAGTTCGCATGTCTCCGGATAAATTTATTTTGGCTCCAACTCCACTCATGCACATTTCAATTATTGCAAGCGCCATGCCTCCAGTAGAAATATCGTGGCATGCGACAACTTCTCCACATTCGATAGCATCAATTAGTTGTTCCATTCTGGGAATGAATGAGTCAAAGTCAGTGGTAGGTACATTAGGGCAATTAATGCCTAAGGTTCTATAGTACAAACTAGCACCTAGCTGTTGTTTATTATCTCCGACTAGCCATATATCACCTTCATTCTTCAAATCACTAGTAACACATTTCCTGATATCATCAACAATTCCGATTCCCATCAGCACAGGTGTAGGAGGTATTGCGCCTTCGGCAGTCTCGTTGTATAAGCTTACATTACCTGAAACATAAGGGACGTCAACAGAAGATGCGGCATCTCTAAGTGCATCGCAACTTGACTTAAATTGTCCCATAATCTCAGGCCTTTGAGGATTTCCAAAACATAAACAATCAGCTAATGAATCAATCCTAGCCCCTACAGAAGCCAAATTACGACAAATCTCTTCAACAGCGCTCATGGTGCCATGATATGGATTAGCTTCCATCAAGTGAGGGTTAATGTCTGTGGTCAAAGCAAGTCCTTTCCAAGAATTCTCTACAGGTTTTAATACAGATGAATCTCCAGGAACTTCTTTACCGATTTTACCCTGAATTGGTTTAATTGCTGTAGCGCCCCTGACCTCATGATCATATTGCCTAATTACCCAGTCTTTCGAAGCAACCTCAGGATTACTGATAATTTCCTCAATTGTTTCAGATAAATTTAAAGGAGGTTGAGGTAATTCTACAGCTTCTAAATTGTTAATCTCAGGTAAAGTATATGGCCGATTGTATACCGGTCCTCCGGTTGTGAACTCTAAGTCCAAATTCAAAATTTCAGTATTGTGAAATCTCACAATATTTCGTTTTTCTTTGATTACTTCTCCAATTGCAACAGCTTCGACATCCCATGCATTACATCGATCTAGAACTGTTTGTACGTCTTCAGGCTTAACAGTAAACATCATTCTTTCCTGGGATTCAGAAACCCAAATTTCCCAGGGTGCCATATTTTTTAATTTCAAATGGACTTTTTCTAAGTCAACTTTTGCACCAAAACCAGCATCTAAGGCAAGTTCACCTACAACGCAGGAGAGTCCGCCACCTCCTAAATCTTTCATTCCCGTTAATAGTCCTAACTCATTCAATTCTAAGCATAAATGCATCAAAGGTTCTTTTGTAATGGGATCGCCTAATTGAACAGCTCCAATATCATCTTCAGATCCGGCATCTAAATCTCTAGAAGCAAAAGTAACGCCATGTATTCCGTCTCTTCCTGTTTTTCCACCGGCTAATATGTAGATATCACCTATGTCTCCGGCATGACTATGAATCATCAAATCTTTTTTTACTATACCTATGCACCCTACATTTACTAAAGGATTTCCAGTGTATTTTGGATGAAAAGCAACTTGTCCGGCAACTGTTGGAATTCCAACTCTGTTTCCGTAATCTCGAATTCCATCTACGACGCCGCCCATTAAATATTGTGGATGTTTAATTCCATCGGGAAGCTCATCGCGAGGCAAGTCTAAATTTCCAAAAAAGATAGGATCTACAAGCGCGATAGGTTGCGCACCCATGCACACGACATCCCTTAGTATTCCTCCAATTCCAGTTGCTGATCCTCCGTAAGGATCTAGTGCAGAAGGATGGTTATGGGATTCTAATCCGACAGCATAATAATGTTCATCATCAAATTCCATAATACCTGCATCTTCTCGTGCGATAACTTTTTTTGATGATTTCAACCCAAAAACGGTTTCTTCCAAAACAGGTTTGGAAGATTTATAGCAACAATGCTCAGACCATGCTTGATCGATAGCCTGTAGTTCAACATCAGTAGGTTTTCTTCCTTCTTTAGAAAAGTATTTTTTTACATTTTCCATCTCATCACTTAGTAAACCAAGCCCTAAAGACTTTACAACTTCATCCAAATCAGAATTCTCTAAATCAACATAAAAAACATTTTCCAAATTTTTAACCGGTTCAAGCATTTATTTTGCCACCGAAATAGAATATTCATGAACTACCGGATTTGCTAATAATTTTTTACAAATTTCCTCAGATTCCTTAATTGCTTCAGCTTCGTTTTTATTAATAATAATTCTGTAACACTTAACGGAGTCTACTTTCTCGACGCTATCAAAGCCTAATAAATCTAGAGCTTTTTTCACGTTAACGCCTTCTGGATCGGCCATTCCTGATTTTAGTCCAACTTGTATTTCGATTTCAGTAGTCATAAAAGTCTAATGTTATAGATTAAGGCCAGAATAAAAATTAATCGGCATAATTTTAGAGTTAATACAGGAGTCAGATAAGAGTAAAATAGTCCAAAAGAAGTATAGCAAGCAAGGTTTGAAACCCAGCAGCAATGTCGTCCAACAAAATTCCATGACCTCCGTGGAGTTTTTCTAAATTTCTTGCAGGCCACAATTTTACTACATCAAATATACGGAATAAGATAAAGGATAAAAACCAAACATTGTTTTCCATTGAAAATTGAATTAGACTCAATGAAGCAATTATGATAAGATATCCAATGACTTCATCTATGACATATATTCCTGGATCGCTTCCGTACTTATTTTCAGCCCAAGATGCTAATATTAAGCCAAAGTAATACATTATTGGAATTAATATTAGTAAAGCATATCCTGCATTGCTTTCAAGATAATTAGTTACTAGGAATGCTATTACGA
>CAXHBG010000057.1:0-3782 GCA_964015055.1 uncultured Thermoplasmata archaeon
GGGTTTAGAACTAACAACACCTGCCCATGCATCATAAATTAGTTGTATGATTCCTGTTATTACATTCCTTTTTGCTTGGGTATTGGGCCGTGAAGGTTTCAATCGCTACAAGTCATTATCGTTAGTTGCCGCAATGTCAGGAGCCTTAATTTTAATGGAGATTGACAAACTAGATGTTAGTGGTGATTTGTTCGTAGGCGATATTTTTATTTTTATAAATTTTACCTGCTTTGGACTCTTTTTAGTGTTATCTAAATCTATGATTGATAGGCACAGTTCTTTGGGTTTGTCTGTATTAGTTATGTCGATTGGGGCTGTATTATTAATCCCAGTAGCAACAATTGGTGTCTACAATAACTGGGAGTCATGGTTAAATCTTCCTTGGTGGATTTATCTTGCGGCTTTCTATTCCATTTTTTTTGCCACTGTTGTAACGTATTCACTAAATTATTATGCAATGGAGTACGTAGATTCTTCAAAAGTTGCTTTATTTATTTATTTACAGCCAGTAGTCGCCGGAACTATATCAGTCACTTTGGGAAGAGACGAGGTCACCACAAGATTAATTGTATCCAGTATTTTGATAATGGTTGGTTTGTTCCTATCAACGATTGAATCAAAATCAGCTTCTAAAATTAGTCATTAGCTTGTCTAGAGTATCTTCTGGCGGTCTTAGCATATCATCTGGTAAATCTGCGAGAGGCGTATCTACTAAATTTTCCTTTTCATCTAAAGTCGGAATTCCTTCTTCAAAGTAAAGAAGTCCCGTAACATGCTTATCTTTCTCGTCAGCTTCGCGGAGCGCATCCAGAGCCATTTTTTTACTGGCAACATCATGCTCTTCACTAATTGTTTCTAACCTTAGGTATGATCCATCGTGGAGTTTTACCTCCTTAAATCCGCCAGAAGGGACTTCAATTTCGTCAATAGGATTAAAGTGGGGAATGTAATCTAGTCCATGAAGTTCTTCATTATTATTTTTAACATATTGTAAGGATTTGTAAGACTCTTCATTGTTATTGAAAGTAACACACGGAGATATTACATCTATTACAGCCATTCCCTTGTGCGACATTCCAGCCCTAATCAGAGCAGTTAATTGTTTTCTTGAACCCGAAAAAGAGCGAGCTACAAATGAGCATCCTAAATTAATTGCCATAGAACATAAATCAATTTGTTTAAGTTCATTAGGTAGACCTTTTCTTTTCCTTGAACCTTCTTCGGCTGTTGCAGAATATTGTCCCTTTGTTAATCCGTAAACGCCATTGTTCTCTACTATATACAGCATGTTCAAGTTTCTTCTTATAGCGTGAATAAATTGTCCAATTCCAATACTTGCAGTATCTCCATCTCCTGATACAGCTAAAAAATTTAAATTTTTATTTGCCATATTTGCTCCAGTAGTAACAGATGGCATTCTACCGTGCGCTGTATTGAAACCGTGGCTTTGACTCAAGAAATATGCAGGTGTTTTACTTGAGCACCCTATACCTGACATTTTAGCAATTCCTTCAGGTTCTATTGAGTTTTCCCAAGCTGCCTTGATAATCACATTAGAGATGGCATCATGTCCGCAACCGGGACATAGTGTAGACTTTCCTCCTTTGTAGCTGTCAAGCGGTTCGTTGATTTTATTGACCTTTGGCATTATATATCAAATCCCTTTAATTCTGCCATTATAGCTTCAGCATATTCTCCAGCTTTTGGAGGTAAGCCGTCACTGAAAGCCACGGAACTTAATTTAGGAACTAATTCAGTAGAAACCTCTTTTCTTAGTATCCCATACATTTGTCCATCTCTATTTATTTCGAGTACTATAATTTTGTCATGTGCTTTAATGAAATCGTTAACAACCGGTGACAGAGGAAGAGATCTTACTCTGCACTGCGATACCTTCATACCTGTCCCTTCCAAAATATCATCTATTTCCTGAATGGTATTTTCCATAGAGCCATAATAAATTATCCCAAGTTCTTTTTCTTTTTCTTCTCGAAGAATCGGTTGAGGTAGGTCTTTTCTTGCACCTTCAATCTTTCTGCGTAATCTTTCCATATTTGAACGATACACATCAGCTTTTTCCGAGTAAACTCCATCTTCGTCTCTTCCCGTACCTCTTGAAACAATTGGTTCTAAACCACTTCCAGGTAGTGTTCTGTAAGCAATACCATCCCCATCTAGGTCTCTATATCTTCCGTAATTTTCTATCTTTTCTAATTCCTCTTTTGTTCTAATAACTTTACCACGATTTAACGGTTTATTTGGGTATTCAAATCCGTTTGAAACCCATAAATTCATACCTAAGTCCAAGTCAGTAAAACCAAAAACCATGGTTTGATATTTTTCAGCATAATCAAATGCTTTCCAGCCGAATTCAAAGCATTCATCTACGTTTCCTGGTATTAGTACGATGTGTTGAGTATCTCCATGGCTTGCCTCGTAAAGCATTGAAATATCTCCCTGCTGAGTTCTAGTTGGCAGGCCTGTCGATGGCCCTACCCTCGTTACGTCCCAAATAACGCTTGGTATTTCAGTGTAGTAAGCAAGTCCAATTAGTTCTGACATTAACGATATTCCTGGGCCACTAGTACATGTCATTCCTCTAGCGCCGGCCCAGCCAGCACCTAAGACCATTCCAACAGCGGCGATTTCATCTTCAGCTTGGATAATTGCACAAGTAGTTTTGCCATCATCGTCCGTTCTCAACTTTGGCACATACTTGTCTATTGATTCAGCTATAGATGAGGATGGTGTAATAGGATACCATGACAGCATGTTTACACCACCGTATATGCAACCTAAAGCTACAGCCTCATTTCCATCAATTAAAAATTGGTCTTTATTTTTTTCTCTAATTTCGGCGTAAAGGTTGTCCTTTTTCTCAAGTTCATTCTTGAAATATTCTCTTCCGACCAAAGATGCTTCAGCGTTAATATCAATGGCCTTCTGTTTTCCATTAAATTGTTTGGAAATCGCTTCTTCGAGTATATCTTGTGGGATTTCTAACATTTCAGCGATAACTCCAACGTAGATCATATTAGCGACCATCTTTGATAACTTTGGATTAATTTTTCTTGCCATTGATATCATTGGGACTGGATAGTGAATTATATCATCACGATTTACCGGAGCCTTTACATCGGTGTTGGATATTACTACAGTTCCTGGCTCAACTCCCTCTATATCATCACTCCAAGTATCTATGTTCATCACAACTTGAATATGTGTTCTATTTCCAGGAGCCTGATACCCCTTATCACTTACTCTAATTATATACCAAGTGGGTAGTCCAGCGATATTAGAAGGAAACAAATTTTTACCTGAGGCATGGGTTCCCATCCTAAAAAGAGTATTAAGTAAAATCAAGTTAGCGCTCTGAGAGCCAGTACCATTTGCGGTAGCAATGTTTATGGTAAAGTCGTTTATGATTTTTTCCATTAATTAATCGTATTTCCCAATACGGCTGGCTATACAGCTAACATCCCATTCTTAAGGATTCGCGCCTAGTAATACCTTCCGAAAAACCGTGTAGTATATATAGGAGAATACAACTCGTAATTCCTAGTGGATAAAGCTAGCTGCAACGAGCAGAGACGTATTTGCGTTACCCCGAATGGACTTTGACTAGGAAGTCGAAGGGTGACAGGGAGAGGTAGTGTGAGGAGCGCTAGCTATTTCCTTTGAAACCAAAAAACATGAAAGCAGTAATCCCCGCAGCAGGTTTTGGTACTCGTTTTTTGCCTTTGACTAAGGCACAGCCAAAAGAAATGCTACCTGTGGTTAAT
>CAXHBG010000058.1:0-3497 GCA_964015055.1 uncultured Thermoplasmata archaeon
TACTGTACCAAATAAAATTGATTAAGTCATCATCGAAATCAGTTGACCCTTGAGCTGAAAATTGAATTAATTCATCATTTCTAAATTCATCTCCAGACTTTGGTGAAAATATTTGTGCAATTGGTGGATTATTCACGGGCTCTTCTTTAACTTCAATTATAATTGAATCACCTGCAGAAGAGCGAGCACCTTCATCGTCTTCGACATTTAAGATTACTTCAAACTGACCAGACTCTTCAAAGTAGTATTCTACCCAAGAAGTTTCCTTCCAGTCTGTTTGCCTCCCATCACCAAAGTTAAATTGAAATTTGGTAACTTGTGAATCATCTGTAGAACCGTTGCCTGAAAAAATAATGTTTTCTCCAACATAAACCTCGTTCAAATTTGAAGTTAAGAAAGCCGTAGGTCTACGATTCGCACCCTCATTTGTCACCTCAATATCTATAGAAAATATTGATGAATAATTGTATCCGTCATAAGATCTAGCTTGCACGGTATATCTACCATTCAAATCATTACTTGAATTCCATGACCAGAACCAGTTTTCAAAACCATTAGCTCTTTCCCAGTCATTAGGCAGTAACCTAACTTCAACGTATTCCAACTTGACATTATCACTTGCGCTTCCTTTGACTACTACTATTTCTGATACAATTTCATTTTGATCAGGCTCAGTTATGAAAACTAAGGGCGGTTGCATATCAACAAATTCTGAGACTGAAACGTCAAACGTAAAATAATTATTTGACTCATCCAGATCCTGAGGAACCACTGAAATTACTTCTATTGATAACTCATGATTGCCCTTAACAGCAATCCACTCTGCCTGAACGTTAAATGCCTCATTCGAATTCAATCTGTCTTCAATCATTAAGGATTCGAATAATTCACCATCATTGTAAAAATTGAGCTGATATTCACGAGCTGGTCCTGGGCCCTGATTAACAACTCGAGCGGTGAATGGAATAGATTGATCCTCGAGGATGCTTTCTGAGATTACCACCTCTTCAATGAAGAGATCAGGGAGTTCTGTGAATGAGGCTATAGTAAAGTTCTTAGTATCTCCAAACATATCATTTATTGAGTAGAAAACTGTCAAAGAGATAGCCTCGTTGAAATCTGGAGCAGTTACATCAAACTGAAAACTTGGGAAGCTATCTACAGAAGAACCTGATGATACAGATCCAGTAAAGTTGAAATTAGCTTCCAAAATCCACTTACCATTTTGCTCATAAACTGAATTCATACTACTTTCAGCATTAATGCCTGAGCCTTCTCCTGAATTAAGTAGGAAAGTATTCGGTTTGGGCCAATCACTAGAATATGTAGCCACTATTTTGACATTATCTGGTAAATCACTTCCTTGAATAAAATTGTTGATAGTGCCTCCATCTTTACCACGATTCGTATGTTCTGTTTTAGTGTAGGTCATCGAAGCTTCAAATGTTTCACTAGTCTCTGATTGAATGCCTGTATTTCCAGTTAGAGCAACATCTTTAAGATTCATAGAACGAGAAACTGCACCAACCAAATCCACGGTACCCCAGCCATAACAGTTGTTAGGGGTAAAAATTTCGCCACAATCTACATCCAAAGGAACCTTATGATCACTAGTTTCCCTTAGAATCTGCTTAACATAGTCTGTACTTGAAGTAGGACTAACGTTTGGATTGGCTTGAAGCATAAGAGCTGCCACACCGGCAACATGAGGGGTAGCCATCGAAGTACCTGAGTATGATACATACCCATCGCCTGAACCTGCTTGTGCTGACATTATAGCTCCACCCGGAGCCATAACATCTGGTTTCAAACGACCATCACCAGTAGGTCCTCTGCTAGAGTAAATCTCTCTCGAATGATCATCATTAACGGAACCTACCGTAATTGCTTTGACACTATCTCCAGGATAAGAAACAGAGGCTGGATGAGCTGCCAAACCTAAATTTCCATTTCCTATAGCAACCACTGTAACAATACCTGCCTCAACGGCAACATCTAATGCTTGAGATATTGACGAACTACCTGTGTTGGTTGCTCCCGGAATTACAACTGGACCACCTAATGAAAGAGACATTACATCAATTGAAAACCTGTCTTTATTTTGAATTGTCCAATCCACTGAACGAAGCAAATCGCCTTCATCTCCTGAACCTCCGTCTAGAGCTATAACTCCCACAAGTTTAGCTTGAGGTGCAACCCCTGCATACTGCCCACTAGAACCACCAGTTCCTGCAGCAATCCCAGCACAGTGAGTTCCGTGACTTCCGGAATCATGTGGTTGTTCGTCAGGATATTCTTGATCAGTATTTGCATTATAAAAACCGAGCATTCCGTTAGAATCAATAGCAATCTTAGGGTCATATGTTGATGAAATATCATCTAAATCATCTAAAGACTCATGATCAAAATCAACTCCTGTATCAAGTATGGCTATTGTTGTATCTTCTCCTCTAAAACCAAAATTGTCCCAAATTTCGCTAGTCCCTATTGAGTCTACGCTATTATCAAGCGTAGGATAAAATAGAACACCGGCCTCTAACCAAGTCAGATCTGGCATGTAAGTGATTGCCGGAACTTTACTAATGTCAATTGTAAAGCATATTGCATTGAATCTCTCAAAACTGGATGTAACTTCACCTCCTAAATCTTCAATGAAAATTAGGTGACTTGGCAATAGATATACCACCTGTGCAACTAAATTGATTTTGCCTTCAGGAGCTGGAGATAAACCTAATTCGACAGCTCTAGTAGGATCTGAATAAACTAGTTGAAGTCTTTTATCCACTAAGTGTATATTTTCAGTAGGCATTCCGAAAGATTCTTCAGAAGTTTGAACTAAGGGGCTAAAAATCATTGCAAAAAAAATCACCGAAATCAAGTATACTTGTAGGTTAGTCACATTACCCCATCAGACAAGTATTAAAATAAGATGGATACTGTAACAAGTTGGCAGTATGGAAACAAGTATAGTAAAATTTTACACTTAACCATATTTTTTGCCCAAGTATTTACAAAGTTTTTCAAGAAAATCTCTGTCTAAACTAGAAAAAACATTTTCCGTATCTGAATCGATATCGAGTACTGCAAAGACATTTTGGTTAGTGTCCATAACAGGGACAACTATTTCACTTAGTGTCGAAGAGCTACAGGCAATATGATCTTCTCTTTCGTGAACGTTCGGCACAACTTGTGTCTGCTTTTCCCTAGCTGCAGCGCCGCATACACCTTTTGAAAATGGGATAGTTAAACACCCATGACTACCTTGGTACGGACCTATTTTCAGCAGATTGGGTGAAGTCACACGATAAAATCCAGTCCAATTGAAATGAGAGAAATTGTTATGTAATTCGCTCACTACTGTAGCCATTGCAGAAACCCAGTCACCCTCGTCTTCAAGCAATGATTCGATTTTGAGCAGAGTTAGCTCATAATTTTCTTTCAAATTTATTGTTACATTCATGTTTCTGTGTCAAAGTATGGCGCCCAGGCTGGGATTC
>CAXHBG010000059.1:0-3408 GCA_964015055.1 uncultured Thermoplasmata archaeon
TATGGAGAGTAAGCAAAGACTAGTAATTGCAGTGTCCGATTCTAAAATGATAAAACATGAAAGTCTTATACAAATTTACAAATTTGAATGGTACATTCACAAATCTTTGACAAGAAATATCATTGTGCTTGAAAAAAATTAGTATGTGACATCGATTACAAGATCGTAATCCATACTTCCAGACTCACTCTCAATAGTAAAAATGTAATCGCCAGTTGAGCTCAAGTCATCAGTGGAATACGACCAAGTACCACTACTTTCAGTCACTCCATTCTCCTCCTGTACAACTGCACCGTCAGCATCAGTTAACCTAAGAGTAACCTGCGACTCTTCCAAAGGGTTGACATTGGCGGATTCTAATGAATAATCTATTTCGAAACTTAGAAAACCTTTCTCAACAGGAATTTCAATATTTGCTGTATTATCATTTCCATTAACATTTCCACTTTGCTCATCATGATAGTTCTCAACGACTAAGACTGTCGTTTGAGAATCATCTGATAAACCTGTTGAATCTGTAACTGTAAGTGTTACAAGATATTCACCTTTATCTGGAAAATTACGATCTATGTCTCTACCCTCATATTCTTTAGAGTCTCCCTCAAAATTCCAAAAGAAAGACAAATCATCACCATCTTCATCAGAAGAACCAGATGCTGAAAAAGAAATGGTCTCGTTTATTTGAATCTTAGGATTAGAAGGCGTTATCTTTGCTACAGGTGCATTACCGCTTGAGGTTACGGGTTCGTCCGTATCTTCATCGTCATTCTCGTTCAAGACAAATGTGTAGTAGCCATATCCTCCTGAGGCTGCAACAGCAAAAAGCAAAATAATTAGTAGTAAAGAAATCTTCTTCATTATTGCATACTTATTTTTAGCCTTATTAATAATTAACCTTAAGAATAAAATCAAGTATCTGAGGAAAAGAATATAAATAGACCGCCCGGCTGGCGCAGCCTTGAGAATTTATTTCAAGAGGTAAACGTGTCCGAAGACCCAAATTTCAAATACATAATTCGCATAGCAAACTCAGACGTTTCAGGAGAGCAAAGACTAGGTTACGCTCTAACCTCAATTCGAGGTATAGGTTCCAGAATTAGTAACGCTATAATTCAAAAGTTAAAGCTAGATAGTGAAAAATTGGCTGGAGAACTTTCCGACAAAAATATTGAAGATATTGAGAAAGCTATAGCAAACGTAAACGATTTCGTCCCGAAGTGGCTTCTAAATCGTCAAAGAGATTACGATACTGGCAAGGATATGCACCCTGTAAGCATTGACTTAAAAATGCTTCACGAAGATGATATAAATAGAATGAAAAAGATTAAATCTTACAAAGGTATTAGACATGCCTCTGGACACAAAGTACGCGGTCAGAGGACTTACTCAAATGGTCGCCGTGGACTAGCGTTAGGTGTAAGTAAGAGGAAAGGTGCATAGATAGATGGGCGATCCTAAATTTCCTAGTAAGCACTATAATACACCTTCTCACCCTTGGCAGAAAACTCGTATAGACCAAGAAAGAACTCTAACACACCAGTATGGCCTTAAATCTAAAAAAGAAATATGGAAAGCAGATACAAAAGTTCGTGAAATGCGTAGACAAGCAAGAAAATTGACTGCTAAAGCTAACGACGAACAAGCCCAGAAAGAAAAAGCTCTTCTTCTCAGTAAGCTAAGTCGACTTGGTATGCTAGATCAGGGTGCTGCTTTAGAAGACGTTTTGAGAATGTCGCCAGAAAATATTTTAGATAGAAGATTACAAACCCAAGTATACTTGCAAGGATTAGCTTCAACCGTGAAGCAATCTCGTCAGCTAATAATACATGGGCATATTTCAGTTGAGGGAGCCGTAAACAGAGTACCAGGAATGCTTGTAACGAAAACTCAGGAGAAAAACATAACTTACTCCCCTTCATCTGCGCTGAACAGTGACTTACATCCAGTCAGACCTGGTGTTAAGGAAACATACGATGATGATGACGAGCCTGAAGATGTAAAACCTGAAGAGGAAGCGGTCGAAACTGAAAAAACTTCCGAAGAAGCCACTGAAGATGTCAAAGATAAAGAGGAGACTAAATAATGGAAAAATGGGCTGTTGCACACATATTTGCATCACACAATAATATAATTATAACGGCTACCGATTCTACTGGAGCTGAGACAATTGCAAAATGCTCTGGAGGTATGGTAGTTAGGTCTCAGAGAGAAGAATCTAGACCTCATGCAGCAATGCTCGCTGCAGGACAAGTTGCAGAAGCTTTACAGGAAAGAGGAATAAAAGAAGTTCACGTAAAACTTAGAGGAGCTGGAGGTAAGAGAGGAGGCACTCCTGGTCCTGGAGCTCAAGCTGCAATTAGGACGTTAGCTAGAGCTGGTATGACTATTTCACGTATTGATGATGTTACACCTATTCCACACGATGGTGGTAAGGCTAAAGGCGGAAGAAGAGGTAGGAGAGTATAATGAAAGTCAAATTAAGAAAGAATGAAAAATTCTTTACCCAAGTCGAATTTAAAGATGTTAACTATTCATTTATAAATTCAATTCGAAGATCGCTAGTCTCTATGGTACCATGCCTTGCTATTCACGAAGTCGATTTCCACATGGGTTCATTAGGTGCTTACGTAGATGAAGAAACTGGTGAGGAGAAAGAGTATGAATCTATTAGTGCAATGTTCAATGAAATTGTGGCACACAGAATAGGTATGCTACCAATACCTACAGATGAAAAGACTGTAGAAGCATTTGCTGACAGCATAGGTGATGATTCAAAACAACCTGACATCATGTACTCTCTGCACAAACAGGGCCCTTGTACTGTATATTCAGGAGATCTAGAACCTGTAAATGGTGATGCATCTTTAGTTATACCTGAAACAAGTGTTCCTATAGTAAAGCTCGCTGAGGGACAAGCAATTCTTGTTTATGCAAAAGCAAAGATGGGGACTGCAAAGCAACACGCAAAGTGGCAGACTGTTGTAGCACCTAGATTTTACCAAGCCCCAACTTTAACCGTTTCTTCAGGAAAAGGCAGTAAAACTGTAATCGACACAATAGGTAAAGAACATTTTAAAAAGAAAGGAAAAAACCACATTATAGATGATCCTGTAACGGCACATAAGGCCATCAAGAAAGCCGAATCGTTGTGGAATGATGAAGATGCAAAAAATGCTATGACTGTTACACGCAATAAAACTCATTTTATTTTAGAATTTGAAACAACCGGCGCCATGGAAGCTAAATTAGCTCTTGAACAAGCATTAAAATCTTTAGATTCTCATTGTAAAGAATTCATGGCAAGTCTTGATTCTGCAGCCTAAATTAGATATTCTTAAATCTATACAATTAGCTAGATTAATCAATGTAAATGTTATCAATATACACCTTTATGATTACCGCACGCGG
>CAXHBG010000060.1:0-3011 GCA_964015055.1 uncultured Thermoplasmata archaeon
CAGCAACAAGTATGGTTTACGGGTGCCGAGCAAAATCTGTTTGAATGGAAGGAAATGAATGGCTGTACAGAAGATCTTCCTACTCTTAGTGAGACAAATACAGGCTACACTGTACAGGAATTTACAGACTGCGACAATGGTTCTGAGGTTGCTCTAGTTTCACTCAATCTTGCAGCCCACAATGTATATTTGAAAAATGATCCCGGTTCACCTGAACCAGGCAATCCTGGAGGAGTGGATACGCCTCAAATTGCTTGGGATTTTTTGAGTAGATTTTCTAAATAATAAATAGATACCTACATTGCTAAATTATGAACAAAGCAGTGATAATTGTAATGCTATTTTGCGTTTCAAGTTTTACAGGTTGTATCGGGGGCGATGAATCCTCAGAACTTGAGGTTCTAGACCGAGATGAACAAATTGACCCCGTAGGTCAGAATGACCTCAGTAATGTGACTAAAGACATTGAAGCATTGAAGAAAGAATTAAATGATTTTCTGAATGACTTCAATGCACTAAAATCGTCTCAAGAATCAACGAATTCTTCAATTTTCTATATGATTAGTGATTTAGAAAATGATGTTAAAAAACTAAATGAAGATATTGAAAACTTAGGTGTGCTTGAGATTAAGAGAGATCAATTTTTGCTTCAGCTTGAAGTATCTAACATGTCAAACGACTTAGCTGAGCTAGTTAACGGATTGAATCAATTAACATTGATGAGTTTGATGGATGAAAATGAAAGACATGTTTTTATGAAAATGCTAATGGTTCAGAGAATCAAGGAAGAAGGAGCCTCAAACCTTAGCTTAACTGGAGTAGACCTATCAGGCCAAGATTTATCAGGTATAGACTTTAGTAATGTAGATTTAAGTGACGCGAATTTAAACGGTGCTAGATTTGTAGGGAATAATTTCTCAGGTGCAAATTTAGAAAACAGTCACGCTAACGGCGCATACTTCCGTTTAGTAAACTTTGAAGCAACTAGTGTTTCCAATTCATATTGGAATGCAGTAGAAATTGTAGACTCAAGTATTGAGAATTCAATGTTTGATAATACTGAGATGCACAATTGTATTATTCATCACACAAGTTTAATTGGATCTAGTTTTGATCGCGTCAAGGCCAATGACTGTTATTTCTACTTTGTAGAAGGTCAAGAATCTTCTTGGAAAGGGGCAAGTTTAGATCATAGCACTTTTGAAGTCAGTAATTTCGATAAATCAGACTTTTCTAAAATTGCAGATGGACCATCTACGAAGATGGTAGGAGTAACTTATGCTTCAGTATCTTTTATTGAAGCTACTTTTGCATTTGCAGACATGTCTCACTCAACCATGGAAGTAAGTCCAAGCCTTCCTTCTGGCTTTTTGTCTGTTATGAAGGCTGGAGGTAATTATTTCAAAAACTGTATTGATGAGAATGGTGATGGAGATACCAATGACTGCAATGATTATTCAGACGATCCAGATGAGCTTGATGAATCTCAAGATCAAGAATGGTTAGATGAATACGGTATGGTGTTTTTTGATAATTCTCGTTATGTTAACTGCGTTGATTTTATGAGCGCAGATTTGAATAATACAAAACTTGACAATTCAAAAATATGTGTTACACAGTTGCCAGAAGGATATTATTATTATTTCAATTGGATGAATAATGAGGAAGCAGAACGGTTCCGCACTTCTGAATTCTATCCTACGAATGCGCGCTTCGTAGACACACAGTTCCGTAGAGCTGACATGACGAACGTACATTTTGGCGGTTCTACGTTAGGTTGGGATACAGAACCTGGTCCGGGAGGTAGTGGTTTCAATCAGGGCTGGCCGTATAATTTTACAAGCGGTTGCTACCGTCTTGAATTATCTTGCATGAATTTTAGAGGTGCAGCCCTTACCTTGGCAGACTTATCTGATTCCCATTTTGACTATGCAGATTTATCTGGTGCGGATTTCTCAGGCTCGAGTGCGGCAGGTGTAGCATGGGGCCACGCAATGTGGCGTGAGACTAACTGGACCGATTCTTCTGAAATCAGTGGACGCGGAAATCCTAATAATTGGGAATCTGATTAATAGCGAATCACGCTTGAATCATAAATCTTATATTTGCCTGTAGGTGTAATTTAGCATGGGCACTGAAAAGAAAGTTAAACTTTCAGAGGGAGAAGCTCTAAAAAATAAAGATGGAAAAGAATCTGAAAAAAAAGTTCAAATTTGGATTCCAAAATCTACGATTGCATATGAAGAAGAAAAACTAAAGTTACAGATAGAACTTCTTAAGTTGCAAAATCACGTTAAAAAAACAGGTCAAAGAATTGTTATGCTCTTCGAGGGTCGTGATGCCGCTGGAAAAGGTGGAACTATCAAGAGAATCAGAGAGCATCTGAATCCTCGAGGTGCACGAGTCGTAGCTTTAGAAAAGCCAAGCGATACCGAACGTACTCAATGGTATTTCCAAAGATATACTGATCATCTTCCAGCCGCAGGTGAAATGGTACTTTTTGATCGAAGCTGGTACAATAGAGCTATGGTCGAACCAGTAATGGGTTTTTGTACAGACGAGCAACATAAAAAGTTCTTGAAGTACGCACCTATTTTTGAGCGTATTTTGGTTAAAGAAGGAATAATTTTGATTAAACTTTATTTCTCAGTTTCTAAGAAAATGCAACTAAAGCGTTTTGAAAAAAGGTCTAAAGACCCTCTAAAACAGTACAAATTATCTCCAGTAGATATGCAGGCTCAAGATTTATGGGGCGAATATACTATGCGTAAATTCCAAATGTTATTAGAAACAAACACAACGCTCTCACCTTGGACTATAGTTAGGTCAGATAACAAGAAAAAAGCAAGGCTAAACTGTATGAAATATATTCTTTCAAAAATGGATTATGAAGATAAAATTTCAGACGAAGAACTTACACCCGATTCTAAAATACTAATAAGCGGAATTGATGAGCTGAAATTAATGGAAGCAAATTTAGCTAAACCACACAAATTACCCGGTTAAAGGTC
>CAXHBG010000061.1:0-2595 GCA_964015055.1 uncultured Thermoplasmata archaeon
AAAATATCATCCACACCAAATGCCGAGTATACTTTAACGTAGACAGTTACTTCAGATTGGCCTTCATTTACAAAAGGTTCACCGCCATTTCTTATCTGAACATAGCTTATGGACAAATCTACTCCAGTATTCCTGGATGAAGAGCCATATTCCATTAGAATTGTAGTATTTGAAGGTGGCGTAGGTGGCGGAGTACCTGCCTGGGCAGTCCAACTTGCCTCCACCAACAAAGTTATCGGGGAAGTATCAAGATTAGTTAAATCAAAGTCTGAAGAACCTGTAATTTCAACAGTATCTCCAGCTGCAACATTTTCTGAAAATTCAAAAGCATCTAAATTATTTCCATCCTGCACGATAGTATACCTTAGGATAACATTAGCATCCCTATTAGTTGAAACCCAAGCATTTCCAGACCAATCTCCTGAAATATTAGAATCAATGTCTAACGAACCTGTACTCCATCTACCAATTTCCCTAAAAACACCCTGCTGATCTTGCTCACTAGATGCTATCACTACGGATTCAACATTCGAACCAGATGGCGAGTCAACTGACAAAGTACCTTCAGGCTCTCCAGAGATATACAAAGGAACTGAGGCGAAAGTTTCTCCTCCTGCGCTACTAGCTAAAAATAATAGTAAAAATGCACATGACAGAAACAATCCTATTTTCCTCATTTTTGTTACACTAATCTTTGATGCCGTAGTTCCAAATCTTATCGCCTATATAATGTAATGACTTTATAGCCTTACCTTTTTCAGACGTAAGCATCTCTTTTGCGTCCATCAATGCTATACCAATTGCTAATGGTTTATGATGGTTTTCCTCCCTTATCCAAACGTGCTGACCTTTGGCAACTTCTGGGCTCACATCATTAATCCCTGCCGACATAGTATTAGCCCCATTACAGACATAAGGAACTGCACCCATATCAACCTGAACCCAGCCTCTTTCTACTGAATTCATGAGTAAACCTCTCACTGCTAAATGTACCAAATTATTATCAATAAGCGCGATGATGTTACCTTTCGAAATTAAGACATCAAAATTATCGGTTTTACCAATTTCAAATTTGCCTGCTGAGATAGGCATTTCAATATTGTGAGTTGACAATATACCTTCTTTGATAGAACGTGCCTCTTTTTTGTTAATCGGCCTACGCTTTTTTACAATTAGTTCAGATACCACTAGAGTCAATAGAGAGCATTTTATGTAGGTCTTCCCATGCAAAATTGTGAAAGTCAGCGTTATAGGGACAGGGTATGTTGGATTAGTGACAGGCGCTACGCTAGCCGATTTAGGAAATCAAGTAGTGTGTTTAGATATTCTAGAAGAAAAAATAGACCTTCTAAACAGCGGAAAGTCTCCAATATTCGAACCTGGACTTGAAGAACTTATACAAAAGGGAATTAGGACTAAGAATCTAATTGGATCTACTGAAATTGAACAACATGTAAGAAATTCTGATATTACATTCATATGCGTAGGTACACCTTCAGATAAAGATGGAAACATTGATTTAAGTTATATTAAATCGGCATCATCAACAATAGGAAGAGCTCTTAGAGATAAGAGTGAGGAACATACTGTAGTTGTAAAATCAACTGTAGTACCATTGACCACTGAAGACGTAGTAATGCCAAATATATTAAAGAAAAGTGGCTGGAAACGAGAAAAACTAGGAATAGGAATGAATCCTGAATTTTTAAGAGAAGGAAGTGCAATACATGACGCTCAAAATCCTGATAGAATTGTAATTGGATATGCAGACGAAATTGCTAAAAAAACTTTATACGACCTATACGAGCCTTACAAATGTACTAAACTAGAGTGTATTCCAAGAACTGCAGAATTGATAAAATACGCTTCTAATTCTTTCCTGGCTGCAAAGATTTCTTTCGTAAATGAAATTGCAAATATGTCTAACATATGGGGAATTGATTTTCAGGAAGTCGCTGAAGGAATGGGATTGGATAGTCGAATTTCAGCTGAGTTCCTCAGAGCCGGAGCTGGGTTCGGAGGTTCATGCTTCCCAAAAGATGTCAAAGCTCTGGCTGCAGCTGCGAAAAACTCAAACGTAGAGTCTCTCATGCTTAAAGCTACTTTAGAGGTTAATGACATACAACCGAAGATAATAGTTAGAATGGCTGAAGAAAGGCTAGGAATTCTTAAAGGAAAGAAAATTTCAATCCTGGGTCTTGCC
Organism: uncultured Thermoplasmata archaeon; assembly: GCA_964015055.1. Lineage (GTDB taxonomy): Archaea > Thermoplasmatota > Poseidoniia > MGIII > CG-Epi1 > CG-Epi1. The sequence goes on from CAXHBG010000061.1 coordinate 2,204, forward strand.
TTCAAACCAGATACAGATGATGTAAGGGAAAGTCGAAGTGAAATTGTTATAAAAGAATTAATTGAAAAAGGAGCTGAAGTGACAGCTCACGACCCTGAAGGAATGACTAATTTCAAAGAAATAATAGACATACCAATGATGCCAACGCCCGAATTGGCTACTGAAAAAGCTGATTGTGTAATTATAATGACAGAATGGAACATCTACAAGAACTTGGATTTGCGATCCTTACTAGAACGAATGAACGGTAATGTTTTAATCGATGGAAGAAGAGCTCTGAATGCAAAAGAAGCTGAAAAAGCGGGTTTTGACTACAAAACTATAGGATTAGGCTAAACAAATTATTTTATAACCCCTTCAGGTGAAGCATCACCCCGATACGGTCCGAGAAC
>CAXHBG010000062.1:0-2588 GCA_964015055.1 uncultured Thermoplasmata archaeon
GAGATCTGTTGACGTCTCGTGGGCTCGGAGATGTGTATAAGAGACAGAGTTAGAGTCTTGCTCAACAGATCCTATGACTGGTTGGTTTAGAGATGGTTGCTGTAACACTGATAAACGTGATTTTGGTAGGCATGTTGTTTGTGCAGTTATGACTGATGTTTTTTTGGCATTTTCAAAAGGAGCAGGAAATGATCTCAGCACTCCAGCGCCGGGATTCTCAGGATTAAAGGAAGGAGATAGGTGGTGCCTATGCCTTTCGAGGTGGGTAGAGGCTTACGATTCAGGAATGGCACCTTACGTAGTTCTGGAAGCTACTCATGAATCAGCCTTAGAGATGGTACCTTTAGAAAAGTTACAGGAATATGCTTACAAAGAAGAGTAAATTATTGATGTAAATCTTTTCTTGGATCGTTATCAGTTCCCCAATTCGTTACAAATTCTTTTGTTTTTTCGTACAACTCTTCAAATGAATCCCAGACGTACAATATTGGTTGATATTTTGTAACGTCATATGCGAGAGTTTCCATTTCTTCAAAATTAGGTTTTCTATATTCAACCTCGCCAGATGCACAAGCATGTTCCATTTCTCCAAAGGAGGATAATAATCCAGGCCCTACCGATTTCACATTCCCTTCTTCACGACAAGTTCCAAATTCAAGAACATACCAGTAGACAGACCCAAGGCGATTAATTGCAGTTTCACTTTCAGTTCTCATATCTGCTTTTCCAAAGAGAACATTGAGTTCAGCCCATTCTGGTACGCCTAGCATTGCAGTGTGTCCAACAAGTTCGTGTACAACATCAGGTTCAGGCGTGTAAAATGGTCTTGATGAGTGTCTTATATATTGTGTTGAAAGGAACACTCTATTTGCTAGAGCAGTGTGAAATGTTTTGGGATGGACTAAACCTCCTACAGGTTCTTGCCTGAATCCAGTCATTTCTTCTAATGTTTCACTGACTTCTTGTAATTGTGGTATTTTATCGATAGGTAATCCTAATTTCTTTGCATTTTCAAGATATTGTTTACATGCGTATTTTTCATGAACAGGAGTAATTCTTTCCATAATCGCAGCCCACACAGCATCTTCATCTTCAGAATATGGGGCATGTGGAATCTTTTTTGTTCTTCTTTCGTCCATGGACATTTCGTTCCATTCAAGTGCAATTTTTGCAATTTCATTTCTTCTTGATCGATAGCCTTCATCCTTGAATCCAGGATGATCTGGGTCTAGTTCTACGAAAACGTTTCCACCAACTATTTTTACGGCAGAATTCGCTTCATCAGTTTCTTCACTTACTCCTTCAGATGGTCCGTGCATAATATATCACTAATACCTACACAAAGCCTCTAATAAATGTCTTTGTTTATCTTGGTTGAATTTAGTGATGATAAATGTTACTTATTTATATGTTATGATAATGAATGCTTAATGAGTATGGAATCGGAAGATAGATCATTAAAAATTATAATGATCATTTCTTTCATCGGCCTTGTTGATGCGATTTATTTGTCATACTTACATCATTTAATTTCCCAGGGTGCAGGCTGCCCGACTGAAAACCTTCCAGGTCTTGATTGTGGTGTAGTTCTGGCTAGCGATCAGGCAAAACTATTTGGCATTCCAGTGGCTTGGTTGGGAGTAGCTGGATTTTTGATGTTAATAATTTTGTCCTTAGACAGATATTTGAATATGGACTTAGAGCGTACATACTACAATATAATTCTCTTACCAATTACTGGTGTAATTGGTGTTGTTTTGGGTTCATATCTAACTTATGCAGAGGCATTCATAATTCACGAATGGTGCCCTTTCTGCGTAGTGGCTTTTGTTTTAACAATCGCAGCAACTTTTTTCTGCATAACTGAATATGGTAGTGAAATAAAGGAGTTAATTAACAAAAATGGCATCGAAGAGGAAGCGTAAATTAGAAAAAAAATCATCTAAAGATTTTAAAGATAAAATGAAAGCTAGGAGAGCTTCAGCTAATGATGCATTGTGGACCTATGGTCTCCCCCTAGCAGTTATTTTAGTGGTAGGTTTAGGAGTATATTTTGCATTTTTCTACGAATTAGGAGACCCTAGTGCAGAGGAATGGGAGCTTGAAGATCCACAGTCAGGTGAAATTTACTCTTCTGAAGATTACTACAATAATCGTCTGACAATTGTTGAATTTTTTAACTCTAAATGCGGGGCTTGTCAAACACAAGCACCAATACTGAACGATGTCCATGCAAATTATTCATCACAAGTAGATATGTTTGCAATCGGTGGCTACAAGTTAGGGAGTGGGCAAGATTCAGCTTCAAGTATTGCAAATTTCAAAATAGAATATAATATGCAATTCCCTCATTTGTATGACCCATCTGGAGATTTGATGAGAGATTATGGTTTTTCATCGTATCCTTCCTTAGCTTTTATCAAAAATGGAGAAATTGTTTACAGCCATTCAGGCATTTTATCAGAAAGTAGATTAGCTGCTGAAATTGAAAAATATCTTGAGTGAAAATTTTATATAACTTTAATGTGAAGTGGAATTATGACTGTCTCTTATACACATCTCCGAGCCCACGAGACGTCAACAGATCT
>CAXHBG010000063.1:0-2512 GCA_964015055.1 uncultured Thermoplasmata archaeon
GATCTGTTGACGTCTCGTGGGCTCGGAGATGTGTATAAGAGACAGATATTAAGGCTTAGAAGAGACTCTGAAGTTTATGAGCGGCAGATTGCTGAAGCTTTGCTTTTGTCTCATAAAAATATCAAAACAATTTGTGTTGATTTAGGAGTCCGCGGTGAATTTAGAATCAGAGATTTAAGAGTAATTTCAGGAGATAATAACTTTATTTCAGTCCACAAAGAAAATGGTATGAAATTTGAGGCAGATATTTCTAAAGTATATTTCTCGCCTAGATTGGCCACTGAAAGAGAAAGGTTATCTTCACTTGTAAACAACCATGAAGATGTGCTTGATGCCTTTGCGGGAGTGGCTCCTTTTTCCATTTCTGTGGCAATGAAGGGGTGTAAAGTAACGTCTCTAGATTCTAATCCTGAAGCTGTGAAGTGGGCCTTAAAAAATTTTGATAGTAACGGAATAAATAAAAAATATTTTAGTTTTTTTACTTCGAAATTTGAGGATTATGATTTCGGACCACAAAAGTTCGACAGAATAATTTTGAACAATCCTACTAATTGCTTGCCTTATCTTGATAAAGCTATGAAATTAGTCGTTAAAATGGGAATGATTCATTTTTACTGTATTTGTCCAAAAGATGATTCATTCCAATTATCAGAATATTTAGCTGAAGATTTTGAATGCATAGCTAAAAGGGAAGTCCACGCATACTCTCCTTCATCATCACTTTTCGTGTTTGACATACGGAGAAATTAAATTTAATGTCCAAAATACAAACCAGTAAGTTTTTATATTAGTTATTAAAAAGTTGGGTATTCTTTTATTAAGACCTTGTCAATGGTATGTAACCGTTTACTGTTATGGTAATACGGTAATAGGACAAAACGCGAAGGTGTGCAAAAAATGAATACAAACGTATCAAAATCAAGTTCCTTTTATGGGAAGATGATGGCAATTCTCGTCGTAGCTTTGTTTACGCTCAGCAGTTTTACTGCTATGGCGTCAGCAAGTGAAGGCGTAGATGAAGAAGTAGAAATAACCTCGGGAATTACCCTTGGTGAAGCATTAGTCTCCGAATCTGAAGGAGAAATAAAAATAGTAGAGGAATCTAATCCAGCGCCTATGGATGGAGATGAAATGCCGATTGCTGTGACCATGGCAGAAGGTAAATTTTCACCTGCCAGACAAGAGCCTGGTGACGCTAAAGTTCTTCTCATGGATGACGATGCGGAAAGATGGATGTCAGGTCCATGGATTGAAGCTTCTCATGTTGAAACAGCTTTGAATGATGGAGGTTACTCTTTTGATGTCTTCCGAGGAGGGAATTGGGGTGGTGTTAACAAAGAGCTTCCATCTGGAGATGCTGGACTATCACTATTAGATGATTACGAAGTAATAATTTGGTATTCAGGTTGGAATACTAACATTTTCAGTTCATCAGAAACCTCAGTTTTGGGCGACTACCTTGACGGAGAAGACGGTACAAGTGATACTTTTCATGTAGAAAACAGAAATATCATTCTTCTAACACAAATGACTGATTGGGTGGACGCATACTCAGGACAATTTGAAAATACTTACTTGCACTCAGATACTCAATCCTCATCTTACTTAATTGTTGGAGGAACATCTAATCCTATGAAAGGAGTTTCGGGATCTATCTTTGAAGGTAAAGAGTATGCAACAGACACAGCAGGCGTTCACTATCTAGACAGGCCGTGTGGTATTAAGCCAACTGGTCCTGAAGCGGTAGGTGCCTTCTGGTACGATCAAAGGAAAGGTGCTGCAGATGGGCATGAATATCACGCAGTTCAGTTCCCATCTGAAACCTATGCAGGAACACAAACTCATAAAGCATTCCACTTTGCAGATGAAATGGGAGTATTCAATAAGAGATCAGACAGAGCAGATTTTTTTGCATCAATTTTGTCTTGGATGGAAGTTACAAAAGAATCATCTAAGAATGTAGACATGGGAATTGGTGGTGTAGATATTCCTAACCACGTTCAGTACTGGAGATCAGTAGAAGCTATGGTTCCGGTTGACATTGGAATAACTGTTACAAACTACGGAATGTTGCCTCAAAGTAGCACAGCTGTACACTTGAAGTTGAAGAATCAATTTGGCCAAATTTTGTTTGATAGCACATTTGATACACGTGCTTTCCCTGAGGGCCACCCTATGCATATTGAGGATTCAATACAAAATGGCGATAGTATAGTATTTACGTTTAACAAAACCAATGATAGATACCAAAGAATTTACGATGGTCTTGATCCAAACAAGGCACGTCATGTTCTTTTCACTAGTGCAGGTATGGACGTTTTGACTGCAGAAGTGGTTCATACAGGTGATCAAGGTATGCCAAACAATTTTGTTCAAGCAGAAATTGGTGTTGGTAAGTGGATTGAAACAATGGAAGCACCTGAAGATGAAATTGGTATTGCTGGAACTATATCTGACACAACAGACAATGGTGCTAACAGTTTTGACGGAGTTAACATGCACAGAACTGGTA
>CAXHBG010000064.1:0-2435 GCA_964015055.1 uncultured Thermoplasmata archaeon
TCGCCACGCGGGAGGATATTATGAGGCCATATTACAAATAAGAACTAAACAAAAAACTGTTTTGGATGCGGCAGTCGAAAAAGTTTTCAAAGACATAGACTCATCCCCACCGGAATTTTTTTCTACAGAGAATGGACCCGCTAAGGGAGGTTTTGATTTTCAATTGTCCTCTACAGAACGAGCACGCTCTTTAGCCAGGGAATTAATGATTCAGTTCGGAGGGCATGTGAATGAAACCAATACTTTAGTAGGTCGTAAAGATGGCAGAGATCTTTTAAGACATACTTTTGGAGTAAGGTTACCTAGTTTTCTGGTGGGCGATCATTTACTAATACAAGAAAAAGTTTACAAAGTTACTAGGCTAGATCGTAGAAAAGCTAAATTAAGATTGATGGAAGCTCCTTACACGAAAAAAATGGTAGAGATAGATACTCTTAGAACTCCGAATATTTTGGATAAGCCTGTAGAAGTCCAGATAATTAGTTCTAGGAATGATCAATTTTTACTTCTTGATCCTTACACACACCAAACAGTTGAAGCCGTTTCTCCATCTAATTGGCAAGGTGAAATAATTCAAGCCTTAAGGTTTGGGAACGAAACTTTTTTTCTTTGGAATTAGCCTTGATTATGTATTCCAATAGGTTCTTCATTAGCACCTGCATGGTTTTTTGAAGAATCACTTCTTATTTTTTCAATTTTCTCTAAATATTCTGATGAAACATTTTCAGTTACATAAAATCCATTAAAACATGAAGTGTCAAATTCTTGGGGTCCAGTAGCTTCAAACTTTACACTTTCTACCAAATCTTCTAAATCTTGATAAAATAATTTATCCGCACCCATATTATCAGCGATTTCCTCGATTGTATTTTTATTAGCTATGAATTCGCTTGATGCAGCCATATCAATTCCATAAACATTTGGAAATCGTACAGGTGGTGCAGCTGATGCAAAGTAAACTTTCTTTGCTCCGGAGAGTCTTGCCATTTCAACTATTTTTCTTGAAGTATTTCCTCTAACTATTGAATCATCAACTAAGAGTACTTTCTTACCTTTAAACTCATGTTCAACGGTATTCAATTTCTTTCTTACAGAATCTCTTCTTAATGACTGACCAGGCATGATAAATGTTCTTCCAATGTATCGATTTTTAACTAGACCTTCACGATAGTCAATATCTAATTCTTTTGCTACTTGAATTGCGGAAATTCTTCCACTATCAGGCACAGGTATAACGACATCAATATCGTGCTCAGGCCATTCTTTCAATATTTTCTGAGCTAATTTGGTACCCATGTTAAGTCTAGCTTGGTGTACTGAAACTCCGTCAATAACTGAATCAGGTCTAGCGAAATATACATATTCAAAAATGCATGGAGATAATTTAGTATTTTCACTACATTGCTCTCTGAACAGGTTTCCATCATCATCAATGAACATAGCTTCTCCAGGAGCCAAATCACTCACGGCATCAAACCCAAGTGAGTTGAGGGCGACGCTTTCAGAGGAAATGCCCCAGGAATAATCATCACCAGTATTATTTTTTCCGAAGACTAAAGGTCGAATTCCGTTTGGATCACGAAATGCAAACAGGCCATATCCAGCAATCATTCCTACTACAGCGTATCCACCAGAACATCTTTTGTGTAATCCAGTTACAGCTTTGAACAAATCATCTGGTTTTAGATTAGGTGATTCGGTCTCTTGTCGGTTATTTTCAAGTTCGTTTGCCAGAATATTTAGTAGAATTTCAGAATCAGAATTAGTATTAATGTGCCTTAAATTTTCTTTGTAGAGTTCTTTAGTTAGATCTTCCGCATTAGTCAAATTTCCGTTATGAGCCAGTGAAATTCCATAAGGATGATTAACATAAAGTGGTTGGGCTTCGGCGGCAGAGGCCGTACCGGCGGTTGGATACCTTACGTGTGCAATTCCAGCCCTTCCTCTTAAATTATGGATGTGCTCCTTTTGAAAAACATCATTAACTAATCCATTATCTTTTCTTAAGTGTAATTTATTTTCATCAGATACAACAATACCTGCAGCGTCTTGGCCGCGATGCTGTAAAACTAATAGGCCATCGTACAATAAATTGCTGATTGGACCTTTATTAGCTAAAATTCCAAGAATACCGCACATTTAATTATCAATTGAACATGTGAAAGGGGGGATTTAGTCTTTTCATTAAAATTTGATTAGTGAGTTTTTGCCCATTTATATTTACGATTCTTAGCGCTTGCTCCGAATCCACAATAAGCACATCTCTTTTTACGCATATGATAAGCGTGTCGGCCACATTTTCTACATATCAAGTGGGTCTGTCTCTGGCGTTTACCCTGTGCAGCCGTTCCTTTACTCATTTTTTACCATAATTTCCCGAAAGCAGTTCTCGGACCGTATCGGGCAGTTGTCGACTTAGGGGGGTTATAAAACAA
>CAXHBG010000065.1:0-2382 GCA_964015055.1 uncultured Thermoplasmata archaeon
GTTAAAGAAATACAAATAACAACGAAGGTTGGTACACTTATTCCATCTGCTCTGCCTTCAATCCAAACTCGTTTAAGTTGAGGATACCACCCAGATACTCCCAGAAAACCTGCAAATAATCCAATACCTTCTACCCAATCCATTATGCTGCATGAGCCATCATTTAAATATCTGATATGGGATTATTTAATGTGAAAGTTGATATCGTTTGGTTTAAGAGAGATTTCAGGTTAGAAGATCATGCTCCGATCAACGAAGTTGCAAAAAGTAACAATAATTTTCTTGGAATATTCGTCATCGAACCATCCAGATTGAAAGAGAAGGATACAGATCCGATTCATATTGATTGGGAAATCCAATGTGCCGTTGAATTGCAATCTAGGATTAGAGACTTAGGAGGTGAAATGTTAATTCTTCACGATGAAATCATTAATGTGTTTGAAAATTTGAGTAAAGAATACCAAATATCAAATATTTACAGTCACGAAGAAATCGGAACTGAATGGTCTTACAGAAGAGATATCAGATTTGGAAATTGGTGTAAATCTAAGAAATTGAATTGGATAGAATTTCCTACTAATGCAGTTATTAGAGGACTAAACAATAGAGATAATTGGTATAAGTTAAGAACTGAGAGATTGTCGCAAGATATCATTCCTTCTCCTGACTATCTGAAGTTTGAAAATGAATTAGGAATAGATTCAATTTCTTCGTCAAAAGAAATTGGGATTATTCCTAGAAAACTAAGAGATAAATACAGACCAGGGGAAATTGAAGCTAAAAAAAATCTAGACACGTTCCTAAACAAAAGGGGTATGAATTATAGGTATGAAATGTCAAGCCCTATTACAGGAGAAAATAGTTGCTCAAGATTATCTCACTACATTAGCACAGGATGTATATCAATTAGGCAAATTATCAAAAAAGCTAATGAAAGAGTTGCATATTTGAAAACTTTAGAAAAAAGTGATTCAAGGAAAAAATGGATTGCCAGCATTAATTCATTCAAAAGTCGACTGGCTTGGCATTGTCACTTCATACAAAAACTTGAGTTACAACCAACATTAGGATCTAAAGCAATGAATCATGAACTAGATAAACGATTGAACAGAAAATTGGATCCAGATAGATTTGAGATGTGGAAAGAAGGCAAGACAGGTTGGCCTTTTTTTGACGCTTGCATGAGACAGCTAAGAGCTACTGGATGGATTAACTTTAGAATGAGAGCTATGCTAATGTCAGTGGCAAGCTATACTCTGTGGTTACCGTGGAAAGAAAGTGGAAATTACTTAGCAAGACAATTTATAGATTATGAACCAGGAATTCACTGGTCACAAGTTTCTATGCAAAGCGGAACTACTGGGATAAACACAGTTAGAGCATATTCTATTCTTAAACAATCAACGGACCACGATCCTGATGGAATGTACATCCGAAAATGGGTGCCTGAATTAAGTATGGTACCAACACACTACATACACGAGCCATGGAAGATGAGCAAAACAATGCAAAGGCAAATTAATTGTGTGATAGGAAAAAATTACCCGAGACCTATTGTTGATGAAAAAGAGGCAAGACTTGAAGGAGTGAGAAATTCTTACAAAGCAAGAGGAAGTGAGAAAGTTCGTAGAATTTCGAGAAAGATAAACTCTAAACACGGTAGCCGCAAAGGTTCCAGAAAAGGTAAAAAATGGGTCAAAGGTAAGCAGACTAAACTTGCCTAATTATTCCCCTAAAAGAAGTAGGCTTAGTTGCATCAAAGCTGCACCAAATATAATTCCTACAACCAAGTATTTCGGACGGCCCTGATTGACAGCTTGTGGTATCAATTCTTTGAAACTTACAACTGTCATAATACCCCCAACAAAAGCAAGAGAGCACCCTATCATTATAGGAGTCAAAAATGAACCTAATATTAGCAAAGCAAAAAGAGCACCTAGTGGTTCAGTAAGACCAGTCAATAAAGCAATACCTGCAGCTTTCATCGCCCCTCCTTTACCTGCTTTTATTGGAGCTGCAACAGCTATTCCTTCGGGAATATTGTGAAGTGCAATTGCAATCATCAATACAACACCATACTGAGCAGATTCAAGAACTGCAACCCCCATAGCTAAGCCCTCAGGAAAATTGTGGATACCTAAAGCGACAGCAGTTAATATTCCAGAACGATATAATATTTGATCTTCATTAAGCTCTGATGTATCTTTATTATCTGACAAAAAATAATTTGCTACATAGACTGTTAAGGTTCCAATTAAAAAGCTAAAAGTAATTAAGATGAAACCAAATTCCAATGCTTGGACAATCCACAGATCGATTAGGGAAAGTAGAAGCATAACGCCGGCGGCCATTGCCAAAAGAGAAGCCATAAGTACTGGAGTA